>NZ_CP119573.1:908881-1211841 GCF_029278605.1 Cupriavidus sp. WKF15
CGCGCTGGCGCAGCGCTTGCGGCTGGAAGGCCAGGATCGCCTTGGCATGGGCGCCCGCGTCGAGCGCGAAGCGCTGGCCGACCTCGATCGAAAAGCGCAGCTGGTGCTGGCTTTGGGCGATGTCCGTGCACAGGCCCTCGTCACCGTCCAGCCACGACAGGAATACGGTTTCGCCGCTCTGCCGCGCCAGCGCTTCCAGCGCGGGCTGCACCACCTCGGCCGGCGTAAAGGTCTTGCGCATGACCTGGCCCAGCTCGAACCAGCGCAGGCCCAGGCCATAGCGGCCGATGGCGTCCTGCACCAGGAAGCCATTGGCGGCGAACGTGGCCAGCACGCGATGAACCACGGCGTGATGCACGCCGCTTTCGCGCGCGAGTTCGCGCACGCCCCAGCTTGGCTGGCGCGCATTGAAATGGGTCAACAGCGCCAGCGCGCCATCGAGTGTCTTGAGCATTCCGATTGCCTCGTGTCTCTTAAATAGAGACAACGTCTCTAATACAGAGAAATGCTAGGCGTCCGTGGCCTTACCCAACAATCAGGGTTAACGCGAATGCGCGTGGATGCCGGCATGTACGAGCCCTTGGCGTCTCATCCCGGAGGACCATGACGAGCGGCCTATACTTGGCGCAGACCCTTCGCCACGGAGGTGTGCATGCCTGCAGAAGACCCCGGATTCGACGACGAAGCCGCCCGGATCGCGCAAAGGCGCCGGCAGCTTGGCATTCCGGCGCGGCCGGGCGCGGACACGCGCAACTGGGCCCTGGCGTTGTCCGGCGGCGGCATCCGCAGCGCCACCTTTTGCCTGGGTGTGCTGCAGGCCCTGGCGGGCACGCCGCTACGGCAGGCGGAGGAACCCGAGGGCGCGGAGCCCGGGGCACCAGCCCCGCCGGCCTCCCTGCTGCCCCAGTTCGACTACCTCTCGACGGTCAGCGGCGGCGGCTTCGTGGGCGCCTTCTTCACCAGCCTGTTCTTGCCGGGGCGCCTGCGCCGCGGCACGAACCCGGTGCAAGCGGCGGCCGATGCGTACCACACGTTGCAGTGCGAGCCGCCCGGGCGCATCCGCACATCGGTGTCGTATGCATCCGACCCGGGCCGTGGCGCCGTGGCGTGGCTGCGCGAGAACGGGCGCTACCTGTCTCCGACCGGCGCGGGCGACAACCTCTACGCCGCGGCGCTGGTCCTGCGCAACTGGCTGGCCATGCATTACGTGATCGGCAGCGCGCTGCTGTTCCTGCTTGCCGCGCTGGCACTGGGCCAGTACGTGGCCACGGGCATGTCATATGGCCTCGGCCGCTATGAGATGGACCTGCTGCATGACGCGCGCCAGGCGTTCAACCAGGGTGAATGCGTGATCTGGTGGAGCGCCTTGCTGTGGTTGCCGCTGGGCACGGTGCTGCTGTTCGCCGCGCCGCCCGGGCTGGCCTACTGGATGGTGTATCCGCGCGCCAGCGATCCGCAGGCCCCGGCGCGCTTCCTCAGCCCCGGCCCGGTCGTCGCCACGCTGGTGGCGGTCTTGCTGCTGCTGGCCGCGCGCTGGGTCGTGTGGCTGGGCCCGGGGCTGGTGCTTGCCTGCATGCTGGCGGCGGCGGGCGCGCTGACGCTGCTGGCCGTGCTGTGCTGCCTGGCCATGCTCGTGCCGGCGCCGCGCGCGGTATCGGACTATCGCGTGCGCGCCACGCGCGCCTTGCGCAGCGCACTGACGCTGACGCTGTGGCTGCTGGCGCTGGGCGTCGCGGACACCGTCGCGCGCACGACCTTCCTCTATGCGTTCATGGCCAGGTCGTCATGGAGCGCCGGCGTGCCGGCGGGCGTACTGGCCGCGCTGGTCTGGCTGGTGCGCTATGCAGCCGGCCTGCGCGACGAGGGCAGGCAGGACAGTGCCGACACGCTGTGGCGCGCGCTGATGGCGCACCTGCCCGTCTCGCTGCTGGCCGGGGCACTGGCCGCGCTGCTGGCGCTGCTGGTGTATGTGCTGTGGTCGTGGCTGGTGCTGTACGTGCGCTGGAACGGGCGCGAGCCGGTGGACTGGCTGGTCTATGGCAATGCCTATACCGGCCCGGTGCTTGCCGTGCTGGTGCTGGTGGCGTTGCTGCTGGCGCTGGTGGCGGGGCGCTTCACGGGCTTCCTGAACCTGTCGACGCTGCAGCCGTTCTACGCCGCGCGGCTCACGCGCGCCTACCTTGGCGCCTCCAACGGCGAGCGCTTTGTCCCGCATGCGCCTGGCTGCCAGGGGCGCGAGCGCTTCAGCGTGGCCGAGCCGGTGCCAGGCGACCAGCTCAGCCTGAACGCTTATTACGATCCGCGCGTGCTGGCGCCGCTGCACCTGATCAACGTCACGCTGAACCAGACCGTCGACCCGGCCGAGCAACTCGTGCAGCGCGACCGCAAGGGCAAGCCCCTTTGCCTTGGGCCCGGGCTCAGCGTGGTCCAGCCCGGGCCGGCGCAGGCGCTGCCCTCCGATGCCTATGCGCGCTTTCTCGTCGACGGGCGTCCGTGCTGTCCGGACCTGCCGCATCCGGGGACGGCAAGGGTCGCCGATGCCCGCACGGTTGGCGACTGGATCGCGATCTCCGGCGCCACGCTGTCAACCGGTGTCGGGCGTGCCACCACGCTCGGGACTTCGCTGCTGATGGGGTTGGCCAACCTGCGGCTGGGGACGTGGTGGCCGTCCTACCTGCAGGACGGCGCGCGCCACGCGGGCGCAGTGCCTGCCACGCAGCGCCAGCCCGAGCGTGCCACGCATCCGGTGCTGGCGCGCTTCAGCGCGTTGTTCCGCACGCAGTATTGCCTCGGTTGCGAACTTGCCGCGCGTTTCCACGGCATGCGGCGCGGCTGGCAGTACCTGTCGGACGGCGGGCACTTCGACAACACTGGCGTGTACGAATTGCTGCGCCCAGGCCGCGATGTGTCACTGATCGTGCTGTGCGATGCCGGCGGCGATATCAACTACCGCTTTGGCGACCTGGCCAACCTGATCCGGCTCGCACGGATCGACCATGGCCTGGAAATCGTGGTGGATACGGAGGCCGCCACCACGCATCCGGTACTGAGCAGGGTGTTCGGCTTGCCGGAAGACTTTGGTCCGGGGGGCCAAGGCGCGGCGGCGGGCAAATGCGCGGTGCTGCTCAATGTGTACCGTGCCGGTCCCGGCGCGGCGCCGCGCGATCCGGTCTGCCGCATCGTGCTGCTCAAGCCGCGCCTGGCGGACTGGGCACCGGCCGACGTGCGGCAGTACGGCGCGGACCATCCGGCCTTTCCGCAAGAGGCGACCTCCGACCAGTTCTTCGACGAGGCCCAATGGGAAAGCTATCGCGCGCTGGGCCTTGCCATCGGCCAGCGCGTGTTCGACGGTGCCGTGGGACAGGCGTTGCTGGCCGGCTGAGCGGCGTTCAGCGGCGGTTCAGTGGCGGATCAGCGTACGAAGCCGATCACGTCCTCGAGCCGGCCGCTGGCATCGCGCAGAGCCTCGAGCAGGCGCGGCACCGCCTCCTCGCCAAGCCGTTGCTGCGGCCCGGCAATGGCCACCGAGCCGATCACCGCGCTGTGGTCGCGCGACCACAGTGGCAACGCCAGCCCCGCTACGCTCGCCGCCGCTTCCTCGCGCGTGTGCGCCCAGCCCTGCTGGCGCACCTCGGCCAGCTGCGCTTCGATGGTGCCGCGGTCGAGCGTGGTGTGCGGCCCCATCTTTTCGATGCCCTGGCGGTAGACCTCGTCGCGGAACACGTCGTCCTGGTACGCGAGCATGGCCTTGGCGTGCGCGCCGGCATACAGCGGGAAGCGCTCGCCCAGCTCGATCGAGAAGCGCAGCTGGTGCTGGCTCTGCACCAGGCCCACGCACAAGCCCTCGTGGCCATCGAGCCACGACAGGAACACGGTCTCGCCGCTCTGCGCAGCCAGCTTTTCCAGCACCGGGCGCACGATCTCGTCGGGCGAGAAGCTCTTGCGCACGACCTGGCCCAGCTCGAACAGGCGCAGGCCCAGCGAATACTTGCCGGTCGCCGCGTCCTGTACCAGGAAGCCGTTGGCCGCAAAGGTGGCCAGCACGCGGTGCACCACGGCGTAGTGCACGCCGCTGTGCTTGGCGAGTTCGCGCACGCCCCAGGTGGGCTGCCGCACGGTGAAGTGGGTCAGCAAGGCCAGCGCGCCGTCCAGTGTCTTGAGTGTCATACCGATTTCCTGCTTCGCATGGGGCAGCATGGTACGGGACAAGCAGCGCTGCGCTCAATCCTTCCCGGCCCGAAAGCGCCGCGCCGATAACCACGCCGCCGGTAAGGCCGCGTGGCGGCCGCCAGCACGATTGCCGGGGGCTAACTAAGATAGCGGACGTTTTCGATTCCCCCGCGCAGCGGCCGGCCACTGTGCCCGCCGCCGCGCCAAGGCAGCTCCCATGACGACTCCGATCCCGTATTCCGTCCTCGACCTGGCCCCCATTGCCGAAGGCAGCGACGCCGGCCAGGCCATGCGCAATGCGCTCGACCTCGCGCAGCACGCCGAGCGCCTGGGCTACCGCCGCTTCTGGCTGGCCGAGCACCACAATATGCCCGGCATCGCCAGTGCCGCGACCGCCGTGCTGATCGGCTACGTGGCCAACGGCACGCGCACGATCCGCGTGGGCTCGGGCGGCGTCATGCTGCCCAATCATTCGCCGCTGGTGGTGGCCGAGCAGTTCGGCACGCTGGCCTCGCTCTATCCGGGCCGGATCGACCTGGGCCTGGGCCGCGCGCCCGGCACCGACCAGGCCACGGCGCGCGCGCTGCGCCGGCAACTGTCGCACGACACGGCCGATACGTTTCCGCAGGACGTGGAAGAACTGCAGGCCTATTTCGATGACGTGCGCCCCGGCCAGCGCCTGCGCGCCGTGCCCGGCGCGGGCCTGAAGGTGCCGCTGTGGCTGCTCGGCTCGAGCCTGTTCAGCGCGCAGCTGTCGGCGGCGATGGGCCTGCCGTTCGCGTTCGCCTCGCATTTCGCGCCGGGCTTCATGCGCCAGGCCGTGGACCTGTACCGGCGCACCTTCCGGCCATCCGCGCAGCTGGAGCGGCCCTACGTGATGCTCGGCCTCAATGTGTTCGCGGCCGAGACCGGCGACGAGGCGCGGCGCCTGTTCAGTTCCTTGCAGCAGCAGTTCCTGGCGCTGGTCCGCGGCACGCCGGGGCAGTTGCGCGCGCCCGTGGACGATATCGAGTCGCTGTGGACCGAGAGCGAGGCGGATCATATCCGCCGCTCGCTCGCCTGTTCCGTGGTGGGGGATCCGGACGCGGTGCGCGCCGGCATGCAGCGCTTTGTCGATGACCTGCGCCCGGATGAGCTGATGTTGACGGGCCAGGTCTTCGACCACGCCGCGCGCCTGCGCTCGTTCGAGATCGCCGCCGACGCGGCGCGCGCGCTGACGACGGCGGTCTGAAGGGGGCGCCCTCGACGGATATCAGGCGTTTGCGAGCCGGAACGCCGCGAGCGCCTGGATCATGCGCTGGCCCTGTTCGCCCGCGCGGCTTGGCTGAGAAGGTCCTGTCCCCCGGCACTGGAATGCCGTCTGGTGCACATATTTGCCGCGACGATGACGCCGGTTTGCACCGCCCCGACCGTGTCGGATACAGTAGCCGGCACAGGGTCGCGCAATGACGCGCCCGGCTCGCCAGTTCGCCAATGTGCCGCCCGCGGCGCACGCCGCGAAGACGACAAGGAGACAGCGATGGACCTGCGGCAACGCGAGCACATCGAGACGGTAGTCCACACGACCAGCTACCTGCCCCCGCCCGCCCTCCCCGCGGACCGGCCCACGCACGATGCCGTGATCCAGAACTCCTGGCGGCGCTGCGTGCACCAGTACGGGCTGGATCCGTCGCGGATGCAGGAAGCCCGCATCGTGCCGCAGACGCGGCTGCGCGAACACCAGCAGCGCATCGATGACTTCGCCCGCATTGCGCGCCACGGGCTCGAGAGCCTCTATGCCCAGGTCGCGGGCCTCGGCTACGTGGTGCTGCTGACCGATGCGCAGGGCGTGACCGTCGACTACATCGGCGATGCGCGCACCGATGCCGACCTGCGCCATGCCGGCCTGTACCTCGGCGCGGAATGGAGCGAGCGCGGCGCAGGGACCTGCGCGGTCGGTACGGCACTGGTCACCGGCGAAGCCCTGACCGTGCACCAGGCCGATCATTTCGACGCCACCCACATTCCGCTCACCTGCACCGCCGCGCCGCTGTTCGATACGCACGGCAACCTGCACGCGATCCTCGACATCTCCGCGCTGACTTCCCCGCATGCCAAGGACAGCCAGGGGCTGGCGCTGCAACTGGTGCGCATCTACGCGGCGCATATCGAGAACGCCAATTTCCTGCGCGCGCATCACCGCGACTGGATCCTCAAGCTCAACGTCGCGCCGGAGTTCGTCGATGTCAATCCGGAGTACCTGCTCGCGCTGGACGACGGCGGCCGCATCGTCGGGCACAACCACCGCGCGCGGCGGATGCTTGAAGGCGAGCTGGCCGCCGGCACGGTGCTGGGCCAGTCGTTCGAGACGCTGTTCAACGCGCGGCTCGAAGACCTGGGCCGCTTTGTCTATTCCCGCCCGAGCGAACAGCGCCTGGTCGCGCTGAACCGCAGCGGCGGCCTGCTATACCTGAGCGTGATGCCGCCCGCCTTGCGCTGGCAGGCCAGTGCCGCGCAGGAACGGCCAGCGCAGCTGCCGGAGCCGCTGGCGGCACTGTGCGGCGGCGATTCCGCGCTGCAGCAGCAACTGCAGCGCGCGGCGCGCCTGGTCGATTCGCCGATCAACCTGCTGATCAACGGCGAGACCGGCAGCGGCAAGGAGTACCTGGCCAAGGCCCTGCACCAGGCCAGCGTGCGCCGCGGGCAGCCGTTCGTGGCGGTGAACTGCGCGGCGATTCCCGAAACGCTGATCGAGAGCGAGCTGTTCGGCCACCTGCCCAACAGTTTTTCCGGCGCCGGGCCGCGCGGCAAGCGCGGACTGATCCAGGAAGCCGATGGCGGCACGCTGTTCCTCGACGAGATCGGCGACATGCCGCGCGAACTGCAGTCGCGGCTGCTGCGCGTGCTGGCCGAGGGCGAGGTGCTGCCGATCGGCGCGGCGCGCCCGGTGCCGGTCCGGCTGCGCGTGATTTCCGCGACCCATCACCGGCTGGAGGACCTGGTCGCGCAAGGTCGCTTCCGCGAGGACCTGTTCTACCGGCTCAACGGCGCGCGCTTTGCGCTGCCGCCGCTGCGCGAGCGCACGGACCTCGAATGGCTCGTACAGAAGATGCTGGACGATGGCGGCCAGCGCGGCATCACGCTGTCGCCGCAGGCGCGCGATCGGCTCTGCCACCACCGCTGGCCCGGCAACCTGCGCGAGTTGCGCAACGTGCTGGAGTACGCGCGTGCCGTCTGCACGGGTGGCTACATCGAAGCCCACGACTTGCCCGACGGACTCGGTGCTACCACGACCGCATCCGCCATGCCGGCGTTGCCTGCCACGCAGGACGACGCGCGCCAGTTGCCGCCCGAGGGCATGCTGCTGATGCAGTACCTGCGCGCGTCGGGCTGGAACCTGAGCGCGGTGGCGCGGCAGATCGGCATCAGCCGCATGACGCTGTACCGGCGCATGGAGCGCTTCGGCATCCAGTCGCCCAACCGCCGCGACGGCGACCCGCCGACGCCGTAGCGCTGCCACCGATACGGTTGTCCAGCGCTGTACACCTGCGCTGTGACACCTGTCACACCGTGAACGCCGCCGGCACCGCCCGCGCGGCGGCCTTAGCCGCGTTTCCTGCGGGTTATCCCGCAATTTCCCCCGTCTCTGCCTCACTGCAGCCCTGCCGGCGCGTGCTGGCACAGCCATTGCAATCTGCCTGTCACCACAACGACAACACAGGAGACAGGCCATGGGGCAAGCACGGTCCGCCGGTGCGCCGCTGGTCGGCATCATCGCCAACCCGGTTTCGGCGCGCGACATCCGCCGCGTGATTGCCAACGCGAACAGCCTGCAGCTGGCGGACCGCGTCAACATCGTGCTGCGCCTGCTGGCCGCGCTGTCAGCCTGCGGCGTCGACCGCGTCATGATGATGCCGGACCGCGAAGGCCTGCGCGTCATGCTCGAGCGCCACCTGACCCGGCATCAGGGGCCGGACGCCGGGCTGCCGGCGGTGGAGTACATCGGCATGCCCGTCACCGCGCGCGTCGACGATACCCTGAACGCGGCGCGCCATATGGCCGATGCCGGCGTGGCCGTGATCATCGTGCTCGGCGGCGACGGCACGCACCGTGCCGTGGTGCGCGAATGCGGCGGCGTGCCGATCGCCGGGCTGTCTACCGGCACCAACAATGCCTACCCGGAAATGCGCGAGCCGACCATCACGGGGCTGGCGGCGGGGCTGTACGCCACCGGCCAGATTCCTGACAGGCAGGCACTCGCATCAAACAAGCGGCTCGACATCGTCATCCGCGATGCCGATGGCGGCTTCCGGCGCGATATCGCGCTGGTCGACGCGGTGATTGCCCGCGAGCATTTCATCGGCGCACGGGCGCTGTGGAAGGCCGACACGCTGGCCGCCGTGTACGTGGCGTTCGCCGATCCGCAGGCCATTGGCCTGTCCGCCATCGCCGGCCTGCTGGAACCGCTGGGCCGGCGCGAGCCCGGCGGCCTCGCGATCGAGCTGGCCGCGCCGGGGCAGGGCGAGTTCGAGCTGCGCGCGCCGATTGCCCCCGGCCTGCTGTGCCAGGTATCCGTGGCCGGCTGGCAGCACCTGGAACATGCCCGGCCGCATCGCGTGCGCCAGCGCGCGGGCATCGTCGCGCTCGATGGCGAGCGCGAGCTGGCCTTCGGCCCCCACGACGAAGTCACCATCACCCTGCATGAACACGCCTTCCGCAGCATCGACGTGGCGGCATGCATGCGCTACGCCGCGCGCGAGCGGCTGATGCGCAGCGCAGCCGTCACGCATTGAGCAAGCACGTATCAAGCAAGCCGTACCACCCCAACCAAGGAGACAACCATGAGCGCCAGTGCCATGCAAACCGGCCCCAGCGGGCTGCCACTCGACAAGGAGACGCTGCTGACGGTGTATCGCAAGATGCGCACCATCCGCGAATTCGAAGAACGCCTGCACGTGGACTTCGGCCGCGGCGACATTCCGGGCTTCGTGCACCTCTACGCGGGCGAGGAAGCCGCCGGTGTCGGCATCCTGCACCACCTGAACGACGGCGACCGCATCGCCAGCACGCACCGCGGCCACGGCCACTGCATCGCCAAGGGGGTTGACCCAGTGGCAATGATGAAGGAGATCTACGGCAAGAAGGGCGGCTCGTGCAACGGCAAGGGCGGCTCCATGCATATCGCCGATCTGTCCAAGGGCATGATGGGCGCCAACGGCATCCTGGGCGCGGGCGCGCCGCTGATCTGCGGCGCCGCGCTGGCGGCCAAGTTCCGCGGCAAGGGCGAGGTCGGCATTACCTTCAGCGGCGATGGCGCGTCCAACCAGGGCACCTTCCTCGAAAGCCTGAACCTGGCCGCCGTGTGGAACCTGCCGGTGATCTTCGTGATCGAGAACAACGGCTACGCGGAGTCGACCTCGCGCGATTACGGCACCGCGGTGGACAGCTACGTGGATCGCGCGGCCGGCTTCGGCATTCCCGGCGTGACGGTGGACGGCACCGACTTCTTCGCCGTGCACGAGGCCGCCGGCGAAGTCATCCGCCGGGCGCGCGAAGGCGGCGGGCCGGCGCTGCTGGAATGCAAGATGGTCCGCTTCTACGGCCACTTCGAAGGCGATGCGCAGACCTATCGCGCGGCGGGCGAACTTGATGACATCCGCGCCAACAAGGACTGCCTGAAGCTGTTCTCGCGCACCGTGACGCAGTCCGGCGTCATCACGCGCGAGGAACTCGACACGATCGACCGGGAAGTCGCCGCGCTGATCGAGCACGCCGTGCAGGAAGCCAAGGCCGCGCCGCTGCCGGGGCCGGAAGACCTGCTGACGGATGTCTACGTGAGCTACTGAATCGCTGCCAACCCGACACAGCTACCCAATCATCAGGAGACAGAACATGGCTCGCAAACTGAGCATCAAGCTGGCGATCAACGAGGCGATCGACCAGGAAATGACGCGTGACCCCAGTGTGATCATGCTGGGCGAGGATATCGTCGGCGGCGCCGGCGCGGACGGCGAGAAGGACGCCTGGGGCGGCGTGCTGGGCGTGACCAAGGGCCTGTACGCCAAGCATGGCGACCGGCTGCTCGATACACCGCTGTCCGAATCGGCCTACGTGGGGGCGGCCATTGGCGCGGCGGCCTGCGGCATGCGGCCCATCGCCGAACTGATGTTCATCGACTTCATGGGCGTGTGCTTCGACCAGATCTTCAACCAGGCCGCCAAGTTCCGCTACATGTTTGGCGGCAAGGCCGAGACACCGGTGGTGATCCGCGCCATGGTCGGTGCGGGCTTCCGCGCGGCCGCGCAGCACAGCCAGATGCTGACGCCGCTGTTCACGCATATCCCGGGCCTCAAGGTGGTGTGCCCGTCCACGCCGTATGACACCAAGGGGCTGCTGATCCAGGCCATCCGCGACAACGACCCCGTGATCTTCTGCGAGCACAAGAACCTGTACGGGCTCGAAGGCGACGTGCCGGAGGGCGCCTACACCATCCCGTTTGGCGAGGCCAATATCGCGCGGGACGGCAAGGACGTGACCATCGTCGCGTACGGGCTGATGGTGCACCGTGCGCTGGAGGCCGCGGCAACGCTGGCGAAGGAGGGCGTGGAAGCCGAAGTCATCGACCTGCGCACGCTGTCGCCGCTGGACATGGACACGGTGCTCGAATCGGTCGAGAACACCGGGCGGCTGGTGGTGGTGGATGAGGCCAGCCCGCGCTGCAATATCGCGACCGACATTTCGGCGCAGGTGGCGCAGCAGGCGTTCGGCGCGCTCAAGGCCGGCATCGAGATGGTCTGCCCGCCGCATACGCCGGTGCCGTTTTCGCCGACGCTGGAAGACCTGTATATCCCCAGCGCCGCGCATGTCGTGGAGGCGGTGCGCAAGACCATGAAGGGAGGTAAGCACTGATGGCCGCGGCAATAACCCCGATCGTGATGCCCAAGTGGGGCCTGTCGATGAAGGAAGGCACCGTCAATGCCTGGCTCGTCGACGAAGGTGCCCAGATCTCGGTGGGCATGCCGATCCTCGATGTGGAAACCGACAAGATCGCCAATGCCGTCGAGGCGCCCGACGCCGGCACCCTGCGCCGCAAGGTCGCTGGGGTGGGGGACGTGCTGCCGGTCAAGGCCTTGCTTGGCGTGCTGGCGTCAGCGGAGGTGAGCGATGCGGAAATCGATGCCTATATTGCGGCTTACGAAACGCCGGCGGACGACGGCGACGAGGAGGAGGCCGGACCTGCGTACCAGTATGTCGACGTCGACGGCATCCGCGTCCGCTACGCCCGCAAGGGTGACGCGGAGCAGGCCGTGCTCTTCCTCCACGGATTTGGCGGTGATCTGGACAACTGGCTGTTCAACCTCGACGCCTTCGCCGATGCGTACACCGTGGTGGCGCTTGACCTGCCCGGTCACGGACAGACGTCGCCGCGGCTCGCGGGCACGACGCTGGCGGAGATGGCCGGCTTTGTAGCACGCTTCCTGGACGCGGCAGGTATCGACGCAGCGCACGTAGTGGGCCATTCCATGGGCGGCGGCATCGCCGCGCAGCTTGCCGTGGATGCGCCGCAGCGCGTGCTGTCGGTGGCGCTGGTTTCGCCGGCGGGCATGGGCGACGAGATCAACAACGGCTATACCGAGGGCTTTGTCAGCGCGCAGTCGCGGCGCGAGCTCAAGCCCGTGATCGAGCTGCTGTTCGCCAACCCGGACCTGGTCAGCCGGCAGATGCTGGACGACCTGCTGCGTTACAAGCGGCTCGACGGCGTGCAGGAATCGCTGTCGGCGCTCGGCGACAGCCTGTTCGCGCAGGGCCGCCAGCGCGAACAGCCAGGGCAGCGGCTGGCCGATACCGGCAAGCGCACGCTGGTGGTCTGGGGCGCGCAGGACCGGATCATTCCCAGCGCGCACGCGCAGAACGCGCCGGCCGGCGCTACGGTGAAGGTGTTCGACGATGCCGGGCACATGAGCCAGATGGAAAAGGCCAGCGATTTCAACGCGCTGCTGCGCAAGCACCTGGCCGGCTGAGGGCCATGGCGCGGACGGGAAGTTGCAGCACCGTCCGCGCCATCCTTCTCTTTATGGATAGCGTGACGAGCCCGTGTGTCATACGCGAGCGGCTCCGTTGCGCGCTACTAACACCGTATTGCCATGACCACTGACCTCAAGAACCGGCTCAGCCAGATCAACCGCCAGTTTTCGGCGCTCGGCCAGGCGCAGCCTGCCGCGATGAGCGCCTTCCAGGGGCTGATGAAGTCCGCGACGCAGGAGGGCAGCCTGCCCGCTGCCGTCAAGGAACTGGTTGCCGTTGCGCTGGCCGTGCAGAAGGGCTGCGACGATTGCGTGCTGTTCCACACCAGCCAGGCCGTGCGCCATCACGCCACGCGGGAGCAGCTTGCGGAAGTGCTCGCCATCAATATCGAGATGGGGGGCGGGCCTGGCGCCATGTATGCGTCAAAGGCGCTGGCCTACTTCGATGCACTGAACGCATAGTGTCATGTCTGGCGCGGCCGCCTGCTATCGTGTGGCAGATCACTGCGCCAGGTCGAATCCCATGACATTTGCGTTCATCGAACCCCATCCTTCCGAGGACGACCCGCTGCAGGCCGAACTTGCGCTGCTGGATCTTGCCGCGCAAGGCAGCCAGGCCGCCCAGTTGTGGGAGGCTCCGGTTTCACTGGTGGTGCCGCGCAGCTACCTGCGATACGAGCGGTTCGAAGCCGCGCGCGACAGGTTCGCGCGACGCGGCTGCCCGGTCTGGCTGCGCATGTCGGGCGGCGGGCTGGTGCCGCAAGGGCCGGGCATCCTGAACCTGAGCCTGGCGTACAGCGTGGACGGGCCACCCGGCGCGCTGAGCGAGGCGGTGTACCTGCATCTGTGCGAGGTCGTCGGGCGAGCGCTGCGTACGCTTGGCGTGGAGACCCACTGGCAGGCCGTGAACGGCTCGTTCTGCGACGGGCGTTTCAACCTTGCCTGGGGCCCGCCGGGTCAGGCGCGCAAGATCGCCGGAACGGCCCAGTACTGGCGCCGCGCGCCCGCTGCCGCGCAGGCGCCGGATGGCCAGCGCCATCTGGTGCTGGCGCATGCGGTGCTGCTCGTCAGCGCGGACCCGGTCTCGATCACGCAGCGTGCCAATGACTTCGAGGCTGAGGCCGGTACCGGCCGACACTACGATGCCGACAAAGTGGTCAGCGTGCAGCAGGCCATGGGCGCGGCCGACGAGGATGGCGCGGGGCTGATGGAGCAGGTCCTTGGAGCACTGAGGGCGAGCGTGGCCGTCACGCCGCCGCACGCATAGTGCCTACGGTGCGGGCAGGAAGCGCAGGTCGCCATACCAGGCACGCGTGGCGGTGCCGGTGTTGTCGGTATCCGTGAGCAGGCCGTAGCCGGTGATCTTGCCGGGCGGTTCGTGGAACACCTGTTCGTAGTCCTGCGCGACATTGCGGCGCAGGGTCTGCCACTGGCCCGCGTCGCCGGGCCGGCCCGAGACCACGATCATCTGCACGCGGCCTGTGTGCGGATTGGGAATGACGCTGCCGGGCGCCGCCGTGGTCGACCAGATATACATCAGCGTGGCATAGGGCAGGTCTTCGCCGCCCAGGCGCTTGGCCAGCTGCATGCTGGCGCGTTCGCCGAACGAGAGCTTGTGCTTGTCGCCGTCGAAGAAGAACACCAGCCTCGCGGGGGCATCCTCCTTGCGGCCTTCACTGTTGTTGGCGCCTTCGATGGGGGCTTGCGCCTTCCAGCGCCAGGTGGCGACCGGGGTGCGGCTCAGATCGATATTGCCCTCGTGCATCAGCGCCGAGGCCGAAGCGCTTGCGTCGGCTTGCAGGACGGTCGTATTGCCATCCGCCACCAGGCTGTAGCGGGTCATGGTCTTGCCGTGGATGACCGGCAGGTTCTTCCAGTCAGGCGGCAACTCGGCGCCCGGACGCAGTGCCGAGAATGCGATGCCAGGCTGGTCGCCCTGCGCGGGCAACGCCGGGGTTGCCAGCAGCGCGGCGCCACATAGCAAGCTGCGCAGCAGCGCTACCGCATGCCTGTGCGCGCGCCAGATTGACGAGGTCGGCATGGAGGAAGCACTCCGATAGCTGGGCATGGCTGCATTGTAATGAGATGGGGCGCTTTCCGTTGGCGCGCTGGGCCATGCCCCGAACCATCTGCGAGTGGGCGCGCGACGTGGTGGCCGCTGCCATCGCGCTTGTGCGACTGGCGGTGCGAACTGGCGCGATGCTGCACGCAGCCTGCAAAAAAATCGCGGCCCGCACAGGGGCCGCTAATCGGGAATGCGAGGAGGTCAGTTTCCTCAAGAGGCGTTATCGGCGCAACGGCGCGCAGGTAGACCCCTCTTTGGTAGGGAGGTTGCCCTGGCTCGTATTCCGGTCATGCAGTCAGGTAGTGGGGGCCTGTCGGAGGCCTATTGGCGTCACGCTGCTTCTGCACGTTCGCCATCAGTTCTGCGTGGGCTGCATCGAGCCAGTCGATGCGATGCCGGACAGGGTCGTTGGGCGAGAGGTCGCATGCGGGAATCTCGCGCAGGAAGTAGCGCACCATGTTTCCGGCGCGTGCGGGCACTGGCATCATCCCCAGCAACTGGTGCCTGGCCAGCAGGCGCCGGCTTGCCGCGTGCCGCAGCCCTGACCACGCGGTACGACCGAGCGCAATGTATAGCGCGTCCGGGCGCATCTGCCGGATAGCGCCGAGGAAGTGGGTTTCGAAAGTTGCGCGCAGCATGGGCGTTGCAAGCAGGTCTTCGAGCGTGCCACCGAAGGCGAGTCCGCGGCGCGTCGTGGCAAACGGTAGAAGGGCCAGTGGCTGGAACTGGTCGAAGCCCTCATTCCACAGCGCAGCGGCATGAGGCAGTCCCACCAGTTCCGGCGCGCGGAAATGGTCAAGCATCCGAATCAGGTTGGGCCGGATCAGTTGTCCGCCGAGTTCCACGCGGCGCTTGTTTTCACGCTGGATCACGCGGCCGGGCGTGCGCGCCTGCAGCAACTCCTCGGTCACCGTGGCGGCGAGCCGGATATGGGTATGCCCGGGCGTCGTGCTGACCAGTACCAGGCGTGCGCCCGGATTGAGATGCTCGTGCGGCACGTACGTCATCGTGTATGTGCCGTCCTGCTCGACCAGAATGGGTTTGGCGATCAGGCCCGTGGCTCCCGTGCGCCGGATCTGGGCGCAATACTCTTCGATGAAATTCGTCAAGGTGTCCCCGCTCCACAGCGATAAAGGTGCTGCCTTCTTCTTTTTTCTTCATGGTAAGACGTGTGGCCGGGCACCGACAAAGAACAATATGCCGATTTAGCCGCTCGTAGCCATGAGCTTGGTGGGGCAGCGAACAAAGGCGACGCTGTCGGTCATCTGCCGTTTGCGCCGCCTTGCCGGATGGCTCGCTTGCTACCGTACCGCGTGGTGTGGGTCAGGACGATGACGCAATCAGCTGGAGAGCGTCGTGTCGATGACGATCTCTGCCGACAATGATTTATGCACCGGGCACTTGTTGGCCACGCGCAGCAGGTCGTCAAGAATCCTGGCATCGAGCTTGCCAGTGACACGGACTTCGCGCTTCATCGCATAGCGACCGTTGGCTTCCTCGTGGGTGACGGACGCATGAATGGATTCCACCTCATAGTTCTTGCGCTTGGCATAAAGCTGGAGCGTGAGTACGGTGCAGGCGGCAAGTGCCGAGTCCAGCAGGTCATGCGGGCTCGGGTACTGCGGGCTGCCGCCGGCGGAAGCATCCAGGTCAGCCTGCCAGTTCGCGTTGCCGTTGGTCAGATTACAGATAGTGCTGCCCTGGCTCGGCTGCCATGTCGCTTGGATAGTCATCGAACGTCCTCATCCTTGATAAGGGCCGGAGTGCGGCCCGGGAGTAAGGATTCTATACAGCCTCCTGCGGCCCGATCTTCGTGATACTCAAAAAGCACTTTTCGAGCTCGCCGAATTATTTCGCCAGACGACTTGCCAAGGCTGAGCGGCTGGCGTAGTATTCGCCCCCTCGCAACACAACGCGGCGCTGCAAGGCAGACGCAGCAAGGGTTGCGGGTCGATCGGGTGGTTCGGCAGCGCGCAGTTGGCGCAGCGAACCGAAGCAAAAAAGATTGCTGACCCTGGTTGACGAAGCGAAGAAAGTTCTGCATAATTTTCCTTCTCTGCTGCTGACAACGCAGCGCGCTGAACGGCAAAGCCGGCGGCGAAGTTCTTTAACAATCAAACAACCGATAAGTGTGGGCGCTGGGTAGCGGACGCACGAGGTCTTCGGACTTCGGAGTTTCAAAAGTTATCAGTGCTCGCACAGCAAAACGTGACTGGATTTTCGGATCTGGTCAGTCAGTTTTCTGAGAGTGAGCGACCGCTCGAAAGAGCGAGGACCTTCGGGTCCACACAGAGATTGAACTGAAGAGTTTGATCCTGGCTCAGATTGAACGCTGGCGGCATGCCTTACACATGCAAGTCGAACGGCAGCGCGGGCTTCGGCCTGGCGGCGAGTGGCGAACGGGTGAGTAATACATCGGAACGTGCCCTGTCGTGGGGGATAACTAGTCGAAAGATTAGCTAATACCGCATACGACCCGAGGGTGAAAGCGGGGGACCGTAAGGCCTCGCGCGATAGGAGCGGCCGATGTCTGATTAGCTAGTTGGTGGGGTAAAGGCCCACCAAGGCGACGATCAGTAGCTGGTCTGAGAGGACGATCAGCCACACTGGGACTGAGACACGGCCCAGACTCCTACGGGAGGCAGCAGTGGGGAATTTTGGACAATGGGGGCAACCCTGATCCAGCAATGCCGCGTGTGTGAAGAAGGCCTTCGGGTTGTAAAGCACTTTTGTCCGGAAAGAAATCCTCTGCCCTAATACGGCGGGGGGATGACGGTACCGGAAGAATAAGCACCGGCTAACTACGTGCCAGCAGCCGCGGTAATACGTAGGGTGCGAGCGTTAATCGGAATTACTGGGCGTAAAGCGTGCGCAGGCGGTTTGATAAGACAGGCGTGAAATCCCCGGGCTTAACCTGGGAATGGCGCTTGTGACTGTCAGGCTAGAGTGCGTCAGAGGGGGGTAGAATTCCACGTGTAGCAGTGAAATGCGTAGAGATGTGGAGGAATACCGATGGCGAAGGCAGCCCCCTGGGACGTGACTGACGCTCATGCACGAAAGCGTGGGGAGCAAACAGGATTAGATACCCTGGTAGTCCACGCCCTAAACGATGTCAACTAGTTGTTGGGGATTCATTTCTTCAGTAACGTAGCTAACGCGTGAAGTTGACCGCCTGGGGAGTACGGTCGCAAGATTAAAACTCAAAGGAATTGACGGGGACCCGCACAAGCGGTGGATGATGTGGATTAATTCGATGCAACGCGAAAAACCTTACCTACCCTTGACATGCCACTAACGAAGCAGAGATGCATTAGGTGCCCGAAAGGGAAAGTGGACACAGGTGCTGCATGGCTGTCGTCAGCTCGTGTCGTGAGATGTTGGGTTAAGTCCCGCAACGAGCGCAACCCTTGTCTCTAGTTGCTACGCAAGAGCACTCTAGAGAGACTGCCGGTGACAAACCGGAGGAAGGTGGGGATGACGTCAAGTCCTCATGGCCCTTATGGGTAGGGCTTCACACGTCATACAATGGTGCGTACAGAGGGTTGCCAACCCGCGAGGGGGAGCTAATCCCAGAAAACGCATCGTAGTCCGGATCGTAGTCTGCAACTCGACTACGTGAAGCTGGAATCGCTAGTAATCGCGGATCAGCATGCCGCGGTGAATACGTTCCCGGGTCTTGTACACACCGCCCGTCACACCATGGGAGTGGGTTTTGCCAGAAGTAGTTAGCCTAACCGCAAGGAGGGCGATTACCACGGCAGGGTTCATGACTGGGGTGAAGTCGTAACAAGGTAGCCGTATCGGAAGGTGCGGCTGGATCACCTCCTTTCCAGAGGCGCGCGTTCTGCGTGTCCAGTGTCCACACTTATCGGTTTGTTTGCTGTTACAGCCAAGGGTCTGTAGCTCAGGTGGTTAGAGCACCGTCTTGATAAGGCGGGGGTCGTAGGTTCAAGTCCTACCAGACCCACCAAGTTATCCGAGGGGGATTAGCTCAGCTGGGAGAGCACCTGCTTTGCAAGCAGGGGGTCGTCGGTTCGATCCCGTCATCCTCCACCATCACTCTGCCGAGTGAGCACGGATACCCTGGATTTGGTGGTCAAAGGAAAGCATTCACTGAGTGCTTCCCTTTGGCATTGCCAAGCGATCGCAAGATCGGCTGTTCTTTAACAATATGGGATGTAGTAAAGGTGTCGCGCGAGCGTTGATGAGACGCTGCAGTACCAACGCGATACCGGGTTGTGATTGTATCAACCAAAGTATTTAAGTGATCGAAAGATGACTTGGAATACGGCACAAATGCGAGAACTCACCTGTAGCGAAGGTCTCACTGAGACACACTCGTTATAGGGTCAAGCGAACAAGTGCATGTGGTGGATGCCTTGGCGATCACAGGCGATGAAGGACGCGGTAGCCTGCGAAAAGCTTCGGGGAGCTGGCAAACGAGCTTTGATCCGGAGATGTCCGAATGGGGAAACCCGGCCCGTATGGGTCATCGCTGGCTGAATACATAGGTCAGCGAAGCGAACGCGGCGAACTGAAACATCTAAGTAGCTGCAGGAACAGAAATCAACCGAGATTCCCAAAGTAGTGGCGAACGAAATGGGAAGAGCCTTGTACTCTTTAGCAGTGTTGTTAGCAGAACGGGATGGAAAGCCCGGCCATAGCAGGTGATAGCCCTGTATGCGAAAACAGCGTTGTGGAACTAGGTGTACGACAAGTAGGGCGGGACACGTGAAATCCTGTCTGAAGATGGGGGGACCATCCTCCAAGGCTAAATACTCGTGATCGACCGATAGTGAACCAGTACCGTGAGGGAAAGGCGAAAAGAACCCCGGGAGGGGAGTGAAATAGATCCTGAAACCGCATGCATACAAACAGTCGGAGCCTGGAAACGGGTGACGGCGTACCTTTTGTATAATGGGTCAGCGACTTACATTCAGTGGCGAGCTTAACCGATTAGGGCAGGCGTAGCGAAAGCGAGTCCGAACAGGGCGATGAGTCGCTGGGTGTAGACCCGAAACCAGATGATCTATCCATGGCCAGGTTGAAGGTGCGGTAACACGTACTGGAGGACCGAACCCACTAACGTTGAAAAGTTAGGGGATGAGCTGTGGATAGGGGTGAAAGGCTAAACAAATCTGGAAATAGCTGGTTCTCTCCGAAAACTATTTAGGTAGTGCCTCGTGTGTCACCTTCGGGGGTAGAGCACTGTCATGGTTGGGGGGTCTATTGCTGATTACCCCGCCATAGCAAACTCCGAATACCGAAGAGTGCAATCACGGGAGACAGACATCGGGTGCTAACGTCCGGTGTCAAGAGGGAAACAACCCAGACCGCCAGCTAAGGTCCCCAAGATTGGCTAAGTGGGAAACGAAGTGGGAAGGCTAAAACAGTCAGGAGGTTGGCTTAGAAGCAGCCACCCTTTAAAGAAAGCGTAATAGCTCACTGATCGAGTCGTCCTGCGCGGAAGATGTAACGGGGCTAAGCCAGTCACCGAAGCTGCGGACGCACAGCAATGTGCGTGGTAGGAGAGCGTTCCGTAAGCCTGTGAAGGTGTCTTGTAAAGGATGCTGGAGGTATCGGAAGTGCGAATGCTGACATGAGTAGCGATAAAGGGGGTGAAAGGCCCCCTCGCCGTAAGCCCAAGGTTTCCTACGCAACGTTCATCGGCGTAGGGTGAGTCGGCCCCTAAGGCGAGGCAGAGATGCGTAGCTGATGGGAAGCAGGTTAATATTCCTGCACCGTCGTATGATGCGATGGGGGGACGGATCGCGGAAGGTTGTCCGGGTGTTGGAAGTCCCGGTCCCTGTAGTGGAGAAGGCGCTTAGGCAAATCCGGGCGCGCAATTCAAGGCTATGGGGCGAGCGGCTTTATGCTGCGAAGCAATTGGAAGTGGTTCCAAGAAAAGCCTCTAAGCTTCAGTCATACGAGACCGTACCGCAAACCGACACAGGTGGGCGAGATGAGTATTCTAAGGCGCTTGAGAGAACTCGGGAGAAGGAACTCGGCAAATTGGTACCGTAACTTCGGGATAAGGTACGCCCTGGTAGCTTGACTGGCCTGCGCCAGAAGGGTGAAGGGGTTGCAATAAAATGGTGGCTGCGACTGTTTAATAAAAACACAGCACTCTGCAAACACGAAAGTGGACGTATAGGGTGTGACGCCTGCCCGGTGCCGGAAGATTAAATGATGGGGTGCAAGCTCTTGATTGAAGTCCCGGTAAACGGCGGCCGTAACTATAACGGTCCTAAGGTAGCGAAATTCCTTGTCGGGTAAGTTCCGACCTGCACGAATGGCGTAACGATGGCCACACTGTCTCCTCCCGAGACTCAGCGAAGTTGAAGTGTTTGTGATGATGCAATCTCCCCGCGGCTAGACGGAAAGACCCCATGAACCTTTACTGTAGCTTTGCATTGGACTTTGAACCGATCTGTGTAGGATAGGTGGGAGGCTTTGAAGCGTGGACGCTAGTTCACGTGGAGCCGTCCTTGAAATACCACCCTGGTTTGTTTGAGGTTCTAACCTTGGCCCGTGAATCCGGGTCGGGGACAGTGCATGGTAGGCAGTTTGACTGGGGCGGTCTCCTCCCAAAGTGTAACGGAGGAGTTCGAAGGTACGCTTGGTACGGTCGGACATCGTACCTAAAGTGCAATGGCAAAAGCGTGCTTAACTGCGAGACCGACAAGTCGAGCAGGTGCGAAAGCAGGACATAGTGATCCGGTGGTTCTGAATGGAAGGGCCATCGCTCAACGGATAAAAGGTACTCTGGGGATAACAGGCTGATACCGCCCAAGAGTTCATATCGACGGCGGTGTTTGGCACCTCGATGTCGGCTCATCTCATCCTGGGGCTGTAGCCGGTCCCAAGGGTATGGCTGTTCGCCATTTAAAGAGGTACGTGAGCTGGGTTTAAAACGTCGTGAGACAGTTTGGTCCCTATCTGCCGTGGGCGTTGGAATCTTGACGGGGGCTGCTCCTAGTACGAGAGGACCGGAGTGGACGTACCGCTGGTGTACCTGTTGTCTCGCCAGAGGCATCGCAGGGTAGCTATGTACGGAAGAGATAACCGCTGAAAGCATCTAAGCGGGAAACTCGCCTGAAGATGAGGATTCCCTGGCGGCTTGACCGCCTTGAAGGGTCGTTCGAGACCAGGACGTTGATAGGCTGGGTGTGGAAGCGCAGTAATGCGTTAAGCTAACCAGTACTAATTGCCCGTAAGGCTTGATCCTATAACCAGTGTGTTTTAGCCTGGTGAGTGGAAAATCGCCTTGTGCCGATACAGCACAACCCGAAGACTACAAAGACTACATCCCGAATTGGTGACGCTGACCCACCTGTCAGCGCCACAACCCCTTATGCCTGGTGACCATAGCGAGTTGGAACCACCCCTTCCCATCCCGAACAGGTCCGTGAAACGACTCCGCGCCGATGATAGTGCGGATTACCCGTGTGAAAGTAGGTCATCGCCAGGCTCTTACAATGCAAAACCCCTCGACAGCGTGTGCTGCGAGGGGTTTTTGCTTTTTGGGTCTCGCTCGGTGAAGATCCCAGACCTACTTTCGCGGCCGTTTGACTGGCCGTAAGATCTCATTGATCTCATCCCGATTCTGCATTCATGTCCATTGAGCGCCCGTGGTACCTCTATCTGCTCGAATGCACGGGCGGCTCGATCTACACCGGCATCACCACCGACGTGGCACGCCGCTTCGCGCAGCATCTGGTCGGAAAAGGCGCGAAATATACGCGATCGCGCAAGCCGCTGCGGGTGCTGGGACAGATTTCCTTCTCGTCGAAATCAGAGGCGCTGAAGGCGGAACTGGCCACGAAGCGTATGAGTTCCGCGCAAAAGATCGCATTTTGTGCGACGCTGGACCAACCAGAGTCATGAAAGAAAAAAGGCGTACGCCGCAAGGGCGCACGCCTTTTTGGATTGTCAGCTTCCGCTGATCAAACCACCGTCAACGTCACTTCGATATTTCCGCGCGTAGCATTCGAGTACGGGCAAACCTGGTGTGCCTGCTCGACCAGCTTTTCCACGGCTTCGCGCTCGAAGCCCGGGACCGAGATCTTCAGTTCGGCCTGGATGCCGAAACCCTGAGGAATAGGGCCGATGCCAACAGAGCCTTCGATGGATGTGTCTGCCGGCAGCACGATCTTCTGCTGTGCGGCCACATGGCGCATTGCCCCAATGAAGCAGGCCGAGTATCCGGCCGCAAACAGCTGCTCTGGATTCAGGCCGTCGCCCTTTCCGCCCATTTCCTTCGGAAGCGCCAGCTTGGTGTCGAGTTGGCCATCGGACGTGACGGCACGGCCATCGCGACCACCGGTGGCGGTGGCATGGGCGGTATAGAGGACTTTTTCGAGTTTCATGAGAGCTCCAGGGTAGTGTGGCCCGTCAGGGCAGATGAGCATTCGCCTCACGCGGCTGCTCAGGAATCGGTGCGCGCCTGTTCCAGCGACGACCGCAACGCATGCAGGCGCTGCGTCAGTGACTGGATCTCATCGATCCGGCACTGCGTGGCGCACAACAATTTTTCCGGAATGCCGGCCGCCGCCTGCCGCAAGTTGCGGCCGGCTTCGGTCAAGGCCACGATCACGCGGCGCTCGTCCGCGGCATCACGCGTGCGGCTCACCCGTCCCGCGCTTTCCAGCCGTTTGAGCAGGGGCGTCAGCGTACCGGAATCCAGCGCGAGGCGCGTACCAAGCTCGGATACCGTGAGCGTTTCATGCTCCCACAGCACCAGCATCACCAGATATTGCGGATAAGTGAGTCCAAGCTCATCCAGCATTGGCTTGTAGACTTTGGTCATCGCCAGCGATGTCGAGTACAGCGCGAAGCACAGCTGCCGGTCCAGCAGCAGCCAGTCTTCTTTCGGGTCAGTGATCGTGTCTTCCATGTCGATATATTAGACACAATTTAATTGTGTGCAAGATAAATTTCAAGCTTGGCAGAAAGTGATGAATGAGGCTGCCGTGGCTTTAAGGATGTCTTAAGTCTCGCTGGTTAGCATCAACCTGTCGCGCCACATCGCTACCTGCAGCGGCGCATGAGTATTTCTGGGAAAGGAGATTCCATGATTCGCCAGACCATCGCACGTACCGCCATTGGTTTTGCCGCGCTTGCCGCAATCGGTGGTGGCTATGCCTACTTGCAGAAGGAAGTCATCACGCCGGGGTACGCCGCGTCCACGCCTGCCGCCGCGGCCGCGCCGGCGCAGTCCGTCGCCGTAGCCACGCCGATGGACTTCTCCGGCATTGTCGATCAGTACGGGCCGGCCGTGGTCAACATCAGCGTTACCGCACGTGCGCAACGCACCGCGATGCAGACGCCACCGGGAATGGATCCCGATGATCCCCTGTTCCAGTTCTTCAAGCGGTTCGGGCCGCAGTTCCAGGGTCCGCAAGGCGGGCAGCAACTGGTAAAGGGCCTGGGCTCGGGCTTTATCGTCAGTCCTGACGGGCTGATCCTGACCAATGCCCACGTGGTGGACGGCGCGCAGGAGGTCACCGTGAAGCTGACCGACCGTCGCGAGTTCAAGGCCAAGGTGCTTGGCACTGATCAGCAGACCGACGTGGCGGTCATCCGTATCGATGCCAAGGACCTGCCCGTAGTCCGGCTGGGCGATCCGTCGCGTGTGAAGGTCGGCGAGCCCGTGCTGGCCATCGGCTCGCCCTACGGATTCGAGAACACCGTGACGGCGGGCATTGTCAGCGCCAAATCGCGCTCGCTGCCTGACGACACCTACGTCCCGTTCATCCAGACCGACGTTGCCGTGAACCCGGGCAATTCCGGCGGCCCGCTGTTCAACCAGCGTGGCGAGGTGATCGGTATCAACTCGCAGATCTATAGCCAGACCGGCGGCTACCAGGGTCTTTCGTTCGCCATTCCGATCAACGTGGCGACCAAGGTCGAGCAGCAACTGGTCGCGCATGGCAAGGTCACGCGCGGCCGCCTCGGCATCTCGGTGCAGGAAGTCAACCAGGCGCTGGCGCAATCGTTCGGCCTGCCCAAGCCATCGGGCGCGTTGGTCAATTCGGTCGAGCCCGACAGCCCTGCGGCGAAAGCCGGCCTCAAGCCCGGCGATGTCATCGTGCAGCTCGACAATGAGGTCATCGACCACTCGGGCGATCTGCCGGAGCATGTTGCCGATATCAAGCCGGGCACCGACACGACGGTGAAGGTCATCCGCAAGGGCCAGCCCATGACGCTGTCGGTGAAGGTAGGCGCCGCCAAGGACGAGGTGGTCGCGCAGAAGGGCGGCGACAACCAGGCCGGTGGGCGGCTCGGACTGGCCGTGCGGGCGCTGACGCCCGCGGAGAAGCGCCAGAGCGGAATTGAGGGCGGGCTCGTCGTGGAAGACGTAGCCGGTCCGGCCGCGCGCGTGGGCATCCAGCCGGGCGACGTGATTCTGTCGCTCAACGGCACGCCGATCGCTTCGGCGGATCAGCTGCGTGCCCTGGTGGCCAAGTCCGGCAAGCAGGTAGCACTGCTGGTACAGCGCGACGAGGCGCGCATCTTCATTCCGCTCGACCTCGGCTGACGCCTCGCAAGCGTTTACCGGCAAGGCTTCCGGGTCTTTGGGTCGCCGTATACCGGGGGTATACGGCGACGTTTACCGACGGTATACGCACCGTATACGAACTGCGTATACGACCCGCGAACCCTTGCCGGAAGCCGGTTTCCGCGCAAGGAAGGGCTTACAGAAAGCGCGACAGCAGGTATGATCTCGACTGCGATGCACGAAGCATGCGGCGGCACGGCCCGCCGACCCTGGTTCCTGCTCAATCGACAGAACAAGGAAGTCTATGCAGTTGGATTTCACCCGAGCCATTACACCGGGTCCCGAGAGAGCGCGGCGCATTACGCCGACCGCTCAATCTGCGCCGAGCCCCCGGCGGCGCAAGAAGGAAGCGCCCCCGCACTGGGAGCGCGGCTACCGTTCGCACTTCTACCGCAACGAGCGTGGCGAGAAGCTAGGCGAGGTTCGCCTGTCCGACCGCGGCGACGTGCCGGTGGTTTATCACTGGGCGGCCGGCAATTACTCGGGCGCTGAAGGGTCGCTGGTCCATGCGCGTGCGCGCGTGGAAGAGACCATTGGCTTCGGCATGCGCCAGCTTTCGTTGTTCTGACTTCTGATTTTCCTCCGGTGGCCACGTCGATGGCACCGTCCCACGTAGCGCGTCAGTCCAGACGGCGCTGCAGCAGCATGTACACCGCAGCGGTCAGCGCCAGCACCGCAATCAGGCGGTAGAGATCCTCGCAAGCAATCAGAAGGGACTGTTGTTCCAGCAGACCGCCAAGCTGAACCAGCGCGCCATGGTGTGCCTGCGCGTCATCCAGGCCACGAGCGGCCAAAGCGGCCTGTACCGACTGCATCCATAGCTGGGTTTCCGCTGTCCGTTGCCCGAGCGCGTGCACCAGGCTGTCATGCACGGCGAACTGCCGGTTCTGCAGCAACACGGCACCGATGGCCGACGCAAACGAGCTGGCGATCTGCCGCATCAGGTTCTTGCTTCGGTATCCGTGCGCGAATTCTTCTCCGCTCAGTGAGCGGAATGTCAGGCCAGCGATGGGGATGATGACCATCACGCCGAACAGGCCCTTGCCGACGAGGCCCCAGGCCAGCGCGGGCGGCCCCGCGTCCGGCGGCATGCGAGAGAACCACCATGCGGTGGCGGCCATCAGCAGGAGCCCGGTCACCATCAGCGGCTTCTTGCGCGTCAACCGCGATGCGTATCGCAGGTAGACCATGACCCCAGTCAGGCTCACCAGCGCGGCAAAGGTATTGAGCCATCCGGTGGTGGCAAGCGGAATCCGCAGCGCCTGCTCGGCGTAGATCGGAAACACGTAGGCACTGAGGTTGTTGATCATGTAGTACACGAAGTACATCCCGATGCCGGCGAGGTAGACGGGATTATGTAGTGCCCGCAGGTGCAGCACCGGCGCCTCATGGTGCCACTGATGCAACAGGAACGCGGCCAGCAGGCCCAGGCCGGCGGCGGCTATCAGCGCCAGCCGTATCGGGTGGGAAAAGATGTCGAAGCGGGCCTCGGTCATGGCGGCCTGTAGCGTGACAATGGCCGCGCCAAACAGCAGCAGCGGGCCGAGCGTTGGGCTTGGGGCCGGCCGGCGCGGCTCCGCATCGGGCAGCAGTACCCAGGCGCCGAGGGTGGCGAGCGCGGCAAACGGCAGCGCGCCATAGAACACGTCCTGCCAGACGCCGTTGTCCACCAGTTCTGCCGCGAATGCCGGTCCCAGCGCGCTCGCCGTGAAGATGCCCGTCATGAAGATGCGGCTCGCGCGCGGCCGGTCTGCCGGGCCGAACAGGACCGCGACCAGGATGCGGCAACTCGTGAACAGCGCGCCGCCGCCAAATCCCTGCACGAAACGGGCGCCCACGAGTTGCGCGAGAGAATGGCTGGTGGCGGCGCCCAGCGTGCCGGCCATGAAGACCAGCAGCGCGCCGGTCAGGTAGTAGCGGTAGCCGAAGCGGCGCGACAGCCATTGCTGCTGGAGGATCATGAGCATGCTGCCGACGGCATAGGCCGCCTGCGCCAGCGCGAAGCTGCGAGGATCCGCGTCGATGCCGCCCATGATGTGGCTCGACGCGAACACGAACATGATGTTCTCGAGAAATTCCACGCCGGTGGCGAGCGCCAGCAGCATCATCAGCAGCGTCTGGCGCTGCCGGTGGCTGAGCCACCGCAGCCAGCGCATGCCCAGGCGCAGCTGCCAGAGCGGTTGCCAGCGAGATTCCGGGTTCATGGCTGCAGGGCTTGCAGGCTCTGGTGCAGGCGGTTCAGCACGCGGGTGCTCGCGGCCAGGCCGCTTTCGCCTACCGGCGCCCAGGCTTCGGCATAAGCCGCGTGCACCAGCGGCAGGGCGCGCTCGAGCAGGCGCCGACCGGTCGGGGTGAGCGTCAGTTCCAGCGCGCGGCGATCCTGCGCGGAGGCCCGGCGATGCACGAGACCGCGCGCTTCCAGGCCATCGAGCAGCCGGGTCATCTGCGTGCGCGTGGCGTCTATGGTCGCGCCAAGTTCGGACGGCATGCTGGGCTGCCCCTCGTCGACGGCGAGCATGCTCAGGACCAGGTACTGGCTCATGTCGAGATCGAACGGCGCCAGCGTCCGGTTGATGTGATCGCGCAGCAGGCGCGCGGTGCGAAGCAGCAGGCGCGACGCCAGGATCAGGTCGCGCGGAGCATCCGGGTGGGCCGCGCTGAAACGTTCGATACGTTGCTCAAAGGACATGGTGCGGATCACCCGGATGCCGGCTTGCCAGCCCAGGTGATTTCGTTCGAGATAATTACAAATGAAATTATATCAAACGGAATGAATCTCGCCGGCGGCGGTGCGCCGCCCGTGCCCTATGCGAAGGCTGGACGATACGCGGCGCGAGCCTGCGCGCAGGTTCGCGACTGCCGCCGCCCGGCGTGCTTCCGGCATCGCACCGTAGCGCAGGCCGATATAGTTGGCGATGAATGCATGGATTGCCGGTGCCGCGTGGGGCAGCCCGGCCGCGACGCGTTCGGCGAAGGCCTGCGGACCCTCGGCCGCGCCGCGCTCGAAGCCATGGCGCGCCAGCATGCGGCACACCTTCGCATAGCACGCGTCGACCGGGTCCTTCCGCCGGCGTAGCAGCCATAGCGGCAGCAGTGCCAGCAGGCTGAGCGCGGCCAGTCCGTATGCGAGAAGTTGAGCGAGGCTGATGCCCGGCAGCCAGTCGCCGAACAGCCGCTCTTGCTGGCCGCGGTCGTACTGCAGGATCCAGCGCTGCCAGGTGTAGGTCAGCCCGTCGTAGGCCCAGCGCAGGTTGCGCAACCAGCCGGCTTCCTGGCCCGCTGACCAGACAGCGGAATCCCGGCCGCCCAGTGCCGCATCGAGCCCCTGTTCGACGCGGCTGGGGGCCACTGCGCTGGTTGGATCGACGCGCACCCAGCCGCGCCCTTCCAGCCAGACCTCGGCCCAGGCGTGGGCGTCGGCCTGCCGCACGATGTAGTGGCGTCCGATCGGATTGTACTCGCCGCCCAGGTAGCCGGCCACTACCCGTGCCGGCACGCCCGCCGCGCGCATCAGGAAGACGAAGCTGCTGGCATAGTGTTCGCAGAATCCGCGATGCGTCTCGAACAGGAAGCTGTCGATCTGTTCCGCGCCCAGCGGCGGTGGCCGAAGCGTATAGCCGAACGGCGCCGAGGCGAACAGGTGCAGGGCTGCCTGCACGCGCTGCAGCGGTTCGGCATAGCTGCCGGCCCATTGCGCGGCCAGTTCGCGTGCGCGCGGGTTGCCCGGCGGCAGGCTCAGGGCCAGTGCCCGCGTGCGCGCGGACAGGGGTTCTGGCGAGGATCCAAGGGTGGAGCGCGCCCGGTAGCGGATGCGTTGCTCCACCGGCATGTCCAGGAAATACTCGCCATCCGCGGAGACCCGGGCGTTGACGTTCGATGACACCGCCACGCCGCGGTCCAGCGCGAACAGCCAGCGCTGCTGGCTTGGCTCCAGCGTGATGGTGTAGTCGACGCTGCCGGCCTGCTGCGACTCGGCCTGCGGTGGGGCGGCAGGTAACATCGCCTGCTGGCGTTGCGCGACGGGCAGCCAGCTTGCGCCGTCGAACTGCCACAACACCAGAGCCCGCCAGTAGAGGGCACCCGCGGGCAGCGCATTGCCGTCGATCTCGGCGCGCAGCGCGATTTCCGGCGAGCGTACGAGTTGCCCGACGCTTCCCGGCCGCATCACATTGCTGATGCCGGTCCGCGTCGCCGGCGCCGATTCCGGCAGGCGCCACAGCGGATGTTCCAGTCGTGGAAACAGCACGAACAGCAAGAGTGTCCACGGCAGGCCGATCAGCGCCATGCGGCCCAGCAGCGGCCAGATCGCCAGCCGGCCACGCGCTTCAGGGTGATGCAGCAGCAGCCAGTTGCGCAGCACCCACGTCCCGATCGCCACGCTATACAGTGCCAGCCAGAATGGCTGGTCGGACAGGTACAGCGTCAGCAACAGGTAGAACGACAGCTGCGCGACCAGGGTCGCGTCCGCAAGGCTATGGCATTCCAACAGCTTGAGCACGACAAAGGCGCCCAGCAGGGCGACGGCCAGGTCGCGCATGGTGCCGCCGCCGTCCTGCCAGATCAGCGCGGCGGCGAGGCCCAGCACCAGCACGGCCGCCACGCCCAGCACCACCCTGGATGGCAGCGGTGCTTGCCTGTGCCATAGCAGCCAGCGCCAGCCCAGCAGCGCGAGCAGCAGCAGGCTGACCGCCACAGGCAGCGTACGCGCCTGCGGCGCGAGGACCAGCGCGAGCTGGCCGAGCAGGACGCCGTGATCCCGGTGCGCCAGCGGCCGCGCCTGCGTGCTCATGCCGGGCCTGCGCTTGCGCCATGTGGCGCGCGCCACAGTGCCAGGGCTTCCAGGCAGGCGCGGCGATGGCCCGCGCCGTGTCCGGGCCGGATGTCCACGCCGGGCAGGCGCAGGCCGACTTCCGTTTCATCGCTTGCCGCGAGCAGCCAGGCACATAGCCGGGACAGCCGGGCCTCGGCCGGCATGCCCGGTGGCAGGGCGCGCCAGTCCAACCAGCGTGTCGGCCGCGCCGGTGAATCTCCCGCGCGGCTCATCCAGCGGCCGGTGCGCGCACTGTGCTTCCAGGCAATGCGGTGCAGCGGGTCGCCGCAGCGGTACTTGCGAAGCTGGTCGATGCCTTCGTCAGTGACGTGGCCGCTGGTATTGCCGTCTTCGCCAGGGTCCAGGGCTGCCATCGGGGGCAGCGGCGGTGCGGCGGACTCTGGCGCCGGGAAGACCAGCACAGACAGGCCCAGTTCTGCATAGCCCCAGACCCGCAGCAGCCCGAACGGAAAGCGGCTGGAGAGCGTGATGCGTGGCAGGCGCAGCCAGCCGCGCTGCACGGCCGGTACGAGCAACGTCAGGGTGCCGTCGCTGGCGGCGTCCAGCGTGATACCGGGGGCCGCGACCCCGGGCATGGCCACTACGCTGGCTTCAATGCCGATGCGGGCCTGCGCGTCAGCGTTCGACAAGCGCAGCGTGAAGGCCGCGTCCTGCCCGGCGAAGGCCTCTTGCGCGGGAGCATTGGGATCGGCGGTGACGGACAGGTCGAGCAGGTTCCGATACGCCGTCCACATGCACGCCATGCCGATGCCTGCCAGCAGGAACGTCAGCCCGAAGCCGAGGCTGAGGTTGTAGTTCAGCGAGGTCAGCAGCATCGCCAGCAGCAGTACCGCGAAACTGAGGCCGCTTCGGGTGGGCAAGATGTAGAGGCGCCGGCGGTCCAGCCGCACCTCGCGTTGCTCGGGCACGCGCGGGGGCCGGAACCAGCGGCGCCGATACGGCCCGGCGCCGGCCTGCGGCAGCGCGGCATGGCGGGCTGCCGCGGACAAATCGCGCGGCATGGCCGTCAGGGAATGGGCACACTGGCCAGCAACGCGGCCAGGCTGTCTGTGCCGGCTCGCGCGCCGACGGGCGCCAGGCGGTGCGCCGCCACGGCGGTGAAGACCGCCTGCACATCTTCGGGCAGCACCATTTCGCGTTGCTCCAGCAGCGCCCATGCCCGCGCGCAGGCCAGCACCGCCAGGCCCGCGCGCGGCGACAGCCCAGCCGCAAAGGCGCTGCTTGCGCGCGTGGCCTGGACCAGCGCCAGCACGTAATCGACCAGCGCGGGGCTGGCATAGACCTGTGCCGCGGCATCCTGGAATGCCAGCACCTGCGCGGCGTCCATGACCGGCTCGTCCTGCGGCGGCGCGGAGCCGCCCAGGTACAGCACGCGTTCGAACGCGGGGTCGGGATAGCCCAGCGACAGCCGCATGGTGAAGCGGTCCAGTTGCGACTCGGGCAGCGCGTGCGTGCCGAGCTGTTCGAGCGGGTTCTGCGTGGCGATCACGAAGAATGGCGATGGCAGTGCGTGGGTGGCGCCGTCATACGTGACCTGGCCTTCGGCCATGGCTTCGAGCAACGCACTCTGGGTCTTGGGCGGGGCACGGTTGATCTCGTCGGCCAGCACCACCTGCGCGAAGACCGGCCCGCGATGGAAGCGGAACTCGCCCGAGTCGCGCACGAACACCGAAACGCCGATCAGGTCGGCGGGCAGCAGGTCGCTCGTGAACTGGACACGCTGGTACTGAAGCCCCAGCGTGCGGGCCAGCGCGTGCGCCAGCGTGGTCTTGCCGACGCCGGGCAGGTCTTCCAGCAGCAGGTGGCCGCGCGCCAGCATGCACGCGAGTGCCAGGCGAATCTGGCGCGGCTTGCCAAGCACGATGCGGCCAAGCCGGGTCTGGGCTTCGGTGAGCGTAGCGACGATCCGGGGGCGAGCAGTCACGTTGGCCTCGGGCTGGGAGACAGGGGAATTCGCGCATTGTAGCGGCGTGCGTCTTGCACGGCACAGTCTGTTTCCGCACGAAGACGGCCGATGTAGGGCCGCATGCGCCCGCCAGGCCGGGCGAGGTCCGCCGGGTTCTGGCATCATCATCGTATTGGCTGTGCCTTGGCCTGAATCTCCCTCTGCCGCGATGACCTCCCCGCTGGACGCTGTCTCCCTCCCGCCTGCCACTTCCACCGAACCCGATCCCGCCGCGCTGCAGCGCCTGGCCGAGGCGTTTCACAAGGATGGTTTCATCGTCCTGCGGGGCTTTGCCCCCGAGCAGGCCTGCGCCGCGCTTGAGGCGGTGACGCGCACCCACCTGGCCGCGGTCATCCCGCCCGTCGAGTTCGAGGCCGACCTCGGCTACCCGGGGGCGCCGGCCAATCGCGATGCCGCAGGTGGCGGTACCGTCAGGCGCCTGCGGCAGGCTTACGGACGCGACCAGGTGTTTCGCGATTGGGCGACCGACCCGCGCCTGACCGCCGTGGTGCAGGCCCTTCTCGGCGAACCCGCGCGCATCACGCTGGCGCATCACAACTGCGTGATGACCAAGCATCCGCACTACGGCAGCCAGACCGGCTGGCACCGCGATACGCGCTACTGGTCGTTTATCAGCCCGGAGCTGGTGACGGTGTGGCTGGCGCTGGGCGACGAGGACGAGAGCAACGGCGTCCTGCGCGTCATCCCCGGCTCGCACCGGGCGGTGCTGGAGCCTGGCCAGCTCGACCCGGCCGAGTTCCTGATCGAAGCCCACCCGGCCAGCCAGCCCCTGTTGCAGGGCGCCGCATCGCTGGCGCTGCATCGCGGCGACGTGCTGTTCTTCGACAGCCGGCTGTTCCATGCCGCGGGCCGGAACAGTTCGAATGCGGTGAAGCTGTCGGTGGCGTTCGCCTACTTTGGCGCGAGCAACCGCCCGGTGGAGGGCACGCGCTCGGCGGAGTTCGGCAGCGTCGAACTGTAGCGACAGCGCTAGCGGCCCCGGCGCAGGGGGCTGTGCCGCTCAGGTGCGCAGGCCGACCAGTCCGGAGATCTTGCCGGCCGCTTCGAGCAGCGAGGGCAGGAAGCGCTCGAGCATTTCCGCGGCGCTGGTGCGGTTGGCCTGCCCGCTGATATTGAGGGCGGCAATGGTATGGCCGGCTCGGTTGCGGATAGGCGCGGCCAGCGACACCAGTCCCTCTTCCAGTTCCTGATCGTTCAGCGCCCAGCCGCGCGTGCGGATTTCGGCGATGACGCCCTTGAGCGCGTCCGGATCGATGATGGTGCGGCTCGTGCGTGCGCGCAGGTCGGTATTGCGCAGCACGCGGTCCAGCTCGTCATCGGCCAGGCCGGCCAGCAGCACGCGTCCCATCGACGAGCAGTAGGCCGGCAGGCGGCTGCCGATCGACAGGTTGATGGTCATGATCTTGCGCGCCGGCACTCGCAGCACGTAGACGATCTCGGTGCCATCGAGCACGGAAATCGAGCAGCTTTCGTGGACCTGCTGCGAGAGCGCCTCCATGATCGGCTCGGCCAGGTTCCAGAATGGCATCGAGGTCAGGTAGGCGAAGCCGAGATCCAGGATCTTGGGCGTCAGGCGGAACAGCCGGCCCTCTGCCTGGACATAGCCCAGGCCCACCAGCGTCAGCAGGATGCGGCGCGCGCCGGCGCGCGTCAGGCCGCTGGCCTGGGCGATTTCCGTCAGGGTCTGTGCCGGGTGTTCGGCGTTGAAGGCGCGGATCACGGACAGCCCGCGTGCAAAGGACTGCACATAGCTGTCGCTGGGCTTTTCAGGTGTGGCGGCGGAAGTGGCGGCGGTTTCCGCGGCGGGTCTGGGGTCGGCGGGACTGGCCATCTGTCTGGCACCGGCACGGTCGCCGGAAGTGGCACGCAAAGGCCGAAAGGGTAGAGGAAATACGCCGACTGCGCCAGTGCAGGCCGAAGCACGTGCTGGCGGCGCCCGCTTGGGGCGCCGCCGCCATGCTGTCTCCTGCACCGCGATGCGGTTGGGCGTCTTAGCGGAAGCTCTTCTGCAAAAGGACGAAGACGGCCATGGCCACGCACAGCGCCGCGAACCCGTGAAGCATGTCAATGCCGGCCAGCAGCGTTGCCTGCCGGTCGATTTCGAGCGAGATCCTGGCCAGGCTGGACGCGGACAGCGCGTCCGGCATCTGCAGCGCCGGAGTGAAGCGCGTGACGTGCTCGACCAGGTGGGTGCGGTGCGCGGCCAGGCCGTCCTGCATGAAGACGCTGGCCAGGCCCGTGCCGGAGGCCGAGGCGATCTGCTTGCAGACGTTCTTGAACTGGTATGCGTGGGAGAAGTCCTCGACCGGCAGGTCGAGATAGGTCATCGACGCGACCTGCACCATCAGCAGCACCGGCGTCAGGCCTTCGAGCAGTACCACAGGCACCAGCGCGTAGTCGGGCGCGCCGGGCATCAAGGTGTAGGACAGCAGCATGGCCGCGCACGCATAGACGACAAAGCCAATGGCGATCACGCGGCGCTTGCGGAAGACCAGCGCCATGCCGAGCGTGATCATCACCGCGCCGATGGTCGAGACTGTGCCGCTCGTCGAGAGCAGCATGCAAGTGGTGCGGAAGGTCAGGCCCAGGCCGCTTTGCGTGAGCGTCGGCAGCAGGAACGCCCAGGCGGACGAGAGCAGGTAGTACAGCGTGTAGAAGCCCAGCCCATACAGGTACTGGCGCCCGGCCAGGCGCGAGAAGTCGATCCACGGGTCCGGATGCCGGTACAGGCGCCAGCCGCTGAACGCAAACAGGCCCACGCCGAGCAGCGCGGCCAGCGGCATCTGGGGCGAACTGAAGAAGCGTGTGTAGCGCATTTCCTGCAGCGTGTGCAGGAACACCAGCGCCCCGAGCGCCGCCGCGATGGCCGCCGGCCAGTCCAGCGTCGACACGGGCGGATGCGGATCGCGCGGTGCGCGCGTGGGGTAGGTGGCGATCACCGACAGCAGCACCGGCAGCGAGATCCCGGCCTGGAACAGGAAGACCGCGCGCCAGCCGATGTCGTCAAGGAAGATGCTGGTCAGCCAGGGCGTGATGGCCAGCATTGCAAACGCGCCGCCGCCAAAGCGCAGCATCAGCGGTGCGCGCTCGGCCGGCGTGGACACCAGTTGCACCAGGATGCGCGAGGCCGCAAACAAGCCGCCCGCGCCGAGCCCCTGCACTGCCTTGCCGGCAATCAGCCCGCCCGGGCTGGCGGCCTCGGCGCACAGCAGCGAGCCAGCGATGAAGACCAGCAGTGACGCAATGGTGAAGCGCTTGTACGTGGTGCGGCGCGCGATCTGGTCGAGCACCATGTTCATCAGCACCGCGGTGGCGGCATAGGCCGAGACCGCGTACAGGTAGTCTTCGGGCGCGGCGCCCACGCCCCCCTGGATGTGCTGGCTGGCCACGCCCATCATCAGCGTCGAGGAGAAGTCGATGCCGGTGACCAGCCCGAGCGTCAGCCCGAACAGAGACAGGCGCCAGTGGCCCATCTCGGGGTGGCTGGCGATCTGCATGAGGGGTCGTTGGGGGGCGGCGGCAGCCATGGTGACCTGGCCTTTGGCGTCAGGAACGCCGAAAACTGCGGGGACAGACGTTTGTGGTTGCATCGCTAAAGCATAATGTCGCCTGCTGTCCAGAACTACAGCTTGTCAGGGAAACATTGTCCGGTGAACGAAACAATTCAGTGGAATGATTGGGAAGCGTTCTGCTGCGTGGTCGAGCAGGGCACATTTACGGCCGCGGCGGAGCAGCTCGATTGCCCGAAGTCGCGCGTGTCGGCGGCCGTGGCGCGTCTGGAGACCGCGATCGGCGCCAAGCTGCTGGAGCGCACCACGCGCCGCATGCGGCTGACCGACGCGGGCAGTGCGGTGTACCGCGACGTGGCGCCGCTGTTCGCGCGGCTGCGCGAGATCCGCCAGGAAACGCTCGCGCGCGAAGAGCGCGTGCAGGGCGTGCTGCGCATTGCCACGCCGTATGAGTTCGGCGCCCAGCAGCTGGGCGGCATCATCTGCCGCACGCTGGCGGCACATCCGGCGCTGGATGTCTCCGTGGAAATCACGCAAGGACTGGTCGATCCGATCCGCGACGGGTTTGACGTGGCGTTCGTGATCGTCGACGCCGACCTGCCCGACTCCGGCACGGTGGCGCGCCGCATCTACCACGTGGAGCGGGGGCTTTTCGCGGCGCCCGCGCTGGCGGCCAGCCTGCCGCCGCTCATGCGCCCCGAAGACCTGGCCAATCTGCCGACGCTGACCACGCCGGGCGATACGGTATGGGAATTCCAGCGCGACGAGGAGTGCATCACGGTGCCGATCCGGCCGCGCATGCAGACCTTCAACGCGGAACTGCGGCTGCAGGGCGCGCTGGCGGGCCTGGGCATTGCCAAGTTGTCGGTGAACTATTGCGAGGCGGAAATGGCGCAGGGCAGGCTGGTGCGCGTGCTGCCCGAATTCCCGCTGCCGCCGCTGAGGGCGTTTGCGTTGCTGCCAGACCGGCGTTTGCAGCCGCGCAAGGTGCGGGCATTCATGGAGGCGATCGAGTCGATGCTGGAGCCCGAATTCGACCAGGACCCGGAGGAAGGTGCCAGCCCGGCGTTCTGACCGGGCCGGAGATGCGGGGGGCTTTTAGTTCAGCAAAGGGGCTCAGGCGCCTTCGGTGAAGGCATCACGGGCTTCGGTGACGGAGCGGGCGCCGTCCGTGTACGGGTCGCGCTTGCCGAGGTTGGCGCCGTCAGTGAACGGATCCACCTTGCCCAGCTTCGCGCCGTCGGTGTACGGGTCCACCTTGCCGAGCTTGGCGCCGTCCAGGTACGGGTCGACCTTGCCCATGCGGGCGATGCTGCCATCCAGGCGGGCCAGGTCCGAAACCGGCGCGGCAGCGTGGGCGCCGGAAGCGGCGGCCAGCGTCAGGCCGAGCGCGCAAAGAACGGATGTGGCAAGGTTGCGGCGTTGTGCAAGGGTCTTCATGATCGTGTCCTTCTTTGTCAGGGTTTGTGGCGTCAGCCACCTTGACCTGTAATGTAGGACTTCGAAGCACTCGGAAAAAGGGTCAATCCTCGACACACTGTCCAGTGCGCTGGACAATGTCATGGGGGCGTCATCGGGGTGGATCCATGGACCCGCGTGCTTGCATCAGTAGTGCATGCCGAACACGCCCACGCTCAGCCTGGCAATGATCATCAGCAGGATCTGCGCGATCACGAACAGCACCAGCGGCGATATGTCGAACCCGCCCAGGCGCGGTATCACCCGCTGGATCGGGCGCAACAGCGGGGCCGTGAGGTGGTTGATGGCGGGCGTGACGGGCGAATGCGGGTTCACCCACGACAGGATCGCCATCAGCAGCGTTACCCACATCACCAGGCTGATGCCCCACTTGAGTACATAGAGGACGGCGGCCAGCAGCAGCATGGGCAGGAATGCAAGCAGTTCGCCGCCCGTGAGCGCCGCCACCAGCAGCAGAAACGCCAACGCGGTCAGCCAGGCGCCGATCACCGTGGCCCAGTCGATGCCGCCAAGCCCGGGAATGACCCGGCGCAATGGCCGCACCAGCCAGTCGGTGACCTGGAATACCCCCTGCGACACCGGGTTGCGCGTAGGCAGGCGGGTGATCTGCATCCACACGCGCAGCAGCAAGGCCATGCCGAACAGGGTAAAGACGGTATCGAGCAAGAAGAGGGCGATTTCCGTGAACATCAGTCAGGTTTCCGTGGCGGTGGGAAAGGTGTCTGCAACCGCACAGATTCTGCCATAGCCGGATGCCGGGACGGCGCGGCTTCGCAAACCGCGCTGTGGCGGGACTGCCCCTATAATTGCGTCGGTCCGAATCCTGCCGACTGCCGTCCCCTGCGCGGACGCGCGGTTTTTCCGTCTTACCTGCCCATGCCCAGCAAGTCCGCCTCCGCGAAACCATCGCCGCTCAGCAAGCCGGACTTCGAGGCGCTATCCGACTTCCGCTACCAGATCCGGCGCTTTCTCCGCTTTTCGGAAGACGCGGCACGCAATGAGGGCGTGACCGTGCAGCAGTACCTGTTGATGCTCCACATCCGCGGCTGCCCCGGCAAAGGCTGGGCGTCGATCGGCGAACTGGCCGAGCGGCTGCAGGCCAAGCAGCACGGGGTGGTCGCCCTGGTGAACCGCTGCGAGGCGGCCGGCCTGGTCAAGCGCAAGCTCAATAGTGAAGACCGCCGCGTGGTCGAGGTGCACCTGCTCGCCAAGGGCGAGCGCTGCCTGAACCGGCTGGCCATGCTGCACCGGACCGAACTGGAATCGTTGCGCGGGACCTTCCGTGTGGCGCGCATCACTGCCTTCAACGACGACGAAGCCGAGCGCGACTGAGGCCACCACACCTTTGTCGGCAGCCACGTCGTTACAGCCGGTTACCAATCAAGATTCGTGGTGACACCCATCGGGGCTGCGCTGGCCCTAGAATCGCGCGCATTCCCAACACGCGAATTCGCAGGAGCCGTTTACATGTCCATCCCCTTTCGTTCGGTTGTGCTTGCGGTGCTCGGTGCCGGCGCGCTGGCCGGTTGCGTGACTGCGCCTTATGGCGGGTACGCAGGTGGCTATTCGGGCGGATACTCTGGCGGCTATGGTTCCTACAGTGGCAGCACTGCCGCCACCCAGGCGGGTTATCCGCAGTCGTCCTACCCGCAGGCCCCATATCCGCAGACCTCTTATCCCCAGCAGGGATATCCGCAGGCAAGCTATCCGCAGCAGCAGGGCTATCCGCAATCGGGCTACCAGCAGGGGTATCCGGCTGACAGCGGCTACGGCAACGGCGGCGCCGAGCAATATGGTGTCCGCTACGGCTGGGTGGAGAGCATCGAGGTCGTGCAGGGGCAAGCGCCCTCCACGAGCGGCGCCGGCGCGGTGGTCGGGGGCGTCGTGGGTGGTCTGCTGGGGCACCAGGTCGGTGGCGGGCGCGGCAACACCGTGGCCACCATCGGCGGCGCGGTCGTCGGCGCGCTGGCCGGCAATGAAGTGGAAAAGCGCGGCAGCGCCGTGGCGCCTGCCTATCGGGTGCGGGTCAGGACCAATGACAATGGGTACCTGACGGTGACGCAGGCTAATCCTTATCAGCTTCGTAATGGGGATAGGGTGAAGGTGGAGAATGGGGTGGCGGTGCCTTATTGATTGATTGGGGGGCTGGGGGTGTCGTGCTTGGCGGGCGCCACCACGATGCCCCGTCGGCTACGCCGGCGAAACAGCGGCGCCTGCCAAGAACCACAACCCACTAGCTACCCCCCTCCCCAAATAACCCGGCATAATCCTCCCGCAACTTCCGCTTGAGCAGCTTCCCCGCCGTATTGCGCGGCAGGTCTGCCACGAACACCACCCGCTTGGGCACCTTGAACGGCGCAAGCGCATTGCGCGCATGGGCAATCAGCGTTTCCTCGCTGGCCGTGGAGTCACGCTTGAGCACCACGCACGCGGTCACGGCTTCCACCCACTTCGGATGGGACAGCGCGAACACCGCCACTTCGGCGACGGCGGGATGGGTGTACAGGCATTCCTCGACCTCGCGGCTTGAGACCAGCACGCCGCCGGAGTTGATCACGTCCTTGATGCGGTCGACGACATACAGGTAGCCCGCCTCATCCATATAGCCAAGATCGCCCGAATGGAACCAGCCACCGGCAAAGGCCTCGTTGGTCTGCTCGGGCTTGTCCCAGTACTCGGTCAGCAACTGCGGCGAGCGGTGCACGATCTCGCCGAGCGTGCCGGGCGCGACATCATTCATCCTTTCATCGACGATGCGCGTTTCCACGTTGAGCACCGGCCGCCCCGCCGAGGCCGGGCGCGCCGCATGCTCCTCGGGGCCGAGCACCGTGGCGAGCGGTCCGATCTCGCTCTGTCCGTAGCAGTTGTAGAAACGCAGCGCCGGCAGCTTGGCCTGCAATTCCAGCAGCACCGGCACCGGCATGATCGAGGCGCCGTAATACGCCTTGGTCAGCGTGCCGAGCCGCGCGGGCTCGAAGTCCGTGTGCCGCAGCAGGGCGATCCACACCGTAGGCGGCGCGAAGAAGCTGGTGATGCCTTCTTCGTGAATCGTGCGCAAGCAAAAGCCGGCCTCGGGGCTTTCCGCGATCAGCGTCGTTCCGCCGCACAGCAGCAGCGGCATCAGGAACACGTGCATCTGCGCCGAATGGTAGAGCGGCAGCGCCGCCAGCGAATAGTCGGCGGCCCGCACGTCGCAGGCCGCGATGGTGCTCACATACTCGGCCAGCAGCGCACGATGCGTGAGCACGGCACCCTTGGGCGCCGACGTGGTCCCCGAGGTGTACAGGATCTGCGCCGGCATGTCGTCGGTGAGCGTATCCAGCACCGGTGCCAGCGTGCCGTGCGAGGCCGCCACCAGGACGTCGCGCTCGCCGCCTCCGTGCAAGGTGCCACTCACGCGGCAAGGCAGGCCTTGCACGCGCTCCGCGAGCGACGGATCGGCGAAGATCGCGCTCGCGCCCGACTGCGTGACGATGTACTCGGCCTCGGCACGCGTCATCGAGAAATTCACCGGCACATGGATCAGGCCGGAACGCAGACAGGCCAGCCACAGCAACACGTACGCATCGGAATTCTTGCCGAAGGCCGCGACACGATCGCCGGGACGCAGGCCCCATTGCGCGAGCGCACCGGACACGCGCGCGGCGGCCTCGTCGAGCTGCCGGTAAGTCCAGCTGCGTGCAGCGAAGCGGATGGCGGTCTTGTCGGGGCTGCGCCGTACGGCGCGGGCCACGGCATCGGGGATGGTGTTGCGCAGGGCGCGCTGCTGCTCTGACTGCATGGTGGTCTCCGTTGTAATGGTTTGGATCCAGCAAGTCTTGAAGCTCGACAGCGCAGCATACGGTTGCGGCGCGCCCGTGGCAAGGCGGGCCCCTCCGGCGAGGGGCCCGGCGCGCTTACAGCGACTGGGCCAGGAAGGCCAGCGCGCGGCCGTGCGCGAGCGCCGCGCTGCGCTGGTCGTAGCTTGCGCGCGCCCAGCAGTTGAAGCCGTGGTCGGCGCCTTCGTAGACGAACACCTCGGTGCCGCGCTTGCCGGCCACAGCGGCGCGCACGTTGGCCACCGCATCGGGCGTGATATGCGCGTCGAGCGCGCCATAGTGGAACTGCACCGGCACGTTCAGCCCGCTGGCTTCCTGCAGGTTGTTCTGGATGCCGCCGCCGTAGTAGGGCACGGCGGCATTGACCAGCCCGCGCGCCGCACTCAGGTAGGCGAGCAGGCCGCCAAAGCAATAGCCCACTGCAGCCACCTTGCTGCCGGCTCCGGTCTGCGCGCGCAGCGCGCGTACGGTCGCGGCGATGTCGCGTACAGTGGCTTCGACGTCCACCGACTTGCGCAGCGCCATGGCGCGTTCCATGTCGGCGCCGGCGTAGCCGAGTTCGACGCGCGGGGCGTCGCGCCAGAACACGTCGGGGGCGAGCACCGTGTAGCCGTCGGCCGCATACTGGTCGGCCACGGCGCGGATATGTTCATTGACGCCGAAGATTTCCTGCAGCAGCACGATGGCGGGGCCATCGGGCTGCACGCCCGCGGGCGGCAGGCTCAGGTAGGCGTCGAAGCTGCCCGCGTCGGCGTCGACGCGGATCCATTTGCTGTCGGGAATGGCTGGCATGACGGCTGGCTCCAATTGAATCGGGAGTGGGCAAACCGCAAGTTTGCCACCGCCGGCCGAATCATGCCGAGAGCACTTCAGTACGCCGACGACTGCTGATAGCGCGTGTTCCAGTTGTCGGTATAGGCCTTGACCACGGCCGCGTCGCCGCGGATCAGCATGCCGTTCTCGGCGTTGCGTTCCTCGGCGGACTTGGTGAAGTTGAAGGAGCCGGTGAACACGGCCTGGTCGTCGAAGACCATGACCTTGTTGTGGGCGATCGCGGGCTTGGTGTCGATGACGACCGGGATGCCCGCATGCTTGAGGAAGGTCGCGCTGGTGTAGCGCTCGCTCACCTGGCTCTTGTCGAGGATCACGCGCACGTCCACGCCGCGCTTGTGCGCCTGCGCCACGGCCTCGGCGATCGGCTTGCTGGTGAACGAGTAGGCCTGGATCAGCAGCCGCCGGCGCGTGCCGCGGATGGCGTTGACGAGCAGGTCCTGGCAGCTCACGCCGTCGGGAACGAAGCACAGGGTGTAGCCGCTGCCCGAGGCGAACGGCCTGGCGTTGACCGGCCTCGCCGACGCGTCCGGCCGGGCGCTCTGGCCTGGCATGGCCGGCAGCTTGGTCATGGCCTCGTTGAAGGTGCTGCTGATGGTATCGGTAATGCTGTCGAGCGCCGAGGTGGAGCGGGCCTGGGCCAGGCCGGTTGCGCATGCGGCGAGCAGCAGGGCGGACAGGGCCGCGTGCTTGAATCGGTGGGTCACGGTGCTATTCGGTTCGGGGACGGGGGCGCCGCATCGCCACGCCGCGCAGCCATGCGGGCCCGCAGCGTAGCAGCAGGCTTCACACCGGACAAGCCGCGCGTGTGTAACAGTCCTTTTCACCGCATGCGTCTACTGGGTTTTCGCCGTGGGCCTGCCTATGATGGATGGAACCGCGCCGGGTACCAGCCGGCCAAGGAGAGGGGACATGAGCGACCATACCTACAAGCTCGTCGAGATCGTCGGCTCGTCGCCCGACGGCAGCGACCAAGCCATCCGCAATGCCATCGCCAAGGCAGGCGAGACCATCAAGAATATCGACTGGTTTGAAGTCGTCGAAACGCGCGGCCATATCGCGGACGGCAAGGTCGCCCATTTCCAGGTGACACTGAAGATCGGCTTCCGCGTGAGTTGAGTGCGCCCGGCTAGGCCGGCAGCTCGTGCCGTTCATGGCAGGCGGATATCCTTTCCGTCGAGTGCGATTCGCCGACCAGTTCCTTGTCGTATTCGCCGAGCAGCTCGATCGTGGTTGCCCTGCGATGGTGATCGTTGATGACGTCGCGTGACAGGTCCCGCGAAGCGTGGGACCGCTTCTACATCCTCGATGAACGCAATGAACCGCGGGAAGTGGCCGACCGCAGCGAATGGTCGCGCTGGATGGAGGACAACGATCCCGTGTTCCGCCGTACCGTGCTGGAGGCCAGCGGCAGTACGGTGACGACGCGCTTTCGCGGAGTATCCGAAGCGGCGCCGGTGGACACGCCGCTGTTCATCACGCGTGTGGCCGGCATGGCGGACGCCGCGGAGAACCGCAGCTATGGCGCCCGCTCACTGCAAGCGGCGCTGGCGCAGCACGAACGGATCGTGCAGAAGCTGCTGCACGACGAACGCGTGCGCAAAGACCCGGAGTGACCTGGCCACTGCCGCCTGAAGGAAGAACGGTGTCCGTCCCGCGGTGTCCAACCTGAATCGGCGGACCACAAGCGAGGGCGCCAAGGGAGGATCACCATGCATGACGCGGCCTTCGTACACGCCCACGCCGCCAATGCCCGCTGGCAGGAGGCGCTGGCCGATTGCAACATGCAACTGGAGGCCCAGCTTGCGGTGCAGCAGGCGCAGCACGGCAATGCCGTCGCGCTGACGCTGGGCTGGTGCTACCTGAGCGATTACTACGCACCGGCGGCCGAGCGCATTCTCGCTGCGCTGCAGCAGGAGTGGCCCGGCGTCGCATGGGTCGGGACGTCCGCGGTCGGTGTCTGCGCCTGCGGGGTCGAGTACATCGACGAGCCGGCCATGGTGCTGATGGCGGCGCCGCTGCCACATGATGCCTTCCGCTTGTTCTCCGGGCGCAAGCCGCTGCCGGCGGCTTCATCCGGCTTCACGCCGCATGCCGCGCTGGTGCACGCGGAAGGCTCGACGCCTGACCTCCAGGACCTGCTGCACGAACTGAGCGAACGCATTGCCACTGGCTATCTGTTCGGTGGCTTGTCGTCGGCACGCAACCGGACGCTGCAGATGGCCGATGGCATCTACTCGGGGGGCTTGTCGGGCGTCTTGTTCGGCCCCCGGGTCGGCCTGATCTCACGCGTGACCCAGGGCTGCCAGCCGATCGGCCCGGCGCGTGCCGTGACGCGGGCGGACCGCAACCTGCTGTTCACGCTGGATAACGAACCCGCGCTCGACTGCGTCCTGAAGGACCTGGGGCTGGAGCGCGATGCAACCGCGCAGGATATGGCCGAAGCGCTGTCAGGGACGCTGGCCGGCCTGAGCGCGGGTGCGGATGACACCCCAAGGCTGCCCGGCATGTTCGGCGCCGAGACCCTGGTCCGGCACCTGATCGGCCTGGACGTGCAGCACCGCGTACTGGCGCTGGCGGACGTGGCAGAGCCGGGCATGCGGCTCGCGTTCTGCACGCGCAACCCGGCCGCCGCGCGTGCCGACCTGGTGCGCATCGCCACGGAGATCCGCGCCGAGATCGAGAGCGGCACCGCGGGGCGGGCGCTCGGCGTGCTCTATATCAGTTGCTCCGGCCGGGGCGGGCCGCATTTCGGCGCGCCCAATGCCGAGTTGCAACTCGTGCGGCGCGCGCTTGGCGATATGCCGCTCGCCGGCTTCTTCGCCAACGGCGAGATCGCGCGCGATCACCTGTATGGCTACACGGGTGTGCTGACGGTATTCACGGGAGCGGCAGGGGCCTGAAGCCGCGCGCGACCCGCATGCGGCCCGCGCAGTTATGATGCCGGCTGTACCGCGTGCCGCTGTGCCGGACACGCCACCCTCACATACCAGGTATCCACATTGCGTTTCCTGCATACCGCCGACTGGCATCTCGGGCGGCTCTTCCATGCCCGCAGCCTGCTTGAAGACCAGGCCCATATCCTCGACCAGTTTGTCGAACTGGTGCGCGCCGAGCGCCCCGATGCCGTCCTGATCGCCGGCGATGTCTATGACCGCGCCGTACCGCCCCCGGAAGCCGTGGCGCTGCTGGACGACGTCCTGGCTCGGATCGTCCTGGAGGCGGGCGTGCCGGTGGTGCTCATCGCAGGCAACCATGACAGCGCGCAGCGGCTGGAATTCGGCGCGAGGCTGATGCAGACCCAAGGCCTGCACGTGGCCGGATGCACGTCCGCCACGCCCGCCAGCGTGTCATTGCACGATGTGCACGGCGAGGTGCGCGTCTATGCGTTGCCGTATGCCGAACCGGCCGTCGTGCGCGACGCACTGGGCGCCGAGCTGCCGACGCATGAAGCCGCCCTTTGCGCGCAGCTCGATGCCATCCGCGCGATCCATCCGCCCGGCGTGCGCTCGGTGGTGGTGGGCCATGCCTTCGTCGTGGGCGGCGCGGTCAGTGAATCGGAGCGGCCCTTGTCGGTGGGGGGCAGCGGTGCGATCGCCGCGCAGGCATTCGACGGCTTTGACCTGGTGGTGCTGGGCCATCTGCACCGGCCGCAGACGATCGACGGGCGGCTGCATTATGCCGGTTCACTGCTGAAGTACTCGCTGTCGGAGTGCAGCCATGAAAAGTCCGTGTCGATGATCGACCTTGGCGCCGACGGCAGCGTACGGATCACGCCCATGCCGCTGCGGCCGCTGCGTGACCTGCGCATCGTCGAAGGCGAACTGGCGGGGTTGATCGCGGCTGCCGCCGATGATGCACGGCGCGATGACTATATCTATGCGCGCCTGACCGACACCGGCGCCCTGCTGGACCCGATGGCAAAGCTGCGCCAGGTCTATCCCAATGCGCTTGCGGTCGAGCGGACTGTGCTGGCGCGCGCCGGTGTGGCTGGTGAAGCCGCGCGGCGACTGCGCGAACAAAGCACCGGCGAACTGTTCGCGAGCTTCTTCCGCGAAGTGGCCGATGCCGAACTCGATGACGGCCAGCGCATCGCGCTGGAGCAGGTGCTGGCCGGCATGGCCGCCGCGCAGCGGGAGTCGGCATGAGGCCATTGCACCTGACCATGAAGGCCTTCGGACCGTTCTCGGGCACCGAGGTCATCGATTTCACGCAACTGGGCGAGCAGGCCTTCTTCCTGATCCACGGCCCCACGGGTGCTGGCAAGACCACGCTGCTCGACGCCATCTGCTTTGCGTTGTATGGCGACACCTCGGGCGGCGAGCGCAGTGCGCAGGCCATGCGCAGTGCCAATGCCGTGGCCGGCCTGCGTACGGAAGTCGTGCTCGAATTCAGTCTCGGCGCACAGCGCTACCGCGTCGTAAGGTCGCCCGCGCAGGAGCGGCCGAAGCAACGTGGCGAAGGCATGGTTACCGAGACCGCCAGGGCACAGCTTGATGCATGGGAGGGCGATGGCTGGGTCAGCAAGGCCGGGCAGCCGGCCAAGGTCAGCGATGCCATCCGGGAGCTGTTGGGGTTCGACAGCGCGCAGTTCCGCCAGGTCATCGTGCTGCCGCAGGGGCGCTTTCGCGAGCTGCTGACGGCCAGTTCGCAGGCGCGGCAAGGCATCCTGGAACGCCTGTTCCGCACCGAGCTGTACCGGCGCGTGGAAGAGCAGCTGAAAGGCGAGGCGGCCGGCATCCGGCGCGATGCCGAGCGCATCGTCGACCAGCGTCAGGCACTGCTGCGGCAATTCGACATGGAATCTGCCGATGCCCTGGCCCAGGGCATTGCGCAGTTGCAGCAGGAACTTCAGGACCTGCTGCAGCAGGAGCAGGCCGTGCGCGCCGCCCGGGCCGCCGCGCAAACGGCGTTGCAAGGCGGGGAGCAGGTGGCGGCGCGGCTGCGCGAACGTGCCGACGCGCAGGCGGCCCATGAGGCCCTGCTTGCCCGCAAGGCGGCAACCGACGAACAACGCATGCGCCTGCACACGGCACGACAGGCCACGCAGGCGTGGCCTGCCATCCAGCATCTGGAAGCTGCCCTGCGCGACCAGCAGGCCGCGCAGATGGCAGCGGAGCAGGCGGCCGGCGCCCGGCGGCAACAGCAACTGGCGGCCGCGCAGGCAGGCGAGCGGCTGCAGGCCGAGCTTGGGCGCGGCGAGGTGCGCCAGGCCGAGCAGCGCCGCGTGATGGAGCTCGAGGCCCTGCTGCCGCGCGCGCGCCAGCTTGGCAGCCTGCGCCAGTCGCTGGAGGCCGCCGGGCGACAACAGACCGACGCCGTCGCCGCGCGCGACCGGGCCGCACAAGCGCTGGCGCACAGGCAGGCGGAACTGGCCACAGCTGAAGCCGACCAGCGCCAGGCACAGGTGCTCGCGGCACAGCTCCAGACCCTCGGCCTGCAGCTGCAGGCGGCCCAGACGCGCGCGAGGCAGATTGCCCGATACCGGCAGACCGGACAGGCCGCGGCGCAGGCCCGCGACGAGCTGGCGCGCCGCGATGCGGCCGCTGCCCGCGCGGCCGCGCATCGTGACGCGATGCGCACGGCGCTGACGACGACGGAGTCAGACTGGCGCGCCGGACAGGCCGCACGCCTGGCTGCCGTGCTGGCGACGGGCGAGGCGTGTCCGGTTTGCGGCGGCACCGACCATCCGGCGCTGGCACAACACAGCGGGCAACTGGTATCGGACGATGCGCTCGAGCAGGCGCGAGTCGCCTCGCGCGAGGCCGACGACGTCGCATTGCGCGCGGCCAACGCCCGGCACACCGCGCATGCGGAAGTGGAGCGGCTGGCCGCGCTGCTCGCGGAGGTCGCAGCCGATATCGGCGATGCCGCGCTGCAAGCGGTGGAAGCCACGGCACAGGATCTGGCCGTACAGACCGCGGGGCTGGAGCGGGAGCTTGCAGCCGCGCAGGCATCGGCTGTCCGGCTGGAACGCATGCCCGCGCTCATCGACGAGCGGCGGATCGCGCTTGCCGCCGCCGATGATGCGCACCGCGGAACGTGCGCCACGGTGGAATCCACGGCGCAGTCGCTTGCGCAATTGCAGGGAGAGTGGCGGGCGGGATGCGCGCAATTGCCCGAAGACGCGCGCGATCCCGAAGCCATCGAGGCGGGCCTGCAACAGGCCCGCGCGCAACTCGCCGCGCTCGCTGCCGCGCTGGAGGCAGCGCAGACGGCCGACAAGCAGGCCGCCGCGGCACTGGCCGGCGCCGAGGCAGCCAGCCAGTCGGCCCTGGCCGTGCAGGCGCGCACAGGCGAACGCCTGCAGGAGGCCCGCAACGCGGCGGACGCCATGCTGGCCGCAGCAGGCTTTGCGGACCTGTCGGCCTTCAACGCGGCCCGGCTGGATGCCGCGGCCATGCAAGCCCTGGACGATGCGGTACGTACGTACGACGAAGCACTCGCGGTGTCCGCGCACGGTGTGTCGCGCGCCATCGCGGCGGCCGAGGGATTGTCGGCGCCGGATCTCGATGGCCTGCGCATGGCGGCGTCGACCGCCACCGCCGCCGTTGAAGGCGTCGTCCGGCAACAGGCCGATCGCGCGCGCATGCGCGACAGCCTGCTGCAATGCCATAGCCAGCTCGACGCACTGGCGGCCGCAAACAGCGAGATCGAAGCGCGCTACGCCATTCTCGGACGGCTCGCGGAAGTCGCCAACGGGAACAATCCGCGCCGCATGACCTTCCAGCGCTTCGTGCTTGCCACGCTGCTCGACGAGGTGCTGGAAGCCGCCTCCGTGCGCCTGCTGGCAATGAGCCGCGGCCGCTACACGCTGCAGCGCGTGCGCGAACAGGCCGACCAGCGTTCGGCGGGCGGGCTCGACCTCGAAGTGTTCGACTACGACACCGGCGCGGCGCGGCCGGCCAATACGCTGTCAGGCGGCGAAGGGTTCCTGGCTTCGCTGTCGCTGGCGCTGGGACTGGCCGATGTGGTCCAGTCGCGCGCCGGCGGCATCCAGCTCGATACGCTGTTTGTCGATGAAGGCTTCGGTACGCTCGATCCGGAAAGCCTGGACTTTGCCATCCGCACATTGCTGGACTTGCAGCAGGCGGGACGGCTGGTGGGGATCATCTCGCATGTCGCGGAACTGCGCGAACGCATCGACGTGCGGCTGGAAGTCCGGCCTGGCACCGCGGGTAGCCGGGTGGTGCTGCAGCTGCCCTGATCGGGGAGCCGGTTCAGGCCGCGAACACCTTCTGGCAGCGGATGGCCATGATCTGCGCCTCGAAGGCCCGGGCAGCAAGGCGCGGCAGCCGCACGCGCGGGCGTGAGGGCGGCGCTTGCAGGGCCGGCCCGGCAGGCAGAACGTCCAGCATCCAGACTTGCCGCGTGGTCCGCAGGATCCGGGCAAGTGCAGCCTGATGATCCTTTTGAGTCCGGGAAGGGTTGGGGCTGGCGAAGGCGCGTGCCATGATGTCGGATTCCTCCTTGTGTTCTGGTCCGTCCGGCCGCGATGGGCGGGACTGGTTCTGGTGCAGACTTGCCTTGGCGTGCCGGGTGGTCCGGTGGCGGTCGTCTTGTGGCATGTCTTGATAAAAGGATAGGCAGGAGCGCGCGGCGGCCGTATCGCTACCGGGCCGATTGTGGCGTCGGCTCCGTCCTACAGGGGGCTCGTGGACGGCGGAGGCGTGCCGCTGTGTACGACTTGCGGCACGCGCTGCCCTGATTGACCGATTACCGGACAAGCTGTTTGCCGTTGCCTTGACCCGCGTTTGTCGCGAGGTGTACTCTGTTCATAGTGCGAATTCAAGTTCGCAATAAGAACAAATTCAAGCACTTCTGTTGGAACCCGTCATGGCTAGCGCGCTGTCACCGGTGCTTGCGCCAGACGCCCGTCCGGCAGGGATTGCCCGGAGACAGTTTTTGCGCGCCGCCCCCTTGCGGCCGGTCCCGGCACCTGCCAGACCCTCATCCCGGACTGGAACGCAAGTGATCAACAAGATATACGACTCGGTGGAAGCGGCGGTGGCCGGCATCCACGACGGCGCCACCATCCTGATTGGTGGCTTCGGCATGGCAGGCATGCCGGCGGAACTGATCGACGCCCTGATCGCCCAGGGTGCGCGCGACCTCACCATCGTCAACAACAACGCCGGCAACGGCGACACCGGCCTGGCGGCGCTGCTCAAGACCAAGCGCGTACGCAAGATCATCTGCTCGTTCCCGCGCCAGACGGACTCCTATGTGTTCGATGCGCTGTACCACGCCGGCGAGATCGAACTGGAGCTGGTGCCGCAGGGCAACCTGGCCGAGCGCATCCGCGCGGCCGGTGCCGGCATCGGCGGTTTCTTCACGCGCACGGCCTACGGTACGCCGCTGGCCGAAGGCAAGGAAACCCGCATCATCGATGGCCAGGGCTACGTGTTCGAGAAGCCCATTCACGCCGACTTTGCACTGATCAAGGCCGACAAGGCCGACCGCTGGGGCAACCTGACCTACCGCAAGACCGCCCGCAACTTTGGCCCGATCATGGCCATGGCCGCCAAGTGCCCCATCGTGCAGGTGAGCCACCTGGTGGAACTGGGCGAACTCGATCCGGAGCACATCGTGACGCCGGGCCTGTTCGTCAAGCGCGTGGTCAAGGTCTGAGCGAGAAGGAGAGCGAACATGCAAAAACTGACCCGCGACCAGATGGCCGCCCGTGTGGCCAAGGACATTCCCGAGGGTGCCGTGGTGAACCTCGGCATCGGCCTGCCGACGCTGGTGGGCAACCACCTGCCCGCCGACAAGGAAATCCTGCTGCACAGCGAAAACGGCCTGCTCGGCATGGGCCCCGCGCCGGCGCCGGGCGAGGAAGACGGCGACCTGATCAATGCCGGCAAGCAGCCGGTGACGATCAAGGCCGGCGGCTCGTACTTCCACCATGCCGATTCGTTCGCCATGATGCGTGGCGGCCACCTCGATTTCTGCGTGCTGGGCGCGTTCCAGGTTTCCGAGAAGGGCGACCTGGCCAACTGGCACACCGGCGCAGCGGGCGCCATCCCCGCCGTGGGCGGTGCGATGGACCTCGCCATTGGCGCCAAGCAGGTGTTCGTGATGATGGAGCACCTCACCAAGCAGGGCGAAAGCAAGATCGTGCCGCAGTGCACCTATCCGCTGACCGGCATCGGTTGCGTGACGCGCATCTACACTGATCTGGCCACCCTCGACGTGACCGCCGACGGGCTGGTTGCGCGCGACCTGGTGGAAGGGCTGAGCTTCGACGAACTGCAGCGCCTGACCGGCGTGACCCTGATCCAGGGCTGACCACTGACATCAAGACCGAGAGAGAGACATGACCGAAGCCTTTATCTGCGACGCCATCCGCACCCCCATCGGCCGCTACGGCGGCAGCCTGTCCGCGGTGCGTCCGGACGACCTGGGCGCGGTGCCCCTGAAGGCACTGATGGCCCGCAACCCGAATGTGGACTGGAAGGCCATCGATGACGTGATCTATGGCAACGCCAACCAGGCCGGCGAAGACAACCGCAATGTGGCACGCATGTCGGCGCTGCTGGCGGGCCTGCCGCAGGACGTGCCGGGTGCCACCATCAACCGCCTGTGCGGTTCGGGCATGGACGCCACCGGTACCGCCGCGCGCGCCATCAAGGCCGGCGAAGCCACGCTGATGATCGCCGGCGGCGTGGAAAGCATGAGCCGCGCCCCGTTCGTGATGGGCAAGGCGACCAGTGCGTTCTCGCGCGATGCGCAGATCTTCGACACCACCATCGGCTGGCGCTTCATCAACCCGGCGATGCGCGCGGCGTATGGCGTGGACTCGATGCCCGAGACCGCCGAGAACGTGGCCACCGACTACAAGATCGGCCGCGAAGACCAGGACCTGATGGCGCTGCGCAGCCAGGAAAAGGCATCGCGCGCGCAGGCCGACGGCACGCTGGCGCAGGAAATCACGCCGGTGACCATCGCGCAGAAGAAGGGCGACCCGATCGTGGTCGAGCGCGACGAGCATCCGCGCGCCACCAGCATGGAAGCGCTGGGCAAGCTGCGCGGCGTGGTTCGTCCTGACGGTACCGTGACCGCGGGTAACGCCTCGGGCGTGAACGATGGCGCCTGCGCGCTGCTGCTGGCGAGCGAAGCCGGCATCAAGCAACACGGCCTGACCCCGCGTGCGCGCATCGTCGGCATGGCAACCGCCGGCGTGGCACCGCGCGTGATGGGCATCGGCCCGGCACCGGCCACGCAGAAGCTGATGAAGCAGCTGGGCATGACGCTGGACCAGATCGACGTGATCGAACTGAACGAAGCGTTCGCCGCGCAAGGCCTGGCCGTACTGCGTGAACTGGGCATCGCCGACGACGACAAGCGCGTCAACCCGAACGGCGGCGCGATCGCACTGGGCCACCCGCTCGGCATGAGCGGCGCGCGCCTGGTGACCACCGCGATGTACCAGCTGCACCGCACCGGCGGCCGCTTCGCGCTGTGCACGATGTGCATCGGCGTGGGCCAGGGCATCGCCATGGTGATCGAACGCGTCTGACGCTACTGGTGTCGCTAATGCGCCGCGTCCGCATGGGCGCGGCGCAACATCGTCTCCCTCCCGTGAAGGAGCCATGCAGCCGGGCCGACAGGCTCGCCGGTCCGGCCGCAGGCATGGATTGAAGTTGCGGTTGTTTGCAAGGCCTGGCCCCGCGAGCGGCCGGTGCGGAGTTGAAGATGTCTCTTCCCAACGCCACGATCGTCACCGGCGCCAGTTCCGGTATCGGGCGCGCCATCAGCGAAATGCTGCTGGCGGACGGCACCACCCGGGTGGTCAATATCGACTACACGGAGCCGGGCTGGTCGCACCCCAACATGACGTTTTTCCAGGCTGACCTGACCGATGCCGAGGCGACGCGCGCCGTGGCGCAACAGGTCACCTCGCAGTTCGCGGTCACGCGGCTGGTGAACAATGCCGGCGCCACGCGCCCCGGCACGGCCGACACGGCCACCGTGGCCGACCTCGACTATGTCGTCGGCCTGCACCTGCAGGCGGCGATGCTGCTCACGCAGGCCTGCCTGCCGGCCATGCGCGCCGCCGGGTTTGGCCGCGTGGTCAACATGGCGTCGCGGGCAGCGCTGGGCAAGCCCGAACGCGTGGTGTACTCGGCCACCAAGGCCGGCCTGATCGGCATGACGCGCACGCTGGCCATGGAGCTTGGCGGTGACGGCATCACCGTGAACGCCGTGGCGCCGGGCCCGATCGCCACGGAGCTGTTCCGCAAGAGCAACCCCGAGGGCAGCGAGCAGACCCGACGCATTCTGGCGAGCATCGCCGTGAAGCGCATGGGCACGCCGGAAGATGTCGCGCGCGCCGCGCTGTTCTTCCTGTCGCCCGACAATGGCTTTGTCACGGGCCAGGTCCTCTATGTCTGCGGCGGTACCACGCTGGGCGTGGCACCCGTCTGAGCAGCAGGATCATCTCAAGCATTCACAAGAAGAGACGTAAATCAAACGTCATATCAAGATGTGATCCTTTCGGTCGCAGCTTGCACGAAGACAGCGCCACCGCGCTGTCTTCTTCCAGGGCAGCAATCACGCTATCCAGCATTCGCCCGCGACCGGCACCATGCGCGCGCGGGCCACAAGGACAACCGGAGTAAACCGATGAGACTCGATTCCCAGACTTCCACGACCCGCCGCCGCCTGCTGGCTGCCGGCGTTGCACTGGCCACCTGCATTGCCGGCTTTGCCGGCGCCGCGCATGCGCAGGGTGGCTACCCGACCAAGCCGATCACGATGATCGTGCCGTTCTCGGCCGGTGGCACCACCGATATCCTGGCTCGTATCGTCGGCCTGCAGCTGGGCAAGGCGCTCGGCCAGCCCGTGGTGATCGACAATCGTCCGGGGGCGGGCGGCAATATCGGTGCATCGCTGGCCGCCAAGGCGCCGGGCGATGGCTATACGCTCTTCATGGGTACCATCGGGACCCACGCCATCAACCAGTCGCTGTACTCCAAGCTGCCGTACGACCCCGTCAAGGACTTCGCGCCGATCAGCCGCGTGGCGATGGTGCCGAACCTGGTGGTGGTGAACCCCAAGGTGCCGGTGAACAACATCAAGGAACTGATTGCCTACGTGAAGGCCAACCCGGACAAGCTGTCGTACGGTTCGTCGGGCAGCGGCTCCTCGATGCACCTGTCGGGCGAGCTGTTCAACTCGATGACTGGCCTGCACATCCAGCACGTCCCGTACAAGGGCAGCGCGCCTGCCGTGAACGACCTGCTGGGCAACCAGATCGGCCTGATGTTCGACAACATGCCGTCGTCGTATCCGCACGTGAAGGCCGGCAAGCTGCGCGCCATCGCCGTGACCTCGGCCAAGCGCTCGCCGGCGCTGCCGAACGTGCCGACGGTGGCGGAATCGGGCGTGCCCGGCTATGAAGCCACCTCGTGGTTCGCGCTGTACGCCACCGGCGGTACCCCGCAACCCATCATCGACCGCCTGAACGCCGAAGTGGTGAAGATCCTCGCCATGCCGGAAGTGAAGAAGCAGATGGCCGACCAGGGCGCCGAGCCCAATCCCGAAAAGCCGGCCCAGCTCGCTGCGTTCATGAAGTCCGAGACCGCGAAGTGGGCGAAGGTGGTGAAGGCTTCGGGGGCGACGGTGGATTGATTTCTGTCTGCCTCTGTTGCTTTTGCAATGGTGGAAAGCCGGTTCCTAGTCTTACTGTGTCACAAACGTAGTCGAACGCTAACGGCGGCGCAATGCGGGCAATGTCCCAGGGCGCCTGCGAGTGCGACGCTCAACTGAAGGCGCAGCGTCCTGATCGAGTTCGGCACGTGACGCTGCGCGCGCCGGACTTCCCCGAGGAACGTAATCTTCGGGAATGGCAGGCACCTGGCATTCGATGAAGTTTTTTTTACCGCCGGCGCTGCTGCCGGCTTTCAGTCGCTGCGCCATCAGGAAGCCATACGCGGCGATGCTCAGGCTGGCGTGGTGGTGAAAGCCCCGCCAACCCCGCCCCTCATAGTGGCCCAGGCCGAGGTCCTGCTTGAGATCTTGATAATCGCGCTCGATGCGCCAGCGCATGTGCGCAGCGCGCACCAGATCGTTCAGTGCCGTGGTTTCGGGCAGCGTGGACAGGTAATACTTCTCAGGCTCGGCCTGATCTGCGGGCCACTCGATGAGCAGCCACTGCTGGGGCAGCAGACGCGCCTTGCCCACGTTACCCCCGGCGCAGCGTACCCGCAGCGCCGCAAAGCGGCCCGTCAGGCGCTCGTTGCTGCCTTCGCGCCAACTGATGTTCTGGAATGCGCTGTCGGACAAGGACTGCGCCAATGCCTTGACACTCACCGGCTGTCTCTTGGCGGTGCGCCGTGGCATCACCGGTGGACGGCCCATGCCGCTGTAGGGCTTTGGCGGCAGGGGCTCCACCCCCGGTGGCCAGACCACCACGGCCGAGGTGATCCCGACCACGTAGGGCAAGCCCAGATTGGTCAGCCCTTGACGAAACGCATAGTCGATCCCGTAGCCTGCGTCGGCCAGCACGCAGTGCTTGGGTGCTCCTTCAGAGAGCAGGCCCCGTATCTGTTGCAGGGCAATTTGAGGCTTGGTCGCAAACTCGATGTGTTCGGGAATCCCGGCCTTGAGTCTGCGCTCGGCATCTTCGGCCCAGTTGCGGGGCAAGTACAGTTGCCAGGCCACCGGTAGGCTGCCTTGTTCGCAGGCCAGCGAGACGCTGACGGCCACTTGGCAGTTGTCCTGCTTGCCCAGCACCCCGCAGTATTGGCGTGTCACGCCCACCGAGTGGACGCCCTTCTTGGGAAAGCCCGTGTCGTCAACGATCCACCAGCCGCCAGCGCTGAAGTCCATATGCGGCACCACCCACTGCGCCACGCGATTGAGCAGTTGCTGGTCACTCCATTGGGCCTTGGCGACAAAGTGATGCAGGGCTTGGTGCCGGGCGCTGGCGCGCAGCGGATCAACGCGGGCGGCCATGGGTTCGACGCTCTTGCGCGACAGAGGCAGCATCAGACCGGTGCAATACCCAGTCAATCCTGCGTGACGGTCGGCATGACCCAACCCTTCAGCCAGGTGAGCCATGTATCGATCGAACTCTTTGGATATGCCCATGGCACCTCCCATCAAAGGGAAAAATGATGGGCATATCATGCCTTAATTTTTATGACACAGTAAGACTAGGGGACCGGCTTTTTTGTTGTCTGGGGGTAACACCAGGGCCCTGCGCATCGGGTCCCCGACTTGACTCTTTCCGCGTGTAGCGAAAGGAACCCGCAGGCGCCAGTCAGGGCAAGGCCTTGCCGAGATAACGCTCAAACCACTGCGCCGCCAGACGAGCGACCGATTCCAGCGCGCCGGGCTCCTCGAACAAATGGGAGGCGCCGGGCACGATCACCAGCTTCTTCTGGCATGTCAGCTGGGCAAAGGCCGACTCATTGCGTTCCAGCACACTGACATCGAGCCCGCCGACGATCAGCATGGTCGGCGCGGCCAGCTTCGTGAGCGCCTCGGGGCCCGCCAGATCGACCCTGCCGCCGCGCGAGACGATGGCGCCGATCGGGATTTGCGACCGGCTTGCGGCACGGATCGATGCGGCCGCGCCAATGCTGGCGCCGAAATAGCCCAGCCGCGGCGGGGTGCCTGGCTGCCGTGCCACCCAGCTTGTCGCCTGTGCCAGCCGGGAGGCCAGAAGGTCGACGTCGAAGCGGATGGCCTGCACCTGGTCTTCCTCGGGCAGCAGCAGGTCCATCAGCAGCGTTCCCATGCCGCAGCGATTGAGTTCGGCGGCTACATGGCGATTGCGCGGGCTAAGCCGGGAACTGCCCGTGCCGTGCGCAAACAAGACCAATGCGCCGGCGCCCGGCAGCAATGTGAGGATGCCTTGCAAGGTCACGCCGCCAGCCGGGATCTCCACCTCGATGGTATCTGAACTGCCTCGCATGCCGCTGCCCTCCAGCAAATGGGGCCTTGCGGTGCATCGCGTTGCAATCGGCCCCATCCCAGTCCACTATAGGGCGGGCGTGGCGGCGAGGCCAGCGGCCATGTGCGGGTCTGCTGACGCGCGCCATCGACAAAACCCCGACAACACCCCACATCGATCCCCATGGATCAGGAGAGACTATGAAGACCCTGTTTCTGGTCCGGCATGCCAAGGCAAGTCACGATGACCCGTCCTTGCCCGACCGTGAGCGCCCCCTGGAGGATCGTGGCCGGCACGACGCTCCGGAAATGGGCAAGCGCCTGGCCGACCGCAAGGTAAAGCCCGACCTGCTCATGTCGAGTCCGGCCCTGCGCGCGCTGACGACAGCGCAACTGGTTGCCGACGAAATCGGCTATGAGCGCAAGGACATCGTGGTCGATGACCGGCTGTACGCCAGTAGCGCCGCCGACCTGCTGGCCGTCGTTCATGAGCTCGACAATACGCTCGGCAGTGTGATGCTGTTCGGTCACAACCCTGAGTTCACAGACCTTGCGCATCGTCTGTCGGCCGAGATCACCGACATGCCTACCTGCGCCGTCGCCAAGTTCCGCTTCGACACGAAGGCGTGGGAGGATGTCGGCGACATCACTCCCACTAAAGTCTTGCTGAACTCGCCACGGAAATAGTCCTTCAACCGGGAAGTTTCAGATGGCAGAGCTGGCAGAAAAAAACCCGCAAAGAAACTCGCGGGTTCAATCCATAGCCGCAGATGGGCCTGGAGGAGACAACCACAGAAGAACTTGCAGGCCCGGGGCGTTCAGCCCAGGCAGTATTTGACGACCTGCTCCTCGACACCGACAAAGCGCACCAGCTGGCGCAGGCCGCTGGCGTATTCCTTTATATGGTGGCCGTCCGGCGTATCCGCCAGCCGGTAATAGACCGGTGCGCGCGCCGGCAACACCGCGATCCCGTTCGCCGGAAGCTGTCCGGCATCCGCCTCCCAGGCGACGTCACGGTCTTCTGCAAGATCGTGTCCTTTCATTTCAATTGGCTCCGGTGACAGAGCGCGAGCAGGGTGGGGGCGATGCCAGTCGCGCGCAGACAGGTAGTAATGTTCGCAATGTATGCCATGCTTCGCAAAAATGCCATTCAGCATTTTTTAATTCTGAGCGGCATGTTTTCAAAATTGTCAGTTTTGTCGGTTCGCTGGCAATTGTCGTCTCGTTGAAACATCAGGTGGCAAGCGCTGGCGCGCAGCCCGCCGCTATCACGCAAAGCCTTGCGCTACCATAGCGCGGTTCCCCGAGGAGGCTGCGGTTGCACGCTTTCCGGCCTTCAATCGCCAGCATGGCTACCTTTCCAGCCGAATGTCGACACAGCACGCCCTGTTGATTTCCCTGATCGAGAAACCGTCGTCCGGTTATGACCTGGCGCGCCGGTTTGATCGTTCCATTGGCTATTTCTGGCACGCGACGCACCAGCAGATCTATCGCGAACTTGGACGCATGGCCGACCACGGCTGGATTGCCGCCGAGGAATCCGACCAGGGCGGCGACGCCAACGGCAACGCCGCGGTCAATAGCGAAGAGAAGAAGAGCCGCAAGAAGGTGTACCACGTGCTGCCAGCCGGGCGCGACGAACTGGTGCGGTGGGTGCTGGAGCCCGGCGCGGGGCTGGACCAGCGTGAAGAGATCCTGGTCAAGCTGCGCGCGGATGCGGCGATGGGCCCGCTGGGCCTTGCCGACGAAATGCGCCGGCTGATCGCGCTGCACCAGGCCCGGCTGGAAACCTACCAGGCCATCGAGCGCCGGGATTTTGCCGACGCGCGCCGGGACCGCGGACAGCAATTGCGATTTGCGCTGCTGCGCCGGGGCATTCGCTTCGAACAGGATTGGGTGGCCTGGGGCAACGAATTGATGCCCCTGCTGGCGAAGCCGTCTGGCAACGGCCAGGACTGAACCACCGCTTTTCGCTTTTACGTCAGGCGACGTCCGCGATTTGCGCCTGCGCCGCGCCGGCAGCATCCGGCAGGCCGAGGCGGCGGCGCGCCAGCGCATACTCCTCGGCGAAGCGGCGCACCAGTTCGGCGGCCGGCACGACGCGCTTGATGGCGCCCACGCCCTGGCCTGCGCCCCAGATGTCCTTCCACGCCTTGGCGCTGGCCGAGCCGAAATTCATCTTCGACGGGTCCGATTGCGGCAGGGCCGCCGGGTCCAGGCCCGCGCGCTCGATGCTGCCGCGCAGGTAGTTGCCATGCACGCCGGTGAACAGGTTCGAGTAGACGATGTCGTTCGCGGTGCTGTCCACGATCATCTGCTTGTAGCCGTCCTGGGCGTTGGCTTCCTGCGTGGCGATGAAGGCCGAGCCGATATAGGCCAGGTCCGCGCCCGCCGCCTGTGCGGCCAGGATGGCGTCGCCGCTGGCAATGGCGCCCGACAGCAGGAGCGGGCCGTCGAACCATTCGCGGATTTCATGCAGCAGCGCAAACGGTGACAGCGTGCCGGCGTGGCCGCCCGCGCCCGCGGCCACGGCCACCAGTCCGTCTGCACCCTTTTCGATGGCCTTGCGTGCGAAGGCGTTGTTGATGACGTCGTGCAGCACGATGCCACCGTACGAATGCACCGCCTCGTTGACTTCGGCGCGCGCGCCCAGCGAGGTGATCACGATGGGCACCTTGTAGCGCACGCACAGCTCCAGGTCATGCTCGAGCCGGTCATTGGACTTGTGCACGATCTGGTTGACGGCAAACGGCGCGGCCGGGCGGTCCGGGTGCTTGGCGTCGTGTTCGGCCAGCTCGGTCGTGATGCGGTCCAGCCATTCTTCCAGCTTCGGCGCAGGCCGTGCATTGAGCGCGGGGAAGGAGCCGACCACGCCAGCCTTGCACTGGGCAATGACGAGATCCGGGTTGGAGATGATGAACAGCGGCGAGCACACGACCGGCAGCGAAAGCCGGTTCTTCAATTGGGCGGGAAGGGACATGCGGAAATCTCCTCGGTGGAAACGGGCGGGGATAGAGCAGTGACGGGGAGGCGGCTTCAGGCCGCCCCGGTAAGTACTTGCTTCTGGCTGGCCAGGCGTGCGCCCATGGCGGCGCCGAGTGCCTGCAGGCCGCTCAGCGGACGGATCATGACCTCGAACTCGGCGATCTTGCCCGCCGCGTCGAAGCGGATCATGTCGATGCCCTTGAGCTGCTTGCCGTCCACGTTCGCGCTGAATTCGAGTACTACGCTATGTCCGTCTTCGCTGACGAAGCTGCGGTAGTAGCGGAAGTCCTGGAAGACCTGGTTGACGGTGGTCAGTACCAGCACGATGGCGTCGCGGCCCGGGTACGGCGTGTGGGCCACCGGCGAACGGAACACCACGTCGTCGGCCATGATGTCTCCGAGCCGTTCGAAGGCATGCGTGGCGAGCATCTCGTGCCAGGCAGCGAGGGTCGGGAGGGCATTCGGAATCAGCGCAGGGGTGTTCATGATTGTTGGTCTCCTCGTTCGTTGTCCATCGGACGGCCATTACTATGCAACCAGTTGCACTAACGGGCAAAAGGTAGCACGAGGAAGTCGCTCTCGCAAGCATGGGCTGCCTCGCGATGGTTCCGCCCGCCCGGCCAGTGACGCCTTGACTACAATAAGCGCATTGCCGTTACCTATTGCCGGAGAGTCAGTGACCACTCAGCGCAGCGAGCCCAGCGCGGACGGACCGCAAGCCGCCTTGTTCGATGCCGACCTGGCCAGCTGGCGCAGCCATCCCGAGCGCGCATTCGATGGCTGGCTGGCGCGCAATGGCTTCCGCCACGGCACCAGCGTGGTCTATCGGGCCATGTGGGGAAAGCTGCTGCGCTGGTCCGCCGAACGCGGCCTGGCGCCACTATCCTGGTCGGCCGGCCAGATCGGCGAATTTCTGGACGAGCAGGATCTTCACAAAACTCATCGCTATCGATATACCAGACTGATCGAGAGAATCTATAACCACCTCGCCCATCTGCAGGAAGGCCTGCACAATCCGGCCAGCCAGGCGGTGCGCGCGCACCTGGCCGAAGGCGAAAATGATCCGACCGCCTTCCTGCTGCCCGGCGAGCGCGATTTGCTTATCGCGCGCGTGCAGGGGCCTGCCGGCGAGGCTGTGCCCGTTGGGGCCGAGGCTTCGCCTACGGAATGGAAGCGCGCTCGCGACGTTGCGCTGGTGGCGGTACTGCTGGGTGCAGGGCTGAAAGTGGGCGAAGTCCGTGCGCTGCGCATCCGGTCCATCGACAGGAGCCACACAGGCCGCGTGGTGCTGCACATGGCCAAGCCCGAGTCTGGCCGCACCTATGACGCGCCGCTGTTTGCATTCGCCCATGGGCCGTTGATGGCCTGGCTCTCCCTGCGGGAGGCGTCCGGCACGCTCGGCGAACTGGTGTTCCCGGCCATGCCCAGCGGGCGCCCGATGCATGCCGCATCCGTATACCGACGCGTGGAGTTGCTGCTCGATCAAGCCGGGGTGCTGTCGGCGCGCAGTGAACGGGCATCGCCGCAGACGCTGCGCAATACCTGCGGCGCTATGCACTTCGAGGCGGGCGCATCGCCGCCGACGGTTGCACAGTGGCTCGGCATGCGCGATTTCGAGTCCGGCTGGCGGCTGCGTGCCGCACATGAGGCGTGGGCGGCCCGGGCGGGGCTGTTGTCGCCTGGTAGTGCCCCGGGCGGCTGAGCCTGGTGCCCGCTGACGCGGCTGCCAGCGCGCCCGTGTGAGTGATAATGGCGAGTCTTCCGGCAATTGCGCCGCGGCCTGCGCTCCTCGCTACCGACTGCCCGCCGTGGCCGATCTTCGCCCGTCCTTTGTTTATGCTTACCGGATTCCCATGACCCAGACTTTGCTTCTCACCGGCGCCACTGGCTATATCGCTTCACATACCTGGGTGGCGTTGCTCAATGCCGGCTACAAGGTGATCGGCCTCGATAATCTATGCAATAGCAGCCGTGTGGTGGTGGAGCGGATCGCAACGATTACCGGTCAGGCGCCGCATTTTGTCGAAGGCGATGTCCGCGACCGTGCGCTGCTGGATCGCCTGTTTGCCGAACACCATATCTCCGGAGCCATCCATTTCGCGGCGCTCAAGGCGGTTGGCGAATCCGTGAGCCAGCCGCTCGAGTATTACAGCAACAACCTGGACGGCCTGGTTACGCTGTGTGCCGCCATGCGCGATGCCGGAGTCAAGCAACTGGTGTTCAGTTCGTCGGCCACGGTGTATGGCAATCCCCATGCCGTACCGATTCTCGAGGATTTCCCGCTTTCGGCAACCAATCCGTATGGACAGACCAAGCTGATGGGCGAGCAAATCCTGCGCGACCTGGAAAAATCGGATCCGGAGTGGCGCATTGCCTACTTGCGGTATTTCAATCCGGTCGGCGCGCATGAAAGTGGCCTGATCGGCGAAGACCCGCGCGGTATCCCGAATAATCTCATGCCCTATGTCGCCCAAGTGGCCGGCGGCCGGCGCGAAAAGCTGATGGTATTCGGCGGCGACTATCCGACGACGGATGGCACCGGGGTTCGCGATTACATCCATGTCTGCGACCTCGCGGACGGACACCTGGCGGCTCTGGTTTGCCTGCGTGAGCGCGGACAAAGCATGACGGTCAACCTGGGCACGGGCCGCGGCTACAGCGTGCTCGAGGTGGTGGCCGCATACGAACGCGCCAGCGGGCGCCCCGTGCCCCATGAGATCGTAGCGCGCCGGCCCGGGGACATCGCATCGTGCTATGCCGACCCGACTTTGGCTCACCGGTTGCTGGGCTGGCGCGCGCGCCATGATCTCGATCGCATGTGCGAGGACTCCTGGCGCTGGCAGTCGACCAACCCCAACGGGTTTGACGCCTGAGACCCTTGGGCGTACCCGTTTCTGCGTTGCCGCGGTGAGCGGCAGTCGCTGCAAGTAAAAACGCCACGGAGATTTCCGTGGCGTTTTTGTTGCGGCTATAGCGAGGGAATGTCAGCGGATCAGGAAATCGTCCACCGATTTGCCGGCCGCCAGGGCCTGGGTCAGCCAGCCCGGGCGCTTGCCGCGACCGGTCCAGGTGTTGCCGGCGCTGTCACGATAACGCACGGGCACCTTCCGGTTGGTGGCTTTCTTGCCGACCAGGGTCTTCACGCCAAAACCGAGATCTTCTGCCGTCAACCCATATTGGTCGATTTTTTCACGAATATCGGCAATCACTGCAGCCTGCTCACGCGCCTTGATTTCCTCGGCCTGCTTTTGCAGTTCGTTGATTTTCTGAACGATTTCCTGATAAGTCGCCATTTGATCCTCGGGTATCGGGGGGGTGCGGAATGTCGAAAAGCATTATATCGGGCTAACCTACGACTGCAAATCCTTTATGCACCCTGGCCAGGCAAAAATAGGAAGATTCTCCAGCGATTTTGCCATGAACTTTTCCCGTCGCGCCTTGTCACTCCGCAGTTTGGGCGTGCCCATGCTGATTGGGTTGGCGCCGGCAGTATGCCGAAGCGGTCAAATCGGTCTCTCGTTTCTCACGGCACATTGTGGTGCGCGCCGATGGACTTTTGCTGAAGCGCAAAAACACATAATCCAAGGCGGTTCTGGAAGAACTGCCGAAAATGCCATTTCCCGCGGTGTCCGATAACACGAAGAGCAGGGTCACGTGGCGTATGTTCGACATTTGAGGGCGTGGCGTCGGGTATTGGAGTCCGCTTAAGAACCAGGTGTGCCAGCCGTTATCCGGGCAGGGCGGATCGTCGGGGCGTCAGTCCGCCGTACCGGGACCAGGGGGGTGGGTCCTGCAGACTGGCTACCGTCGCACTCATCATGTCATTTGAAAACAATATTCAGATCAAGACCCTGCTCAGGGGCGCCATGGCCGCGCTGTCTCTGTTGCTCATCCTGATGGGCGGGGTAGGGCTGCATGGGATTTCACAAAGCAATGACGCACTGAAGGAGACATACTCGAACCAGCTCGCTTCCACGATGGCACTGAGCGATGCCATGCTGGCCTCGACGCGCATGCGCCTGGCGCTTGACCGCAGCGTGATGCTGGGCGAGCAGGATGACCCGAAGGTCAGCGTCGACCGCTCAAAGGTGTTTGTCGAGGCAGCGGATTCCGCCTGGAACCGGTATATGAGCCTGCCGCAAGACGAGCAGGAAAAGGCGCTCGCCAGCGAGCTGGCACGCAAGCGCGCCGCGTTCATGGCGCAGGGCATCGAACCACTGCAGCAGGCGGCCCTGGCGGGAAACAAGGAAGAGGCAGCGCGCCTGGCCATCAAGGTCCTGCCCGACCTGCAGCGCGCCATGTCCGCGGCGCATGAGCCCCTGCAAAAATTCCTGATGATGGCCGGTCAGGCCAATTTCGACGGGGCGCAGGCGCGCTTCGAGCGAATCCGCGTGCTTTCGATCGTGCTGATCATTGCCGGACTTGCGCTTGCGGGTCTGTGCACGGCAACGCTGAACCGCGCCATCGTCCGCCCGGTGGAGGAGGCGCTGAAGGTGATGGAGCGGATCGCGCGCGGCGACCTGACCTCGCGCATTACCACGGTGTCCCGGAACGAGGTCGGCCGCATGATGCAGGCGCTGGCTGCCATGCAGGAGAGCCTGCACAAGATCGTTGCCGAAGTGCGCGTGGGAGCGGACTCAATGGCCTCGGCAACCGAGCAGATCTCTACCGGCAACCTGGACCTGTCGCAGCGTACCGAGGAACAGGCCTCGTCGCTCGAACAGACCGCGGCCAGCATGGAAGAGCTGACCACGGTCGTGCGGCAGAACGCCGACAACGCCCGTCAGGCTGGCGTGCTGGCCGGCGAGGCTTCGCAAATTGCCCTCAAGGGCGGGGACGTGGTGGGCCGCGTGGTCGACACCATGAACGAGATCAACGGCGCATCGCGCAAGGTGGTCGAGATCATCAGCGTGATTGAAGGGATTGCGTTCCAGACCAACATCCTCGCGCTCAACGCCGCCGTCGAAGCGGCCCGCGCGGGCGAGCAGGGCCGCGGCTTCGCGGTGGTGGCCGGCGAGGTGCGCAGCCTGGCGCAACGTTCGGCGACGGCAGCCAAGGAGATCGAGGCACTGATCAGCGAATCCGGGCAGCGCGTGGAAAGCGGTACGCGTCTGGTGGCCGAAGCTGGCCAGACCATGGGCGAGATCGTGCAGGCCGTGCGCCGGGTTACTGACATCATGAACGAAATTGGTGCAGCCTCGCAGGAGCAGACCAGCGGCATCGAGCAGGTAAACCAGGCGGTCACCCAGATGGACCAGGTGACGCAGCAGAACGCCGCGCTGGTTGAAGAAGCCGCGGCGGCGGCCGGGTCGCTGGAAGAGCAGGCGCGCAAGCTGAAAAGCGTGGTTTCGGTCTTCAATCTGGGCGCCGCAGCCGGTACAGTCTCGCAGCCCGCCGCGAACGCGTTGCAGGCAGTCCGACCCAAGCCACGTGCGGCGGCGGTCGCGGCACGGCCGGTCCGGGTGGCCCCTGCTGTTGCCGCACAGGGCGGATCGGACGATGACTGGAGCGCTTTCTAGTACGGATGCGGTATTGCCTTGTTCACATCGCGTCCGCAAAGTGCCATGATGCGGGGTTTGCCCCGCATCGCCCGACCGTTCGCGCATTCTTCTAATTACAGCGCAATCGCATGATCGCCTTGAGTACCGCCCTTTTGCTGCTGGCCGCCCTGCTCGGCGTGGCCGCCGTTCTCGGCGGTCGCCAGGCCCGGGCGGGGGCTGGCGGCAGCCGCCCGTTGCGTACGCTGTCGTGGTTTGCCGCGTTGTCGTCGCAACTCACCGTGGGGCTGCCGTTCGTGGTGGTGATCGGCGCCGGTGGCGTGCCGGCGGCCAATGAGACGGCGCAGATGGCGGGAGCTTTCGCCGTCGCGGCGGCGGCTACCTCGGCGGGCAAACTGCTGTTCGACTGGCTCAAGCAGGGCGCCCGGCTCTGGCGCGGCGCGGCGATTGCCTCGGCGCTGGCGGGCGCGGGGCTGGTGGCCGTGGCCGGTACCCGGCTTGGCAGGGTTTGCGGCACGGCCTCCATGACCGCACGTGCCTGCATCGATGCCGCGGGGCTGCCGCATCCGGCCTGGCTGGCCGGTGGGCTGACCGCGCTGTGCGCGGTGATGTTCCTGGTCCACCGGGCGCAGTCGCGCGGGTGGGTCGCGGGGCCCAGGCGCAATGAGCCCGGCGTCGCCGACGATCTGTCGGATGACGCGGCGGGCGCGCTGCGCGTGGTCGAGTCTCGGCAAATCCGGCGCAGCGGCCGCATACCCGGGCGCCTGGTGGTGCGCCCCGGCGCGCGCGGCCAGGGCACCGTGGCCGAGTACAGCGTGGCGACCGCCATGCCGGATCGGATCGCCTTCGGCCGCTGGCTGGACCAGGCCATCGCGCAGGCGCGGCTGGCCGAAGGCAGCTGTGCCGTGCTGCTGATCCATGTTGCGGACTTCCGCGAAGTCGACGAAGTCTTCGAAGTGCGTGCCGACGACATCCTGGCGCAGGACGCCGGCGCACTGGCGCAGGCCGCGCTGGAGCCCCATGATTTCCTGGCCAGGCTGGCGCGGGACGAGTTCGCGGTCGGCGTGCCGGAGCTGGTCCACCACGGCCGCGCCCAGGAGCTGGGCTCGCGCGTGCTTGGCTCGCTGGCCGAGTTCGTGGCGGCACGCGGCCTGCAGATGCAGATCGGCGTGAATATCGGTATCGCCATCTATCCGCGCGATGCCAACACATCCGAGTCGCTGATGCAGGCGGCCCGCGTGAGCCTGAGCGAGGCCCGCGAAAGCGGCTCCAACCAGGTGCGCCTGTTCAACAGCGCGGCCGGCGAAAGAGCGCGCCGCACCCGCGTGATCCGGCGCGACCTCTGGACAGCGATCCAGGACGACGTGCTGTCGCTGCAGTTCCAGCCCAAGTTCGATGCCCGGCGGCGCATCCTGGTCGGCGCCGAGGCGCTTTGCCGCTGGCGCCACCCGGCGCTGGGCCAGGTCAGCCCGGCCGAGTTCATTGCCGTGGCCGAGCAGTCGAGCCAGATCGACAAGCTGGACGACTGGGTCATCGCGAGCGTATGCCGGTATGTGCGGCAGTGGCAGGACGCCGGGCTGCCGCTGGTGCCGGTGGCCATCAATGTATCGGGCCTGCGCTTTGCCAGCCGCAACTTTCCGCAATACCTGCTCGAGCAGATTCACCAGCACGACATCCCTCCCTCGGCGATCACGCTCGAAATTACCGAGACCGCGGCCATGAAGGACATCGGCAAGTCCCTCGAAACGCTGGCCGAGCTGCAATCGCTCGGCATCCAGGTGGCGCTGGATGACTTCGGCAGCGGCTATTCCAGCCTTGGCTACCTGAAGCGGCTGCGCGTGGGCACGCTGAAGATCGACCGGACGCTGATCGGTGGCCTCGATGCCGACACGCAGGGCCGCGCCATCGTCGGTTCCATGGTGGCATTGGCCCACGAACTGCGCATGAAAGTGGTGGCCGAAGGCGTGGAGTCATTGTCGCAGCTCGACATCCTCAACGAGATGGGCTGCGACGAGGTGCAGGGCTTCCTGCTGTCGCTGCCGCTGGACGCGGCGGGATTCGGCGAGGCGCTCGAACAGAAGGCCGCAGCCAAGGAAGTGCTCGCGGTACGGTGAGGCGCGGCGCTGCACCGGCTGCCTTCTTTTTTGGTTCTTCGCCGGAATGCGTGGAATGGGGGATGATGGGGTTGTCGCTCTTGGCATGCGCCGCTGTCTTGCCGGCGTCGCCGGCGAAACAGCGGCGCCCGCCAAGCACGACAACCCCATCCCCACCCATTCCACGCAATCCGACGAAGGCCCCCTTTCTTCTCAAGCCCGCACGCCAGCCTGCCGATAACCACATCGGCAGGCTGCCATCGCCGGGATGGCGATCGATAGCAGTCCGCGCCGGCCTGTCCGCCGCCGGTTGCGCCATGCCCCTGTCGGATCCAGCCGCCATGCGCTTTCGGAGTCGCCATGCCTCCCAGGTCAGTCCCCAGCATCCTCGTCGTCGACGATTCGCCGTCCCTGCGCCGCATGATTGCTGCATGCCTGCGCGCCGGCGGCTATGAGGTGACCGAGGCTGCCGATGGCGACCAGGCGCAGGCGCTGGCCATGGAGGCCAGCTTCGACATGCTGCTGACCGACCAGATCATGCCGGGCATGGACGGATTAACGCTGATCCGCAACCTGCGCGCCACCGAGCGCTATGCGGGTATTCCCATCCTGATGCTGACTACCGAAGCCGACGAGCGCATCCGCGTGCAGGCACGCGACGCCGGGGCTTCCGGCTTCCTGCCCAAGCCGTTCGATCCCGAGCAGCTGATGGCCGCGGTGGCTGCGCTGGGCAGCTGAATGGCAATCCCCTACTAACGAAGGGGGCGGATTGTCTCGCGTAGCCCTTCAGGCTCTCGCCGGGCTGCCGTAAATAACGGGGGACAAAGTGAAAGTCCCCGTGCCGCTGCCGCCTGCATGCTGTCGGCGGGCACGAGTAACCAGCAGCCAAGCGGGGGGCAAGCAAGGATGAAGCATATCGACAAGGTGGAAGGCGCCGGCGAAGAATTCCTGACATTCACGCTCGGCCGCGAGGAATACGGCGTAGACATCCTGAAGGTCCAGGAGATCCGTGGCTACGAGTCCGTCACGCAGATTGCCAATGCGCCCGACTACATCAAGGGCGTGATCAACCTGCGCGGCAAGATCGTGCCGATCATCGACCTGCGCATCAAGTTCCGCCAGGACAAGGTCAGCTACGACCAGTACACCGTCGTGATCATCGTCGACCTCAGCGATCGCACGACCGGCATCGTAGTCGACGGCGTGTCCGACGTGCTGACGCTCTCCCCCGACCAGATCAGGCCCACGCCGCATTTCACGAGCGAGCTTGCGACCGACTATATCCGCGGGCTGGGCTCGGTCGACCAGCGCATGCTGATCCTGGTGAACATCGAGAAGCTCCTCAACACGGAAGAGCTCGCCGCGCTCGAAACGCTGTCCTGAGCAAGCCCCGAAGTCTTGCTTGCACCGGCCGCGGGCGCCTGGCCCGCCAGGCCCGGCCAGCGTTACCGGCACCCACCCGGTGCAGTCGCCCCCAAACCGCTTTGAGTTATGCCGCAGTCGCGGCAGTAGTGCCCGAAGCAAGCCGTTATTGTCATTCATGCGAAACAACCAACCCGTCACGCAAAACGAATACAAGCTTTCTCCCGACGATTACCTGATTTCGCGTACCGACCTGAAGGGCCGTATCACCTTTGCCAACCGCACGTTCGTCGAGGCGAGCGGCTTCAGCGCGCAGGAACTGATGGGCGCGCCGCACAACCTGGTACGACATCCCGACATGCCGCCGGAGGCGTTTGCCGACCTCTGGCAGAACATCCAGGCCGGCCGCTCGTGGGTGGGCGTGGTCAAGAACCGGCGCAAGAATGGCGATTACTACTGGGTCAGTGCGACGGTAACGCCAACCCATGTCGATGGCCGGCTGATGGGCTACACCTCGGTGCGCTCGATGGCGACGCCCGAGCAGATCAAGGCCGCGAGCGCCGCCTATGCAAGCTTTCGCGAAGGGCGCGCGCACGGCCTGGCCATTCGCGAGGGCGCCGTGGTGCGCACCGGCCTGGCCGGCCTTTTCGGCCGCCTCACGCGCCTGAACCTGCGCCGGCGCATCCTGTGGTCGCAGGCCGGCGGCCTGGTCTGGTTCCTGGCCGCGCTGCTGGCTGCCGAGGCTTTTGGCGGCGCCGCCGTCGCATCCGTGCGCCCATGGCTGTGGGGCGGCTTCGCACTGGCCGTGGCCACTGCCTTTGTCACCGGCACGATGCTGCTGTCGCGCGTGCATCGTCCTGTGAGCGAGATGCTCGATTTTGCGCTGCGCATGGGCGCGGGCGACCTCACGACCAGTTTCGAACACCGCGCGGGCGACGAGGTCGGCGCGCTCGCGCAGGCCATGCAGACCATGCAGCGCAGCCTGCTGTCGGTCGTGCACGAGATCCAGGAAGGCATGGCCAGTATTTCGACAGCGACCCGTCAGGTGGCCGCGGGCAACAACGACCTGTCGCAGCGCACGGAGCAGCAGGCGGCATCGCTGGAAGAAACGGCGTCGAGCATGGAAGAGCTGACCAGCACCGTGCGCCAGAACGCGGACAACGCGCGGCAGGCGAGCGGCCTGGCGGCGAACGCATCGGAGACGGCGGTGCGCGGCGGCGAGGTGGTCGGGCGCGTGGTGCACACGATGGAAGAGATCAACGAAGCGTCGCGCAAGATCGTCGACATCATCGGCGTGATCGAAGGCATTGCGTTCCAGACCAACATCCTGGCGCTGAACGCGGCGGTGGAAGCCGCGCGGGCAGGCGAGCAGGGCCGCGGCTTTGCGGTGGTGGCGGGCGAGGTGCGCAGCCTGGCGCAGCGCAGCGCGAACGCGGCCAAGGAGATCAAGGGCCTGATCGGCGACACGGTGGCGCGCGTGGACAACGGCACGGCGCTGGTGGGCCAGGCCGGGACGACGATGGACGAGATCGTGCAGGCAGTGAAGCGCGTGACGGACATCATGGGCGAGATCAGCGCGGCGTCGGCGGAGCAGAGCTCGGGCATCGAGCAGGTGAACCAGGCGGTAGCGCAGATGGACGAGGTGACGCAGCAGAACGCGGCACTGGTGGAACAGGCCGCGGCCGCGGCCGGCGCGCTCGAAGAGCAGGCCGGGCGCCTGCGCGACGCTGTGGCTACGTTCCGCGTCAGCATGCAGGCAGAGGTGCGTCCGCAACGGCCGCGGCGCACCGACAAAGCGCAGGCGCCCAACCTGGCGCAGGCGTGAGATTGGCAGGACGCCCTGGCCGTGGCGGATCGCGCGCCGACGGGACGGGACGTACCCGGATCATTTCATATAAGGGGGTTCTATGCATTGGTTCAATCAGCTACGGGTGACGACCAGGTTGGTAGGGGGATTCTTGGCGGTTTCCGTGATCGGTGCCGTCATGGGCCTGCTTGGTGTTATCAATATGGGCCGCATGGCCGAGTGGACCGACAAGATCTACAACAACGACCTCCAGGCGTTGAAGGCGGTGCAGGATGCCAATATCAACCTGGTCTACGCCAGCCGTGCGCAGATCGCGCTGCTGTCGGCCTCTACCATGGGCGAGCGCTCTATGGAGAAGGAGCAGATCGTCAAGTCGCTTGGTCTGATGGACGAGCGAATCAAGCAAGTGGCCAGTAGTGTCACGCTGTCCAAAGGCAAGGCACTGCTCCAACAGTACGAAGCGCTGTCGCCCGCTTTCCACCAACGCATGAGCAAGTACGTGGAACTGGTCAGCAAGCAGCCGCTCGATACCTCGCAGTTCGAAAGCACCGTGTTCTCCGAAAGCGCCGAACTGCTCAAGGACAGCCGCGCGCTGGAAGACATCATGGCGCAGATGGTCAAGCGTCGGGATGAGCGCGCTCGCGGCAATATGGAGGAAGCGCACAGCGTCTACGCGAGCACTCGCCTCTGGATGCTGGCCCTGGTGCTGGGCGGGCTGGCCGTGTCGGTGGTATTCGGGCTGTTTCTTGCGCGCGCGCTGTCGCGCCAGCTTGGCGGCGAACCGGGCTATGCCGTGGATATTGCCAAGCGCATTGCCGACGGCGACTTCTCGGCCGAGGTGAAGACGCGTGCCGGTGACCGCGACAGCCTGGTCCATGCGATGAAGCAGATGCAGCAGCAGCTCTCGGGCATGGTGCGGGACTTCAAGGAGTCGGCCGAATCCATCGCAACGGCCTCGCGCGAGATCGCCGCGGGCAACAACGACCTGTCGCAGCGCACGGAGCAGCAGGCGGCATCGCTGGAAGAAACGGCGTCGAGCATGGAGGAGCTGACCAGCACCGTGCGCCAGAACGCGGACAACGCGCGGCAGGCGAGCGGCCTGGCGGCGAACGCATCGGAGACGGCGGTGCGCGGCGGCGAGGTGGTCGGGCGCGTGGTGCACACGATGGAAGAGATCAACGAAGCGTCGCGCAAGATCGTCGACATCATCGGCGTGATCGAAGGCATTGCGTTCCAGACCAACATCCTGGCGCTGAACGCGGCGGTGGAAGCCGCGCGGGCAGGCGAGCAGGGCCGCGGCTTTGCGGTGGTGGCGGGCGAGGTGCGCAGCCTGGCGCAGCGCAGCGCGAACGCGGCCAAGGAGATCAAGGGCCTGATCGGCGACACGGTGGCGCGCGTGGACAACGGCACGGCGCTGGTGGGCCAGGCCGGGACGACGATGGACGAGATCGTGCAGGCAGTGAAGCGCGTGACGGACATCATGGGCGAGATCAGCGCGGCGTCGGCGGAGCAGAGCTCGGGCATCGAGCAGGTGAACCAGGCGGTAGCGCAGATGGATGAGGTGACGCAGCAGAACGCGGCACTGGTGGAGCAGGCCGCGGCAGCCGCGGGCTCGCTCCAGGACCAGGCCGGCCGCTTGCAGACGGTGGTTGCCACATTCCGCCTGGCGGCGGACGGTACGCCCGCTGCGGCCCGCCTGGAGCAGGCGTCTGCGGTCCGGACGGCAGTCCGGCCGTCCGGCAAGGCCCGGCCGCAACCAGCGCGCAAGATTGCCTCTGGCAAGGAGGGCGCGGCAGCCGCTGCGACGGCACACGATGCCGCCAGTGAGCCGATGACCCAGCCGGCCGCAGCTGTCCACGCGGCACCGCGCCCGGCCGTGCTTGCCGCCGCGGATAACGGAGACTGGAGCGCATTCTGAGCCCCGGCGGGCGGCAATCCGTTGCAACGGATTGCCGCCCGTCTTCGCCTTCAAAGCCATGAAAACCAATATCACCCTGGCCTTGTCGCCAGACGACATGGCCAGGCTGCGCAGGGATTACGACGACTTTGTCAGCCTGTCGACCGGTTTTGACAAAGACTTCCTGCCGCCTGAGTTCAATGACTTCCTGCGGGCGCGGCTGATCCAGCACGATGGTCCGTTGACCGAGCGTGCGGTCATGCGCTTGCTGGCCAGCGGCGAGTATGGCTGGGCGCGCAAGGTGTTCGACAAGCAGCTGCCCAATGCCCTCTCGTCGCTGATGCGTGATGCGCGGCGTTTTGGCTTTGGCCTGGCCGTCCAGTCGGACTGGACACCGCAACAGCGGTACGAACATGCGCGGGAATGGGCCGCGCAGGTGCTGGCCGAATGCGGTGCCGATGCAGCATTTACCGATGCGCTTGCTTCCCAGGTTGCCGCTTCGGCAGAAGACGTCAAAGTGCTGGAGGAGCGCATGCGCACGCCGGCATGGGTGCTGGCGGAAAGCCTGAGGCAGCGCGCCTATGACCTGATGTACGCGTTGCAGACTGAGGAAAACGAGACACTGGGGCGTTCGCGCGTCGGAGAGTTGCGGGCCACGCTGACGCTGGCCCTGCAGTATGGGTCGATCCAGCTCGATGAAGCCAACCGCGTACTCGAACAGGCTGCGCGCGCGCGACCTCATCTGTTCCAGGAGACGCCCGACGATGTCTTTGCGCGGCTTGCCGCGTGGCTGCGGAGATTATTCAGTTCGCCGCATTCCAGTTCGTCAATAGTGGAATCCCGCTAGACGACGCGCTGTCAGCGAATGCAATGACTTAACCGTTGCAGTGTTGTGTTACATCAAATGTTGCAAGGCCGATTTGTTACAAAATTCGGTCAGCCATGTATCTTTCGTGCGACATTGGGGTTTCCCCCGCGTAAGTAGGGATTGGCATTGCGGGCGGATTGCCGATATAAACGTAACAGTTTCACTTACACTCTGTAACATTTGTAACGAATTGGTGCCGAGCAGTGAGTGCAATCGGGCTGAAGTTCCTTTTGTCGTACGTAGTACCCGTCTGATACGCATGTAAACGATCTGGTCGCCGGCAGCCCCCTACAGGGACGCCGGTAAGCGCCGGACAAGCGCAAGGCGGGTTTTTGGTAGCGGGGAAAAATTGGAAAGCAGTGAAGTTCTCCAGGAGATCAGGGAGGTCAACCTCGCCTATCTGCTGCTCGCGCAACGCCTGGTGCGGGAAAACCAGGTCGAAGCCATGTTCAGGCTTGGTGTCAGCAAGGAAATCGCGGACATTCTCGCCAAGCTGACGTCGGCGCAACTTGTGAAGCTCGCGGCATCGAACATGGTGCTGTGCAGGTTCCGCTTTGACGACCATGCGCTCCTGTCCACACTCACCCACACGGCCAAGAGCCACGATATGCAGCAGATGCACGCTGCGATCCTGCTTGCCCGTCAGCCTGTGGAGTCGCTCAATTGACCGCGCTCCTGCAGGCCCCTGCGGCGCGCAGCATTGCCTGCGCGCCCGTCCCCAGCCGCAAGAGCGTACTTCAGGATGCCAACCAGACCCAGCTCGCCATCGAGCTGATCGGCCTGGGTGCGCGCCTGCAAGTGCTTGAGGCCGAGACCACGCTCTCGCGCGACCGGCTGATCCGCCTCTACAAGGAGCTGCGCGGCGTTTCACCGCCCAAGGGCATGCTCCCGTTCTCGACAGACTGGTTCACGACCTGGCTGCCGAATATCCACTCGTCGTTGTTCTTCTCGGCGTACCAGTTCATGGTGCAGGAAGGCGAGACCGTGGGTATTCGCGCCGTGGTGGCCGCGTACCGGCTGTATCTCGAGCATGTTTCGCTGCTCGGCGGCGAAATAGTCTTAAGTTTCACCCGTGCCTGGACGTTAGTACGGTTTTTCGAGAGCAATATGCTGCAGCTTTCCAGTTGCACGTGTTGCGGCGGAAAGTTCGTCACGCACGCCTATGAGCCGCACGCGAACTTCGTGTGCAGCCTGTGCCGTCCGCCATCGCGTGCCGGGAAGGTGAAGAAGCCCTCGAAGAACGCCGCCGCCTTGCAGACCGAAGCCTGATCCTGGTTGAGGTCCGCCTGGCTGGCAAGCTGCGCAGCACCGGCGGACCGGATCTCCAGTCCGCCCGTGCAACGGGCAATCGTGCGTGACTGACGCGCTTTTTTGACGGGGATCCGATCGTGCTAGTAGTTCTTGGCTATATCGTCGTGGTTGCGGCGGTGCTTGGCGGTTATGCCATGACCGGCGGCCACATGGGCGCGCTGTATCAACCGGCGGAGCTTCTGATCATCGGTGGCGCGGCCATCGGTGCATTCATCGCCACCAACACCACCAAGGCCCTCAAGGCAACGCTCAAGGCGCTGCCTGGCCTGTTCAAGAGTTCCAAGTACAAGAAGGAACTGTACCTGGACGTCATGTCGCTGCTGTACGTGCTGCTGTCCAAGGCGCGTCGCGAAGGCATCCTGTTCCTCGAGAAGGAAATCGCCGACCCGGCTGCGAGCAGCGTGTTCAGCCAGTACCCGCGCATCCTGTCCGATCCCGTCGTGATGGAGTTCCTGACGGATTACCTGCGCATGATGGTCAACGGCAACATGAATGCGTTCGAGATCGAGGCCCTGATGGACCACGAGATCGAAACCTTCCGCCACGAGGCCGAGATTCCCGCTCATGCGCTGTCGCGCGTCGGCGACGCGCTGCCGGCCTTCGGCATCGTGGCGGCGGTGATGGGCGTGGTGCACGCGCTGGCTTCGGCGGATCTGCCGCCGGCCGAACTCGGCGCGCTGATCGCCCACGCCATGGTCGGTACGTTCCTGGGTATCTTGCTGGCCTACGGCTTCGTTTCGCCGCTGGCATCGCGCATCGAACTGCAGGTGTCGGAGAACGTCAAGGTCTACGAGTGCATCAAGGTCGTCCTGCTGGCTTCGCTCAATGGCTACGCGCCGCTGGTTGCCGTTGAGTTCGGCCGCAAGGTGCTGTACTCCACGGTGCGGCCGTCGTTCCTGGAGCTGGACGACCACGTCCGCGAAGTCAAGAGCCTGAGCTGATCCTGCCGAGCCAACGTCATGAGCAGCGCAAACGATATGCGTCCTATCATCGTCCGCAGGGCGAAGTCGCACGCCAGGCCACATGGCAACCACAGCTGGAAGATTGCCTACGCCGACTTCATGACGGCGATGATGGCGCTCTTCCTTGTGCTGTGGCTGCTGTCCAGTGCCAACAAGAAGACCCTCGAAGGGATTGCCGAATACTTCCGCATGCCGTTGAAGGTGGCGGTTGTCGGCGGTGAGAAAAGCAGCCAGTCGCCCAGCGTGATTCCGGGCGGCGGCCTGGACGTGATGCGCAAGGACGGCGAAGTCGCGCGTGCGCACGACAACGACCCGTCCGCCGAGCAGCGCCGCAACGAGTTCCAGGAGGCGCAGCGCCTGCGCGCGTTGAAGCACCGGCTCGAGGAGATCATCGAGAACAACCCGATGCTCAAGCAGTTCCGCCCGCAACTGCTGCTCGACATCACCAGCGAAGGGCTGCGCATCCAGATCCTCGATACGCAGAACCGCCCGATGTTCCGTACCGGCCGCGCAGAGGTGGAGCCGTATATGCGCGCCATCCTGCGCGAGATCGGTCCTGTGCTCAACGAACTGCCCAACAAGGTCAGCCTTTCCGGCCATACGGATGCCGCCAACTATTCCAACGGCGAGCGCACCTACAGCAACTGGGAACTGTCCAGCGATCGTGCCAACGCCTCGCGCCGCGAGCTGGTTGCCGGTGGCATGCAGGAAGGCAAGGTGCTGCGCGTGCTGGGGCTGGCGGCCACCATGCCGCTGGACAAGAGCGACCTGCTGGCACCGGTGAACCGGCGAATCAGCATCGTGGTGCTGAACCAGAAGGCGCAGGCCAGGTTCGAGGCGGAGAACGCCAGCGCAGCGGAGGTCACGGTGCAGGCCCAGGCCGGCAAGGCCGCCAGCGCGATGCAGGAAGGGTTGGCCGCGTCCGCACCGGCGGCGCCGAAGGCAAAGATGGAATGATGCATCGCTGCCTTGCACGGCAGCGATGCTTAGCGCAGTAACCAAGTGAGTCAGGACGCCAATGTCTGTCGATATCGATATCACACAGTTTTACCAGACCTTCTTTGAAGAGGCGGAAGAACTGCTCGTTGAAATGGAGCAGTTGCTGCTCGGCCTGGACATCGAGTCGCCCGACCCGGAAGACCTCAACGCGATCTTCCGTGCCGCGCACTCGATCAAGGGCGGCGCGGCCACCTTCGGGTTCGCGGCGCTGACCGAAACCACGCATATCTTCGAGAACCTGCTGGACCGTACGCGCCGCCAGGAACTGGCATTGTCCAGGACCATCATCGACACCTTTCTGGAAACCAAGGACGTGTTGCAAGATCAGCTCAACGCCTACCGAAACGGTACCGAACCCGATCCGGAAACGCTGGCGCGCATCTGCGCCGTGCTGCAGCAGCTTGCCCAGGAGGCAAATGGCCAGGCCGCACCCGCACCGGCACCTGTCGCCGCGGCTGCACCCGTGGCGGCGCCCGCCGCTCCTGCTGCCGGCGGTGGCCTGAAGGTCCGGTTGATCAAGGTGTCCGCCGCCGACCAGGCGCTGCTGCGCGAAGAGCTTGCCAACCTCGGCGAGATCACCGGCCAGCAGGAAGAGAACGGCGAACTGGTGATCTGGCTCAACAGCCAGTGCGGCGCCGACGACATCATCGCGGTCTGCTGCTTCGTGATCGATGCCGACCAGATCGTGGTCGAGGCGGCCGGCGCATCGGCTGCGGCCGCCGAGCCGGCAGCGGCGCCCGCCGCGGCACCGACGCCGGCTCCGGCCGCACCGGCAGCCGCCGCGCCGGCCGCACCCGCGGCCAAGGAGAAGGAAAAGGCCAAACCGGCCGCCGCCGCCGCGCACAACCAGGAATCCGGTTCGATCCGCGTGCCGACCGAGAAGGTCGACCAGATCATCAACCTGGTGGGCGAACTGGTCATTACCCAGTCGATGCTGGCGCAGACCGCGTCCTCGCTCGACCCGGTGCTGTTCGACCGCCTGTTCTCCGGCATGGGCCAGCTCGAGCGCAATGCGCGCGACCTGCAGGAGGCCGTGATGTCCATCCGCATGATGCCGATGGACTATGTGTTCTCGCGCTTCCCGCGCCTGGTGCGCGACCTGGCCGGCAAGCTCGGCAAGCAGATCGACCTGGTGACGTTCGGCAAGGCGACCGAGCTCGACAAGAGCCTGATCGAACGCATCATCGACCCGCTGACCCACCTGGTGCGCAACAGCCTGGACCACGGCATCGAGACGCCGGACAAGCGCGTGGCCGCGGGCAAGAACCCGACCGGCCAGCTGATCCTGTCCGCGCAGCACCATGGCGGCAATATCGTGATCGAGGTAAGCGACGACGGCGGCGGCCTGAACCGCGAGCGCATCCTGGCCAAGGCGATCCAGAACGGCCTGCCCGTGTCCGAGAACATCAGCGACGAGGAAGTCTGGCAACTGATCTTCGCACCGGGCTTCTCGACGGCCGAAGTGGTCACCGACGTGTCGGGTCGCGGCGTGGGCATGGACGTGGTCAAGCGCAACATCCAGGAAATGGGCGGCCATGTGGAGATCAGCTGCCGTCCGGGCCTGGGCACCACCATCCGCATCGTGCTGCCGCTGACGCTGGCGATCCTCGACGGCATGTCGGTCAAGGTCGGCGAGGAAACCTTCATCCTGCCGCTGAACTGCGTGATGGAGTCGCTGCAGCCCAAGTCCGAGGACATCCATACCGCGGCCAATTCCGATCGCGTCATGCATGTGCGCGGCGAGTACCTGCCGCTGCTCGAGATGCACCGGGTCTTCAACGTCGCCGACGCACTGCAGGAGCCGATGCAGGGGATCGCAGTGATCCTGCAGGCAGAGGGCAAGCGCTTTGCGCTGCTGGTGGACCAGCTCATCGGCCAGCACCAGGTCGTGCTGAAGAACCTCGAAACCAACTACCGCAAGGTGCCATGCATTTCCGCCGCCACCATCCTGGGCGACGGCAGCGTGGCACTGATCGTCGATGTCGGGGCGCTGCAGCGTACCGGCGTGCGCCGGCAGGAACCTGCGCTGGCGCAGTAATCGTCCAACCAAAGGAGAACTAGACATCATGGCCGGCATCGGACAGATCGATACCCCCGGAAGCGAGGCTTCGGGCCAGGAATTCCTGGTCTTCACGCTGGGGACGGAAGAATACGGCATCGACATCCTCAAGGTGCAGGAGATCCGCAGCTACGAGACCGTCACGCGTATTTCCAGCGCGCCCGACTTCATGAAGGGCGTGACCAACCTGCGCGGCGTGATCGTGCCCATCGTCGACCTGCGGTTGAAGTTCCGCCTGGGCAACGTGCGCTACGACCACCAGACCGTGGTGATCATCCTGAACGTGGCGGGCCGCGTGGTGGGCATCGTCGTCGATGGCGTGTCCGACGTGCTCACGCTGACTGGCGACGCCATCAAGCCGGCGCCGGAATTCGGCGTGTCGGTGTCCACCGAGCACCTGACGGGTCTGGCCACGGTCGAGGGCCGCATGCTGGTGCTGATCGACATCGAGCGCCTGATCACCAGCCCGGAGATGGAACTGATCGAAGCCGAGGCCGCCTGAGCGGCGCGCCCCCGCAGCGATCCGCAGCCTGTAGCGTTACCAAGCATTGCCACGCGAACCCATGACGCCCAATCGTACCGCCGCCAGCCTTCTCCAGGGCGCGACCGCCGCCACCGCGACGGCAGCAGCCCTGCGGCGCGACGAGTCGCGCGATTTCCTGCTGACGGAGCGCGACTTCGATAAGATCCGCGCGCTGATCCACCGGCGCGCGGGCATTTCGCTGGGCAGCCACAAGCGCGAGATGGTGTACTCGCGCCTCGCGCGGCGCCTGCGCGCGCTGCAGCTGGCCGACTTCGCCAGCTACCTGGCGATCCTGGATGCGGACGACGCCTCGCCGGAGTGGGAGTACTTCACCAACTCGCTCACCACCAACCTGACGTCGTTCTTCCGCGAGGCGCATCACTTTCCCTTGCTCGCCGAGCACGCCAAGAAGACCGGCAGGCCCTACAGTGTCTGGTGCTGCGCGGCATCGACGGGCGAAGAGCCGTACTCGATCGCGATCACGCTGGCCGAGGCGCTTGGCGACCGGGCGGCGATGGTGCTGGCCACCGATATCGACACGCAAGTACTGGCCAAGGCACGCGCGGGTGTGTACTCGGAAGAACAAGTCGCGCGCCTCTCGCAAGAGCGGCTCAAGCGCTTCTTCCTGAAAGGCACCGGCCAGCGCGCCGGCTCGGTCAAGGTCAAGCCTGACCTCGCGTCCGCCATCACGTTCGAGCCGCTCAACCTGCTCGCGCCTGACTGGGGCATGCGCGAGCGCTTCGACGTGATCTTCTGCCGCAACGTGATGATCTACTTCGACAAGCCGACGCAGGGCCGCATCCTGGAACGCTTTGCGCCCTTGCTCAAGCCGGGCGGGCTGCTGTTCGCCGGCCACTCGGAGAACTTCTCCTACGTCACGCGCGCGTTCCAGCTGCGCGGGCAGACCGTGTACGAACTGGCGTCGGACGCCGCGCGCGCAGGAAGGTCCTGATGCGTACGCCCCATCTGCCGGAAGCCATTGCCACGCGCAAGTACTTTGACCGCGAGTTCGATCGGCAGGCTATCAAGCTGCTGCCGAACGAGTACTACGTGACCGGCGAGGACGTGGTGCTGACAACCGTGCTTGGCTCCTGCGTGGCCGCGTGCATTCGCGACGAGAAGGCCGGCGTTGGCGGCATGAACCATTTCATGCTGCCCGATGACGAGGGCGGCACCGCGGACCGCATGCTGTCCGCGTCGATGCGCTATGGCTGCTACGCACTGGAAGTGCTGATCAACGAGCTGCTCAAGATGGGCGCGCGGCGCGAACGGCTGGAGGCCAAGGTCTTCGGCGGTGGCGCAGTGCTGGCCAACATGACCACGCTGAACATTGGCGACCGCAACGCGGATTTCGTGCTGCGCTACCTGAAGACAGAGGAGATCCGCGTCGCCGCGCAGGACCTGCGTGGCCCGCATGCGCGGCGCGTGAGCTATTTCCCGGTCACCGGCCTGGCTCTGGTGCGGCGCCTGACGCGCCAGGACGACCAGGTCTCGGTGGAGCGCGACGAGCGCGCGCTGGCGCGTGCCATCGCCACGTCCGGCACGGCGCCGGCACGCGGCGGAGAGTTGTTTGCGCGCGCTTCGGCAACGCGCGTGTCCTCCTGAACGAACCGAAAGTACAACAGATATGACTGCCGCCAAGATCAAGGTGCTGTGCGTGGATGATTCCGCGCTGATCCGCAGCCTGATGACGGAGATCATCAACAGCCAGTCCGACATGGAGGTGGTCGGGACTGCCCCGGATCCGCTCGTGGCACGCGAGATGATCAAGCGCCTGAACCCGGACGTGCTCACGCTCGACGTGGAAATGCCTCGCATGGACGGGCTGGATTTCCTCGAGCGGCTGATGCGCCTGCGTCCGATGCCGGTGCTGATGGTGTCATCGCTGACCGAGCGTGGGTCCGAGATCACCATGCGTGCACTGGAGCTGGGCGCGGTGGACTTCGTCACCAAGCCAAAGCTGGGCATCCGCGACGGGCTGATGGAGTACACCGACACCATCGCGGACAAGATCCGCGCCGCGTCGCGCGCACGCGTGCGCCAGGCACAGGTGCCCGAAAGCGGCAAGGCCGCGCCCGCGCCGATCCTGCGCAGCCCGCTGCTGTCGACCGAGAAGCTGATCATCCTGGGTGCGTCGACGGGCGGCACGGAGGCGATCAAGGACTTCCTGATGCCACTGCCGCCGGACAGCCCGGCGGTGCTGATCGTGCAGCATATGCCGGCTGGCTTTACGCGCTCGTTCGCGCAGCGCCTTGACGGTCTGTGCCGCATTACGGTAAAGGAAGCCGAGCACGGCGAGCGCGTGTTGCCGGGCTACGCCTACATTGCGCCCGGCGATTCGCACTTGCGCCTGGCACGCAGCGGCGCCAACTACGTGGCCCACCTGTCGCAGGAAGCGCCGGTCAACCGTCATCGTCCGTCCGTGGACGTGCTGTTCGACTCGGCGGCCGAGCATGGCGGCAAAAACGTGATCGGGGTGATCCTGACCGGCATGGGCAAGGATGGCGCCAAGGGCATGCTGCGCATGCGCGAAGCGGGAGCCTACAACCTGGCACAGGATGAAAGTACCTGCATCGTGTTTGGCATGCCGAAGGAGGCGATTGCCGCTGGCGGCGTGCATGAAGTGGTGCCCCTGCACTCGATGACCCAGCGCGTGATGGCGCGGCTGGCCACCTACGGGACCCGCGCGCAACGGGTCTGAGATAGCGGGTCCGGACCGGACCTGATAAACCAACGACATTCCACCACTGCATCTACCGGAGCCTTCAAAGTGGACAAGAGCATCAAGATCCTTGTGGTCGACGACTTCCCGACCATGCGTCGGATCATCCGCAACCTGCTCAAGGAACTGGGCTTCAACAACGTCGAGGAAGCCGAGGACGGCGCCGCCGGCCTGGAGAAGGCCAAGGACGGCAGCTTCCAGTTCGTGATCTCGGACTGGAACATGCCCAACATGGACGGCCTGAGCATGCTGCAGGCGATCCGCGCCGACGCTGCCATCGGCAAGACCCCCGTGCTCATGGTGACGGCCGAGGCCAAGAAGGAAAACATCATTGCCGCGGCGCAGGCCGGCGCCAACGGCTACGTGGTCAAGCCGTTCACCGCCGCTACGCTGGACGAGAAGATCACGAAGATCTTTGAGAAGCTGGGCGGCTGAAGCCAGGGAGCGCCTCATGACTCCGACTATTCCGAATGATTCCGCCGAGCAGCTGATCCATCGCATCGGCAACCTGACGCGGATGCTGCGCGACAATATGCGCGAGCTCGGCCTCGACAAGGAAATCGAGCGCGCCGCCCAGGCCATTCCCGACGCACGCGACCGCCTGAACTACATCGCGGCCATGACCGAGCAGGCGGCGGAACGCACGCTTAACGCCGTGGAGCTGGCACAGCCGATCCAGTCCGGCCTCGAGCAGCAAGCCGAAGCCCTGGACAAGCGCTGGGACGCGTGGTTCGAAACGCCGGTGGAGCTGGCCGACGCACGCACGCTGGTGCTCGACACCCGCGCCTTCCTGACCGAGGTGCCCAAGCAGGCCCGCGCGACCGGCACGCACCTGCTGGACATCATGATGGCGCAGGACTTCCAGGACCTGACCGGCCAGGTGATCAAGAAGATGATGGACATGATCCGCACGCTCGAGCATGAACTGCTCCAGGTGCTGATCGAGAACGTGCCGAGCGAGCGGCGCACGGAAGTGCAGACGGCCACGCTGCTCAACGGCCCGCAGATCAACCCTGAGGGCAAGGCGGATGTGGTGTCCGACCAGTCCCAGGTGGATGACCTTCTGGCCAGTTTGGGCTTTTGACGGCGCCGCCTGGTTCCTCCCTCTCCCGCAAGCGGGAGAGGGAGCACCCAACTGGTACGGGTAAGGTCCGTCGTTATCTGACGCGTCCTCGCAGCCCGAGCGGTGCGGCTCTCTTCTTCTCGAGCTAAAGTCGGCCTGCACGGCTGCCGTTAACTTCCCGCCGGTGCTCATTTTCCAAACAGCACCGAAATCCCCCGCCTTTTCCCCTGAATGCCCACACGGGCACGCTTCGATAATCCTCGCTGACCCATGGCGGCTATTGCGTGCCGCCCTGACCGTCCTGTCACGGAGCGTGGATGTCCGAAGAAAGCGATCTCGAGAAGACCGAACCCGCCTCAGCCCGGCGCCTCGAAAAGGCGCGCGAGGAGGGGCAGGTCGTTCGCTCGCGCGAGCTGGCCACGTTCATCATGCTGATGACCGGTGTGACCGGCCTGTGGACGCTCGGCGGCGTGCTGGGCCGCACGCTGGACGCAGTCATGCGGCAGTCCCTGCGCTTCGAACCTGCCACCGCGTTCGATACCTCGCGCATGCTGTCGCGCTTCGCGAATGTGATCTGGGAAAGCCTGCTCGCATTCCTGCCCTTGCTGCTGCTGTTCGGCGTGGCTGCCCTGGCGGCGCCGTTGCTGACCGGAGGCTGGACCTTCTCCACCAAGGCGCTGGCGCCCAACTTTGGCCGCATGTCGCCGCTCTCGGGCCTGGGCCGGCTGTTCTCCGAGCATTCGCTGGCGGAACTGATCAAGGCCATCGCCAAGTCCTTGCTGGTTGGCAGTGTCGGCGCCTGGGTGGTGTGGCACCGGTTGCCCGACGCCATCGCGCTGATGAACGCGCCGGTTCAGGAGGCACTGCTGCACATGCTGGACATGGTCCTGCGCTGCTGCCTGCCGGTGGTGCTGTCCCTGCTGATCGTGGCCGCCATCGACGTGCCATGGCAGTTCTGGGAGCACTTCAAGAAGCTGCGCATGAGCAAGGAAGAGGTCAAGCAGGAGAACAAGGAAAGCGAAGGCGACCCGCATATCAAGGGCCGCATCCGCCAGCAGCAGCGTGCCATGGCGCGGCGCCGGATGATGGCGGAAGTACCCAAGGCCGATGTCGTGGTCACCAACCCCACGCACTTCGCCGTGGCGCTGCGCTATGAGGAAGGCCGCATGGGCGCGCCGCGCGTGGTGGCCAAGGGTGCCGACGAAGTCGCCGCGCGTATCCGCGAACTGGCGGCCGAGCACCGCATTCCGCTGATGTCCGCGCCGCCGCTGGCGCGCGCGCTGCACCGGCACGTGGAACTGAACCAGGAAATCCCGGCCGGCCTCTACACCGCCGTGGCCGAAGTCCTGGCCTGGGTCTATCAACTGAAACACTGGCACTACTCGCAGGGCCCGCAGCCGTCGGCGCCCAGCGATCTCCTGGTGCCCGATGAACTAGCCGTTCCGGAAAGCCGCGCATGAACGCTCTGAACTCCCTGTTGAAACTGCCGGGCCTGCGCAACGCCGGCCAGCTGAAGGCGATGACCGGGCCGCTGCTGATCATCATGATCCTCGGCATGATGGTCCTGCCGCTGCCGGCCTTTGTGCTGGACCTGCTGTTCACATTCAATATCGCGCTGGCCATCATGGTGCTGCTGGTCAGCATGTACACGCAGAAGCCGCTCGATTTCGCGGCTTTTCCGGCGGTGCTGCTGTTCACCACGCTGCTGCGGCTGTCGCTCAATGTGGCTTCGACGCGCGTCGTGCTGCTGGAAGGCCATACCGGCCCGGACGCGGCCGGCAAGGTGATCGAGGCATTCGGCCACTTCCTGGTCGGCGGCAACTTTGCGGTCGGCATCGTGGTGTTCGCGATCCTGGTGGTGATCAACTTCATGGTGATCACCAAGGGTGCGGGCCGTATTGCCGAGGTGGGCGCGCGCTTCATGCTGGACTCCATGCCCGGCAAGCAGATGTCGATCGACGCCGACCTGAACGCCGGCCTGATCAACGAAGAGCAGGCCAAGAAACGCCGCGCCGAAGTCGCGCAGGAGTCGGATTTCTACGGCGCCATGGACGGCGCCAGCAAGTTCGTGCGCGGCGACGCCGTGGCTGGCCTGCTGATCATGTTCATCAACGTCGCCGCCGGCATGGTGGTGGGCATGGTCCAGCACGACCTGGACTTCGGCACCGCCGTGCACAACTACACGCTGCTGACCATCGGCGACGGCCTGGTCGCGCAGATCCCGGCACTGGTGATCTCGACCGCGGCCGGCGTGATCGTATCGCGCGTGTCGAACGAGCAGGACGTGGGCGAACAGCTCACAGGCCAGCTCTTTGCCAACCCGCGAGTGCTGTACCTGACCGCCGGCATCATCGGCATGATGGGCATCATTCCCGGCATGCCCCATATCGCCTTCCTGCTGCTGGCCGGCGGCATGTTCTGGGTGGGGCGCCATCTGGCGCGCCGGGCGGTCGCCGCCGAGCAGACCAAGCGGCGCGAGGAGCGCGCGCCTGCGGCCGTCCAGGAATCGACGGAAGCCAGCTGGGACGACGTCACGCTGGTGGATCCGCTCGGCATGGAAGTGGGCTATCGCCTGATCACGCTGGTGGACCGTGCGCAGGACGGCGAGCTGCTCGGCCGCATCAAGAGCATTCGCAAGAAGGTGGCGCAGGAGATCGGCTTCCTGGTGCCGGTCGTGCATATCCGCGACAACCTCGAACTCAAGCCGAACGCATACCGCATCACGCTCAAGGGCGTAGAGATCGGGCGTGGCGAAGCCATGCCGGGCCAGTGGATGGCGATCAACCCGGGGCAGGTCAGCGGCACACTGCCAGGCGCGGTCACGCAGGATCCCGCCTTCGGCCTGCAGGCGGTCTGGATCGACGCCGGCATGAAGGAGCAGGCGCAGGCCTACGGCTACACGGTAGTGGATGCCAGCACCGTGGTGGCCACGCACCTGAACCACCTGATCCACATGCACGCCGCCGAACTGCTGGGCCGCCAGGAAGTGCAGATGCTGCTCGACCGCATTGCCAAGGAAGCGCCGAAGCTGACCGAGGACCTGGTGCCCAAGACCATCTCGCTCACGGCGCTGCAGAAGATCCTGCAGAACCTGCTGGACGAAGGCGTGCCCATTCGCGACATGCGCACCATCCTCGACGTGATTGCCGAGCATGCCCCGAAGATCGGCGACCCTAACGAGCTCACCTCGCTGGTGCGCCAGTCGCTGGGCCGGGCCATCACGCAGCAGCTGTTCCCCAATGGCGCGGACCTGCAGGTGATCGGCCTCGATGCGGGCCTGGAGCGCGTGCTGTCGCAGGCCTTGACCAATGGCGGTGGCATCGAGCCGGGGCTGGCCGATGCCCTGCTGCAGCAGACCCAGGGCGCCGTCGTCCGGCAGGAGCAGATGGGCCTGGATCCGGTGCTGCTGGTGCCGTCGCAGCTGCGGCCGCTGATGGCGCGCTTCCTGCGGCGCACCATGCCGCAGTTGAGGGTGTTGTCCCATGCTGAAGTGCCGGACAACCGCAACATCCGCATTACTGCAATGATCGGCGCGTGAGGAACGCAAGATGAGCGTAGCGAAATTCGTCGCGGCCAACGGCCGTGAAGCCATGCGCAAGGTGCGCGAAGCCATGGGCCCCGACGCCGTGGTGCTGTCCAACCGCACCATCGATGGCGGCGTGGAGATCGTCGCCATGCGCGATACCGATCTCAGTGCCGCATCGGCCGGTGCGCAGGTCTACGTGGCCCCCGAGCCGGTTGTGGCAGCGGCTGAGCCGGCTGCCATCGGTGACCTGCGCGGCGAGCTGCAGTCCATGCGCGCGTTGCTCGAACGCCAGCTGGCGGGCCTGGCTCCGGCGGCCGCTACCGCAGCAGTGGCCGCGGGTGACCCGCTGCGCGAATCGCTGTTCGCGTGGATGGTCGGAGCTGGATTCTCGGCGCAGCTCGCGCGCACGCTGCTGGCGAGGTTGCCGGTGGGCTGCGACCGGCCGGCCGCCATGACATGGATTCGCGCCGAACTCGCCAGCAAGGTGCCTGTGCTCGGCAATGAAGACGCCTTGTTCGACCAGGGCGGCGTGCTAGCGCTGATCGGGCCTACCGGCGTGGGCAAGACCACCACCACGGCCAAGCTCGCGGCGCGCTACGTGCTGCGCCACGGCCCCGAGCGCCTGGCGCTGCTGACCACTGACAGCTTCCGTATCGGCGCGCATGAGCAGCTGCGCATCTACGGCGACATCCTGGGCGTGCCCGTGCACGCGGTGAAGGATGCCGCCGACCTGCGCTTCGCCCTCGCGGCGATGAAGGACAAGCACCTGGTGATCATCGATACCGTCGGCATGAGCCAGCGCGACCGCAACCTGTCCGAGCAGATTGCCATGCTCGCGGGCGTGCAGGCGCCGGTGCAGCGCGTGCTGCTGCTCAACGGCGCCAGCCACGGCGACACACTCAACGAAGTGGTGCATGCCTACCGCCATGACGCCATGCCGGAAGGCGGCGGCGTCGACGGCTGCATCATCAGCAAGCTGGATGAAGCCACGCACCTGGGCTCCGTGCTGGATGTGGTGATCCGCCACCGCTTGCCGGTGTTCTACGTATCCACCGGCCAGCGCGTGCCGGAACACCTCGAACTTGCGAATGGCGCCGCGATGGTCGAGCGCGCCTTTCTCACGCCGCGCCGCGGTTCCGTGTTCGCCGACGCCGACGCCGCGCGCAGGCAGGCAGGCGGCCTGGAGGACGCGCCGGCCCGCCAGGGCGGAGCCGACGACGTGCTGCGTTCGCTGACCGACAGCACGGACGCGCTGAGCCAGTGTGTAAGCGAGCTCAGCGCCGCGCAGCATGGCTTCGACCTGGCACGCCAGCTATGGCAGCAGCGCGCGGCCGATGCGCCCACGCTGCGACCGATGGCGCAGCAGGTGCGCGAGGCCGTCTGCCGCGACGTGAACCGCGAGTGCGACCAGTTCGTGCTGTCGCTGGCCGCCACGCTGCAGGTGCCGGTGCCCGGGCGCCGTGCGCCGCAGTCGATGCTGCATACGCTCTGGCTTGGCGATCGCACCGGCATGCCGCTGGCCGCGACGGTCACGCCTGCCGGCCGCGCCGGCCAGGCCATGGGTGAAGCGGACGCCGAGGCTGCCACGCTGCGCGCCACGCTTGGCGCGGCCCGGCCTGTGGTCCATCTCGTCGATGCGCTGCCGGCGGGTGCTACGCTGGCGCGCTGGCACCAGTCCGGCGAACGCTGGGTGGCCGCCGCGCGCAAGACCGCGCGTGTCCTCTGCGGCGGCTCGGCCTGGAAGCTGGATGCCCTGGCGGACACGCTGACGTTCCACGCCGTGGGCGAAGTCCCGGTGCGCGGCCGCGAAGCCGTGCAGTGGCTGGCAACGGCTGATGTGCGCGTGCCGGAAGGCCCCGTGCGCGGCCGCGGCGCGCCGGAAGGCGGCATCGATGCGCATCTCGTGATCGCGAGGACGGTCGACTACGCCTCGGGCGAGCTGCTCGAGACGCGCTACCTGCTGTGCGATCCGCAACTGTCGGGGCAGGCCGCTCATGTTGCGCGCTGGTCGCTGTGGGCTGACAGCGCTGAAGCCCAGCTCCGCACGCTGCGCCATGCGCTGGATCATTTTGCGCAAGATGGCGAAGGCGCCAGCGCTGCTGGTGGCGGCCTGGCCGCGCTCCAGCTCGGGCTGACCGCACTGCGCCTGGAACACTCGCCGACGGCCACCGCACCGGCCTTCCTGGCTCGCCTGGCAGGCCGGACTGGCACGCGTCAGCCGGGCAGTGCGGCGGTGGCCGGCCCGGTGCTGAACGAAGGCATGGGCCGGCTGCTGGCCTTGCTGGACGTGCTGGAGAACTATCCGGGGCGACAGTCTGTCGACACCGCCGTCACCCCTGACGCCGTCGACAACGCCGATGCCGGTGTTGCCGCCGGTTCCGCGGAACCGGTGGTGCCATCACAGGACGATGCGATGACCGGGCTGCCCCAGCTCATGGCTCCGGGAGTGCCGTCGTGAGTACGCTCGCGATGGACCAGGCGGAGAGCCTGCGACGCATGCTGGCGCCGCGCGTGATGCGCCGGATCGCCGTGGTGGGCAGCGAACAGGGTGCCGGCGCGACCACCATTGCATCGGGCCTGGCGCAGGCATTGGCGATGCAAGGCGAACGCGTGCTGCTCGTCGATGAAGCCACGGCAGGCCACGCCGTGCGGCTCTCTGGCGCGGAACCCGCCGGAACGCTCGCGGACGTGCAGGCGGGACGCCTGACGCTGGAGGCAGCGCTCGGCGTGCGCCCGGCCGGTGCTGTCGCGGTGCTGCCGGCTGGCCAGGCATTGCCGAACGGGGCCCAAACCATGGCTTCGCTGTCCGGCTTTCGCACTGTGCTGCTCGATGCCGCGACGGATGCCGATGGCGCGCTCTCGGCGCTGGCCGGTGCCGCACACAATGTGCTGGTGGTGATGCGCCCGGAGCTGGCCTCGATCACCGCGGCCTATGCCTGCATCAAACGCCTGCACCATCTGTACGCGTGCCGGCATTTTCACCTGATCGTCAACATGGTGGCCACCGAGGCCGCAGTGCAGGCGATTACCGGGAACCTGGCACGCACGGCGCGGCAATACCTGGGCGTCGAGATCAGCAGTGCTGGCTGGCTGCCGGCGGATCCGCTGGTGACCCGCAGCGTGCAGCTCGGGCGCTGCGTGGTCGAAGCCTACCCGGCCGCGCCAGCCACGACCGCGTTGCGCCGGGCCGCCAGTGGTGTCGGCGCATGGCCATTGCGCGCCGAGCCGGCCGCGCCGGCGGCACAAGCAGCCGTGGCGGCCTGACGTCATGACCGTTCGCAACAGACAACGCCCCTGACTCGCCGGCCCACCGCGCGGGCAGGCTTTGCAAGCAAGCATTCACGAGAATTCCACCATGTACACGATCCAGGGAAAGCTCGAACAGGCCGACGTGGTCAAGACCCACGCGCAGCTGGTGCGCCGCATCGCGCTGCAACTGGCCGCCAAGCTGCCGGCCAGCGTGCAGATCGATGACCTGATCCAGGCCGGCATGATCGGCCTGCTCGATGCTGCCAAGCGCTATGAGGACACGCATGGTGCGCGTTTCGAGACCTACGCCAGCCAGCGTATCCGCGGCGCCATGCTCGACGAGGTGCGTGCCAACGACTGGCAGTCGCGCAGCCTGCGCCAGTTCACGCGCCGCATCGAACGCACGCAGCGCGGCCTGGAACAGAAGCTGGGCCGCGCGCCGCTGGATTCGGAAGTTGCGCAGGAACTGGAGATGCCGCTGGGCGAATACCAGACCGTACTCAACGAGGTCTATGGCTGCCAGCTCCTGCACTATGAGGACTTCGAGCGCTCCGGCGAAGAGGACTTCCTCGACCGCCACCTTGGCGTCAGCGAAGACGGCAATCCGCTCACGCACTTGATGGAGAACGGCATGCGCGAAGCGCTGATCCGTGCCATCGACCGGCTGCCCGAGCGCGAAAAGCTCGTGCTGTCGCTGTGCTATGACCAGGAACTCAATTTGCGCGAGATCGGCGCGGTGCTCGAGGTGACCGAATCGCGCGTCTGCCAGATCCGCGGACAAGCCATCACACGCCTGCGCAACCAGTTGCGCGGGCTGCTCTGATGCGTAGCCAGGCGGCCATCGGGCGGGTTGTCATGCATGCCATGGCGGCCGCGCTGGCTGCGGTCGCCACCGATGCGCGGGCGGCACCCGAGGCCGGCACGCGGCATACCTGGAGTGCGTCGGTCAACGGACCGGCGCTGTATGGCCGTGGCCAGCGCACCGTTTCTCCTCCCATCCTGCCGAGCGGCAACCTGCCGCAAGCGGAGGGCGTCATCACCTCGGTACGCTGGCGCTACAGCTTTGTGGGGACACCTCCTGCGGACCTGCAGGCGTATCTTTGCAATGCCCAACGCTGCGTGATGCTGCCGCAGTCGGAGGGCCAGACCGATGCCTTCGATGGCGACGACGCGACGCAGGGCTTTGTGTTTGCTTTCCGGTTGCCCGGACAGGGTGCGGTAGCACCGGTACTGCAGGGCAAGAGCAATCAGGTGATCGTGGGATTCCGGTAGGAAAGACTGCCCTCTGGCCTTCCGGCAGTGCGACGGTTCGGCGGCGGGTACCACGCCGGCGCCGGTGTGACGCCCGGGCCCACATCACATTAGCCTCCTGCCCCAGCCCGGAATGTTCTGTTTCCATGCCTCCGATCATTCGGTAGCATGTCGCCATGCTGTCTCGTGACAGTGTTCACGGCTCTTCGTAGCCACTTCGTAGCCAATCTCTTCCGTCATGATCCCATCGGATCCTGCAGGGCGTTGCCTCCTGCCGGGAGGGCCCGGTCACTGGCTTCAGTCGGCAATGTGCTGCGGACACGGCTGAATGCATTGGAGGAAGAAATGGAAAGTCAAGTTGCCGACGTGCTGATCATCGGCGCCGGACCCGCGGGCTCCGTGGCGGCCGGGCTGCTGCGTCGCCAGGGTATTGGCGTGCTGGTGCTGGAGAAGGAAACCTTCCCGCGGTTTTCCATCGGCGAGAGCCTGCTGCCGCAGAGCATGGAATACATTGAGGCGGCCGGCATGCTGCAGGCCGTAGTGGAAGCCGGCTTCCAGTACAAGAACGGTGCCGCGTTCGCGCGCGGCGATCGTTATGTCGATTTCGATTTTCGCGACAAGTTTTCGCCCGGCTGGGGCACCACCTACCAGGTACAGAGGGCCGACTTCGACCACGTGCTGATCCGGGAAGCGCAGAAGCAGGGCGCCGAAGTCCGCTTCCGGCACCAGGTGACCGATGTGGATGTGTCGGGCGCGCAGCCGGTGGTGACCGCGCGCGATCCCGACGGCAACAGCTATCGCGTCACCAGCCGTTTCCTGCTGGATGCCTCGGGGTTCGGCCGTATCCTGCCACGGCTGCTGCAGCTTGAATCGCCGTCGGGCTTTCCGGTGCGCAGCGCCATCTTCACGCATGTCGAAGACCGCGTGATGCCAGGCACGTTCGACCGCAACAAGATCCGCGTCGGCATTCATCCGCGGCATGTCGACGTCTGGTACTGGACCATTCCGTTTTCGAACGGCCGCTGTTCGTTGGGCGTGGTTGCGGAGAAGGCTTTCCTCGACGGCTATGCAGGCAGTGACACGGAACGCCTGCAGGCGCTGGTGAACGAGGATCCGGCCCTGGCGGGCCTGCTGGCCAATGCGGTCTGGGATACGCCTGCGCGCCATATCGCGGGCTACGCGGCGAACGTGAAATCGTTGTGGGGCAAGGGCTATGCACTGCTCGGCAATGCGGGTGAATTCCTGGATCCGGTCTTTTCCTCGGGCGTGACCATTGCATTCAAGTCCGCAAGCCTGGCAGCCGGATGCATCGCACGCGAGTTCGCCGGAGAGACCGTGGACTGGGAGGCTGAATATGCGCGGATACTGAAGTCAGGCGTCGATTGCTTCCGTACGTTTGTCGATGCCTGGTACGCCGGGAGTTTCCAGAAGCTCGTCTTTCATCCCAATGCGACGCCCGAGGTGCGCCGCATGATCTCATCCGTGCTGGCCGGTTATGCGTGGGATCGCTCGAATCCGTTCGTCAGGGACCCGCAGCGAGGGCTCGGCGTGCTCGGGCAGTACTGCGACGACTGAACGCCGCCGGCTTCAGCCGCTGGCCAGGCTAACGCCGCCGACGCCGGCGGCTGCCTTGCCATTCTTGCCGTACAGCCCCGAATCGCCGCCGCTATGCTGGCGCAGCACGTTGATCGCTTCGCGCGTGTGGTCCAGATGCGCGGAAACAATCGCGCCATTGAGCTGGTTGCTGTCGCGCGCGCCGCGCGCGGCGAAGATCAGCTTGCGCCAGGCATCGCCAACTGCCGGGTCGATATGGCGGCCGAGCAACTGGCCCTGCGGGCCGGGGCGCAGTCCGAGCGCGCCCATCTGGGCTTCGCGCGCGGCAACCTGGCGCGAGAGTGCCTGACCCAACTCCACCTTGCGTGTGAGCAGCCCGCTCAGGGACTGGAAATCACCGCTCTTGAGGGCTTCGCGCTCTTCAGTGAGCAGTTGGCCGAACGCCGTGACGGCTTCGGTTTCTTTCTGCAGGCTCTGGATCAGGGGCTGGCTCATGGCTGGCGGGTATCAGTGGACGTCGCCCTGGCCCAGTTCGCGCAAGGTGGCGAGCAGGCCATCGGCGATCTTGCCCGGGTCGATCCTGATCCGGCCTTCGGCGATGGCCTGGCGGATCTCTTCGACCTTGGCGGTATCGATGTCGTCATCGGTTTCGTTGGCCAGGCGGCTGCCGATTTCACGGACCTGCGCGGCCAGCGGGCTCACGCTCACGCCGCTCGAGGTGGCGACGGGAGCACTCTGTCCGGCCTGCGGCCGCACAGTGCTGTCCGCAGCCGGGGCGTCGGCCGGCCTGGACGAGGTGGAGTGGTTGATCTTCACGGGCGTTCCTTGCTGGGTTCCATTGTCATTACGGACGCCTTGGCGAAATCTTTAGGGAAATCTCGCTACGACGGCAGGATTGGCACGCATTGTCGCACGCCGGCCAGCCCCGCATCCCAGTGTCCAGCGGTGCACTTTCAGCCGGTCACTGCAGGACGACGGTGTCGCCGCTGCGCACCAGGCCGCTCACGACTTGCCCATTGCGCAGGCGGATCTGCACCGAATTGCCAATGGCCGCATCGGCCAGTACCTTGCCTTCACTGGTGATCTGGAAGGCGTCGCCCTCCACTGCGACGGTGACCGTCTGCCCCGACTTCACGGCAATCGACTTCTTCAGCAGGTCGCTGCGCATCGGCGAGCCCGCCGCGATGCGGTTGGCGGTCACGGCGCCGACGACCTGGGCCGGATCGGTGATCACAGCCCGGGGCAGCGTGGACAGGTCGCCCTGGCGCACTTCCAGGTCCGCCGGCGTCACCGGCTCGCCGGGGCCTAGCGCGCGCACGGCGACGTAGTAGTCGGACAACACCGACACGCGTGCCTGCATATAGCGAATCCACGGCCGCTCACCACCGCAGCGCACGCCTACCGAGACGCGGCCCCACGGCGAAGTGCCCGGCGGCAGGAACGGGTCGGGCGATACGCACTCCGGCGCGCGACCGCCTGACGGCGGCTGTACCTGGACGCTGGCCTTGCCTGGCAGGCCGGCAGTCTGGCGCAGCAGGAACTGCTCGACCGATGCGCGCACCGGGTCTTCCGGGAATGGATTGGTCGCTTGTGCGGCGACCGGGTTGGCCTGTGCCGGCGCGGCCATGGGCGCGCCGGCCATGGCCGACAGGACGCCTCCTGCCAGCAGGGCCAGCGCCGGCCTGATGGCGGCGCGATCGATTTTCTTCATGTCTTCATCCCAGCAAGGACGATGTGCGGCAGTCACGCGCCGATTCAGCCGGACCCGCGGCCGCACGCAAGGAAACGGGTCCCATTGTAGGTAGGCGGCGCCAGGCAAGCCCTGCGAATTGCATGGATTTCCCGTCCTTATTCATCCGATTGGCGTGACAGGGGTGAACCTAAGATGCGATCCCTGAAGAAGGTCGCCCTTCGTCGTTTGCCTGAAGTTTGCTCCACACGGAGATGCTTACATGATTGACAGACTCGACGCGGCATTTCGCTTCCAGCAGGAAGCGCTGAGCCTGCGGACCCAGCGGCAGTCGGTGATTGCCTCCAACATCGCGCATGCCGATACCCCCGGCTACAAGGCTCGCGATTTCGACTTTTCGAGCACGCTGGCGCAGACCATGGAGCGCGGCCACCGTCCTGAAGGCGTGTCGTTGTCGACCACGTCGGTGCGCCACTTGCCGGCGCAGGCCCCCACCCGCGACGACGCCGATCTGGCCTACCGTATTCCGCTGCAGTCGAGCGTCGACGGCAACACCGTCGAAATGGATACCGAGCGTGTCGCCTTCGCCGACAACTCCGTGCACTTCGAGTCGAACCTGACCGTGGTGAGTTCCAAGATCAAGACCATGCTGGCCGCAATCCAGCAGTAAGCGCCGGAGAAACGCATGCCAGCAATGAACATCTTCGACGTCGCGGGTTCGGCCATGGCTGCGCAGTCGCAGCGCATGAACGTGACCGCGTCCAACCTGGCCAACGCCGACAGCGTGGTCAGCCCGGACGGCCAGGCCTACCGTGCCAAGCAGGTCATTTTCGGCATGGCGCCCACGCCGGGCCAGAGCGACGTGGGCGGCGTACAGGTGCGAGGCGTGATGGAAGACCCGTCTCCGCCGCGCATGGTGCACAACCCCACGCACCCAATGGCCAACGCCGACGGCTACGTGGTCATGCCCAATGTCAACCCGGTGGAGGAGATGGTCAACATGATCTCGGCCTCGCGTTCCTACCAGGCGAACGTAGAGGTGCTGAACAGCGCCAAGAACATGATGCTCAAGACGCTGACCATCGGCCAGTAACGACAACGGAACACTTCAACGCGACATGACTACTACCTCTTCGGTCAACGGCACCAGCAGCACCTCGAGCATCAACAGCACGCTCCAGAGCGGCAGCTCCAGCGCGGCGGATCTGCAGAACAACTTCCTCACGATGCTCGTGACGCAGATGAACAACCAGGATCCGCTCAATCCGATGGACAACTCGCAGCTGACCTCGCAGCTGGCGCAGATCTCCACCGTGAGCAGCATGCAGACCATGAACGCGACGCTGAACCAGCTGCTGAGCCAGGTCAGCGCCAGCCGCGCCATGGATTCCGCGGCCCTGATCGGCCGCACGGTGATGGTGCCTGGTTCGCACGTGTCGGTGAAGGACGGCGTAACGGGCCAGATTGGTGTCGACCTGCCTTCCACCGCCGACTCCGTCACGGTCAGCGTGCTGGACCAGGGCGGCAATGTGGTGCGCACCATCGACATGAAGGGGCAGGTTGCCGGTGTGCACGACATCACCTGGGACGGCAAGAACGATGCAGGCGCGCTGGTGGCCGACGGCGACTACACCTTCAAGGTCAGCGCCACGGCCAACGGCAGCTCGGTGCAGCCAGTTGCTCTGGTCTACGGCAAGGTCCAGAGCATCAGCGGCGATTCGTCCGGCGTGCTGGTCGACGTCGGCAATGGCCAGACCGCGGGCGTGAACGACGTCCGCCGCATTCTCTGATTTCGGGCGGTCCGCGCAGGCGCGCGGCCAGCGTAACGACACTTAGACATATAAAGGATCTACCATGGGTTTCGGTCAAGGTGTAAGCGGCCTTAACGCCGCCGCATCCAATCTGGACGTGATTGGCAACAATATCGCCAACGCCAACACGGTCGGCTACAAGCAGTCCTCCGCGCAGTTCGCAGACGTCTACGCCGGTACCAAGATCGGCCTGGGCACGCGCGTGAACTCGGTGGTGCAGTCGTTCAACCAGGGCAATATCGAGGCCACGGGCCGCTCGCTCGACGTGGCTATCACCAGCGGCAGCGGCTTCTTCCGCCTGACCAACTCGGACGGCTCGGTCTACTACTCGCGCAATGGCCAGTTCCAGCGCCAGGACGACGGCCGCCTGACCAATATGCAGGGCCTGCAGGTCACCGGCTACCCGGCGGGCGTGACCCCGGGCGGCGGCGTGCAGCCGCAGCCCCTGGTGATCAGCAATGCGCAGATGAACCCGCGCGCCACTTCGACCATTACCTCGCAGTTCCAGCTGGACTCGCGTCTTTCGCCGCCGACAAACGCGTTCGCGACGACGCCCGCCAACCCCGCCGCGACGCCTCCGACAGCAGCGGTGATGCCGACCAGCGACATGTTCAACTACAGCACGGCAATGAACGTCTACGACTCGCTGGGGAACAAGCAGCAGGTAACAGCGTATTTTGCCAAGGTCGCGAACGGCGCCGTCACTAATCCGGGACCTCCTCCTGTGACTGCGCCGGCTGTAGCCGGTGGCACTGACTGGCAGATGTACATGGTCGACACGAGCGGCAATGTCTTGAGCGGCTCGCCGGTCACGCTGTCGTTTGACAGCGCGGGGGCCCTGAAGTCACCCGCTGCCGGCGCAACCAGCATCACCATGCCGGCAGGAACCGGCGCCACGACGGGGCTGCAGGCCAAGATCGATTTCACGGGCACTACGCAATATGGCTCCGACAATGACGTCAAGCAGCTGAGCCAGAATGGCTACACCTCGGGCAGCCTGCTGGGCTACTCGGTGAACGCCGACGGCAGCATTACCGGCAACTACTCGAACGAGCAGACCCAGTCGCTGGGCACCATCGCACTGGCCGCCTTCGGCAACGTGGAAGGCCTCAAGCCCGAGGGGGACAACGTGTGGTCGGCCACCAACGCATCGGGCCAGGCCCTGCTGGGCGTTGCGGGCGGCAGCCTGGGCACGCTGCGCTCCAATGCCGTGGAAGCTTCCAACGTCGACCTGTCGGGACAGCTGGTCAACCTGATCGTCGCGCAGCGCAACTACCAGGCCAACGCGCAGACCATCAAGGCGCAGGACACGATCATGCAGACGCTGGTCAATCTATAACTCCGACTGCCTGAGCTGAATCGCTGCCATGGACCGCATGATCTACACCGCCCTGTCGGGCGCCAAGCAGATTCTCGACCAGCAAGCCGCCGTGTCGAACAATCTGGCCAACGTCTCGACGCCGGCATTCCGCGCGCAGATCAATATGTACCGCGCAGTGCCGGTTGTTGGGCAGGAATCGCCCACGCGCGCCTTCACGCTGACGTCGACGCCCGGCGCCGACATGCGCGCGGGGCCGCTGACCTATACCGGGCGCCCGCTGGATGTCGCCCTGCAGGGCAACGGCTGGCTGGCGGTACAGGCGCGCGACGGCAGCGAAGCCTATACCCGCGCGGGCTCGCTGCAGGTCGCGCAGGACGGGCAGGTGCAGACCAGCAACGGCCTGCCGGTCATGGGCGACGGCGGCCCGCTGTCGGTGCCGCCGGGTTCCCAGGTCACCATCGGCAGCGACGGCACCATCACCGCGCGTGGCCCGGGCGAGGCCTCCGCGGGCCTGGCGCAAGTCGGCAAGCTGCGTGTGGTGAATCCGCCGGCGGACTCGATCGCGCGCGGCGATGACGGCTTGTTCCGCCTGCGGCCGGGCGCGCAGCCGCTGGAGGCCGATCCGACCGTGCGCGTGGTATCGGGCGCGCTGGAAGGCAGCAACGTCAATCCGACCGAAGCCATGGTCGACATGATCGCCAATGCCCGCCGCTTCGAGATGCAGATGAAGATGATCACCGGCGCCGACACCAACGACCAGCGCGCCAACCAGTTGCTCTCGACCAACTGAAGCGGCCGCGCCGCCCACCCGTGAACATATGACGCGCCGTTGCCCGCGGCGCCACGCAGGACACCAAGGAACAACATGATCCGCTCTCTCTGGATTGCCAAGACCGGCCTCGATGCGCAGCAGACGCAGATGGACGTGATCTCGAACAACCTCGCCAACGTCTCCACCACCGGCTTCAAGCGCGGGCGCGCGGTGTTCGAGGACCTGATGTACCAGAACATCCGCCAGCCCGGCGCCCTTTCATCGGATCAGACCACGCTGCCTTCTGGCCTGCAGCTGGGCACGGGCGTGCGCCCGGTCGCGACGGAACGCATCCACACCCAGGGCAATCCGCAGCAAACCGGCAATGCGAAGGACGTGGCCATCATCGGCCAGGGCTTCTTCCAGGTGGCGATGCCTGACGGTACCACGGCCTACACCCGCGACGGCTCGTTCCAGGTGGACCAGAACGGCCAGATGGTGACAGCCAGCGGCTTCGTGATCCAGCCGGCCATCACGATTCCGGCCAATGCCACGTCAATGACCATTGGTCGCGACGGTACAGTGTCCGTGACCCAGCCGGGCTCGAGCAACAACGTACAGGTTGGCCAGCTCCAGCTCGCGACCTTCATGAACCCCGCGGGTCTGGAAAGCATGGGCGAGAACCTGTATGTGCAGACCGATGCCTCCGGTGCGCCGAACACCACCGTGCCAGGCCTGAACGGCTCGGGCACGCTGCAGCAGAACTACGTGGAAGCTTCCAACGTCAATGTCGTGGAAGAGCTGGTCAGCATGATCCAGACCCAGCGCGCCTACGAGATCAACAGCAAGGCCGTGCAGACATCCGACCAGATGCTGCAGCGCCTGACGCAGATGGGCTGACGGAGGTACCATGGCCAACATGCTTTCCCGCCTGGGCGCGCGCGTTCTGTATTGCCTGGCCGGCCTGGCATTGCTGGCCAGCGGCGGCTGCGCGCTGATGCCGCGCGAGCCGCTCGTGCAGTTGCCGACCACCGCGCGCGCCGAACCGCGCCCGATGGGTCCGGCAACCGGATCGATCTTCGCGTCCTCTTATGCCGGCAACCCGCTGTTCGAGGACCGCAGGCCGCGCAATGTGGGCGATATCCTGACGATCGTCATCACCGAGAACGTCAACGCCACCAAGAATTCGGGCAGCAATGCGAGCCGCACCGGCAGTACCTCGCTGGCATTCGACGCCGTGCCCAAGGCGCTGGCCGGCTTGTTCAGCAGCAGCTCGAACGCGAGCATCAATGGTGCCAACGCGCTGAAGGCCAGCGGCGGCGCCAGCGCGGCCAACACCTTCAACGGCACCATCACCGTGACCGTGCTGGAGGTGCTGCCCAACGGCAATCTGGTGGTGTCCGGCGAAAAGCAGCTCGCCATCAACCAGGGCGCGGAATTCATTCGCTTCTCGGGCGTGGTCAACCCACGCACCATCACCGGCGACAACGGTGTGCTGTCTACCCAGGTGGCCGATGCCCGCATCGAGTACACCGCCAAGGGTTACATCGACGAAGCACAGAACATGGGCTGGCTGCAGCGCTTCTTCCTCAATGTCTCTCCGTTCTGATCCGTCCATGTCCGCTCCGATGCTTGCCCGTTTCCTGTCGAGCCTGCTCAAGGCCAGCGTCACTGCGCTGGCCGTGGTGGTGGCGTTCGGCTTTGCCGCCAACTTTGCCCGTGCGGAACGCCTGAAGAACCTGGCGACGTTCCAGGGCGTGCGCGACAACCCGCTGGTGGGCTACGGCCTGGTGGTCGGCCTGGACAATACCGGCGACCAGACCATGCAGACGCCGTTCACCACGCAGAGCCTGACCAACATGCTCTCGCAGCTCGGCATCACGCTGCCGGCCGGCAAGAACATGCAGCTCAAGAACGTGGCGGCGGTCATGGTGACGGCCACGCTGCCGGCCTTTGCCCAGCCGGGCAGCCAGCTCGACATCGTGGTGTCGTCAATGGGCAATGCCAAGAGCCTGCGCGGCGGTACGTTGCTGATGACGCCGCTCAAGGGCGCGGACGGGCAGGTCTATGCCATTGCGCAGGGCAATATGCTGGTCGGTGGCGCCGGTGCGTCGGCCAACGGCAGCAAGGTGCAGGTCAACCAGCTGGCGGTCGGCCGCATCGCCAATGGCGCGATTGTCGAGCGTGCCGTCGCGGCATTCCAGCCAGACGGCGGCATCATCAACCTCGAACTCAAGGACACGGATTTCGGCACGGCCGAGCGCGTGGTGGAGGCCATCAACCGCTCCATGGGCGGCGGCGTCGCCGCCGCGCTGGACGGGCGAGTGGTGCAGGTGCGCGCACCGGCGTCGCCCGCGGCGCGCGTGGGCTTCCTGGCCCGCATCGAGAGCATCGACGTCACCCCGGCCAAGGCCGCGGCCAAGGTCATCCTGAACGCCCGCACCGGTTCCATCGTGATGAACCAGGCCGTGACCGTGGAAGACTGCGCCGTGGCCCATGGCAATCTCTCGGTGGTGATCAACACCCAGCCGGTCATCAGCCAGCCCGCGCCGTTCAGTAACGGCCAGACCGTGGTGGCACCGGTGTCGCAGATCGACATGAAACAGCAGGGAGGATCGCTGCAGATCGTGAAGGCCGGTGCTTCGCTGGCGGCCGTGGTCAAGGGCCTGAACGCGCTGGGCGCGACGCCCGCGGATCTGCAGACCATCCTGGAGGCGATGCGCGCCGCCGGAGCGCTGCGCGCCGAGCTGGAGATCATCTGATGGACAGCGGCATCTCCGCGCAGGCGGACCTTTCGCAGCGCTTCGCGCTCGACACGCAGGGTTTCGAGGCGCTCAAGCAGAGCGCGCGCAATGGCTCCGACACGACTACGCTGCGCGCGGCAGCCAAGCAGTTCGAAGCGGTGTTCACGCAGATGGTGCTCAAGAGCATGCGCGACGCCACGCCGCAGGACGGCGTGTTCGACAGCGAACAGGGCAAGCTCTACATGTCGATGCTGGACCAGCAGCTGGCGCAACAAATGTCCTCGCGCGGCATTGGGCTGGCTGAGGTGATGGTCCGGCAACTGGCGCGAGCCACCGGCGCGCAGGTTCCGCAGGGCATGATCGGTGCCAACGCGGCACCGGGTGCAACGGGCACTGCCGCGGCCGACGCCGAGATGGCGCAACTGCTGGACAGCCGCGGCGCAGGCGCCGCCGCAGCGGATGGCGATGTGCCCGCGATTGGCACCGTGGTGCCGGGCACGAGCTGGAATCCCATGGCCGGCCTGCGTCAGTACCGCTCGCAAGGTGATGACGGACAGGGCCAGGGGCAGGGCGAAAGCGGCATCGGGCCCTTGCCTGACGATGCGCCGGCCCACGTCACCGCCTTCGTCGCGCGCATGTCGGGCCCCGCCGAAGCGGCATCGCGCGCCAGTGGCGTGCCGGCGCGGCTGATCGTAGGCCAGGCTGCACTGGAATCCGGCTGGGGCCGGCGCGAGATCGCGCACCCGGACGGCAGCACGACGTTCAACGTCTTTGGCATCAAGGCCGGGGCGAACTGGAAGGGCCGCGTGGCCGAAGTCACGACCACCGAGTATGTCGACGGCCAGCCGCAGAAGGTGCGTGCGCGCTTCCGCGCCTATGGCTCGTACGAAGAAGCCTGCGCCGACTACGCGCGCTTGCTGACCAACAATCCGCGTTACTCGGCGGTGGTGTCGGCAGGCTCGGCCGATGAAGCGGCCCATGGCCTGCAGCGTGCGGGCTACGCCACCGATCCGGCTTACGGGCAAAAGCTCGTGCAGATCATGAAGAAGGTGTCGGCATAAGTCCGTCGCGGGGACGCCATCAGGCCGCTATCCGCCTGGCGTCCGGATGGTCCTAAAGTCTCCCGCCCGGATTGCCGATAACTAGCACATTCCCTGCCGCCGTGCCGATGTGCCGGAGGCATCCAACAGCATCCGGGGTCAGAGCAACATGTCTCTCTTCAGCATTGGTCTTTCCGGCCTGAACACGGCGCAGAACGCGCTGACGACGACCAGCCACAACTTTGCCAACTCGGCCACTGAAGGTTACACGCGGCAGAACACCATCGTGGCATCGTCGGGCGGCCAGTACACCAGCCAGGGCTTTTTTGGCATGGGGTCGAATACCACCACGGTGATGCGCGTCTATGACGAGTTCCTGACCGGCCAGCTGCGCGGCGCGCAGTCGGCCAGTTCGTCGCTGTCGACCTATTCCGACCAGATCAGCCAGATCGACAACCTGCTGGCAGACCAGAAGGGCGGCCTCGCGCCGCTGATGCAGAAGTATTTCGCCGCGGTGCAGGCCGTGGCCGACACCCCCGCGGATCCGGCGGCACGCCAGGGCATGCTGTCGGCCGGCCAGGCACTGGTGGGCCAGATGCGCGCGGCCAGCAATTACTTCGATCAGCTGCAATCGGGCGTAAACACGCAGGTCGGCTCCGCTGTCGATCAGATCAATGCCTATACCAGGCAGATCGCCAACGTCAACGGGGAAATCACCAAGCTCAAGGCAGCATCCGGCGGCCAGCCGCCCAACGACCTGCTGGATCAGCGCGACCAGGCCGTGGCCGAGCTGACCAAGCTGGTCGGCGCCAAGGTAGTGGTGCAGGACGGCGGTACCTACAACGTATTCGTCGGCAACGGCCAGCCGCTGGTGATGGGCACGGATTCCTACGGCCTGAAGGCGATTGCCTCGGCGGCCGATCCGAACCGTACGGTGGTTGGCTACACCCTCCCCAACGGCGCGGTGTATGAAAGCGAGGCCGGTACCATCACCGGTGGTTCACTGGGCGGGCTGCTGCAGTTCCGGACCGAAACGCTGGACTCGGCACAGAATGCTATCGGACGTCTGTCGCTGGCGATCGGCCAGTCCTTCAATGACCAGCACAAGCTGGGCATGGACCTGAACGGCGACATCGGCACGGACATGTTCAAGCTGGGCTCTGCAACCACGCTGCCCAATGCCAACAACACCGGCAGCGCGCAGGCGCAGGCCAGCATTCTCGACACCTCGCAGCTGACCACCAGCGACTACACGCTGAAGTTCGACGGCACCAACTACACCATCACGCGCCTGTCGGACAAGCAGGTCACGACGTCGGCGACCATGCCGGTCACGGTGGATGGTTTTACCGTGCAGCTGACCGGTACCATGAACCCGAACGATTCGTTCGTGATCCAGCCGACCCGCAATGCGGCAGCCGGATTCGACATGGCGATCACCGACCCCGCCAAGATCGCGGCGGCATCGCCCGCACGTGCCGACGCCGCCAGCACGAACATTGGTACCGGCAAGGCGTCGCTGAGCAAGGTCTCATCGCCTTTCAGTCTGCCGGCCAGCCCGATTACTGCTACCTACGTCGGTCCCGGCTATACGTTCAGTGACGCCTCTGGTCCGGTCACGCCGAGCAGCACGGTCGTCAATGGCTCGAACACTGAGTACACGATCAATGGCCTGACCTTCAGCTTCGGCGGCACGCCAAATGCCAACGACAAGTTCACGCTGTCGGCGAACACTGGCGCAGCGTCCAACAATGGCAACGCGCTGGCGCTGGCCAAGCTGCAGAACGCCAAGACCATCGGCGGCGGCGTGTCGAGCTTCAACGATGCCTACGCCCAGCTGGTCAATGACGTCGGCACGCGCGCCAAGTCCGTGCAGATCGCCTCCACCTCGCAGGACAGCATCACATCGCAGATTCGCACGGCGCAGCAATCGGTGTCGGGGGTGAACATGGATGAAGAAACGGTTTCCATGCTCAAGTTCCAGCAGCTCTACCAGGCCAACGCCCGGGTGATCCAGACGGCCAGCACGCTGTTCGACACCATCATCGGCATTGGCCGGTAAGCGGACCAGATCAAGAATTCGAGAAGGAACAGACAATGCGCGTCGCAAGCTCCACGCTCTACCAGCAAGGCCTGGCCTCGATGAACATGCAGCAGTCGTCGCTGCTTCACATCCAGCAACAGCTCGGCACTGGCCGCAAGGTACTTAACCCCTCCGACGATCCGGTTGCCGCTACGCGCGCGCTGACCACTTCGCAAGCCAGTGCGGTCAACGGCCAGTACGCCACCTCGCGCAAGCAGGCCAATATTGCGCTGGGCATGGGGGAAAACACGCTTTCCACCGTGACCACGGTGACGCAGAACATCCAGACGCTGCTGGTGCAGGCGGGCGACGGTACGCTCAGCGACGTGGATCGCGCCTCTCTGGCCACTGCACTGCAGGGCCAGTATGACCAGCTGCTGGGCCTGGCCAATGCCGATGACGGCAATGGCCAGTACCTGTTTGGCGGCACCATGTCGGGCTCGCCGCCGTTCGTTCAGGGTGGCGGCGGCGTCCAGTATGTCGGCAATACCGAGCAGCAGCAGTTCCAGGTAGACGTGGCTCGCCAGATGCCGGCCGGCAGCAACGGTCGTGCAGTGTTCCAGAGCGTGCAGGGCTCGGCCGGTTATGTGCTCAAGGGCAGCGGCAATACGAATACCGGCACTGCCAATACCGGCAACGCCACCTACGGCCAGGTATCCACGACCGACCCGACCAATCCGCTTTACGGTACCGCGCTCACGCTGTCGTTCGACGATAGCAGCGGCACGATGCAGTACACCATCAAGGACGCCTCCGGGACCGCGGTGGGCGGTACGCCGCTGAACTATAGCGAGCCCGCACAGATCGCCGTTGCCGGCATCACGTTCACGGTCAAGGGGACGCCGCAGAGCGGCGATACCATCTCCATGCAGCCGGCGAGCCAGGCTGGCACCGACATGTTCGCCAACCTGAAGTCGGTGATCGACGCCCTGAGCAAGCCGACGCCCGCCGCGGCCGATTCTGCCAACCTGTCGAATACCATTGCCACCGGCATCCGCCAGTTCTCCAATTCGCTGGACAATGTGCTGACCGTGCGTGCGTCGGTTGGCTCGCGCATGCAGGAGCTGGATGCGCTGGACACGATTGGCACCAACCGGGACCTGTCGTATTCCGCGACCCTGTCAAGCGTTCAAGACCTGGACTATGCTGCAGCGATCACTGAATACTACCAGCGCCAGACTGCGCTGCAGGGTGCGCAGCAGTCGTTCATGCAGATTCAGGGGATGAATTTGTTCAAGTATCTGTAAGTCGGGAGCGGGGCGGGGAATCTGATGCACGGACAATAAAGTCGTAGAAACCGCGACAATAAAGTCTGAGATCCGGCTGTCAGAAAAGCTCGGTTTTGCTTGCCCCTACTCGGTTTGATGACTTTATTGTCAGCGGATACATCACTTTGGTTCATCACAAGTGCCCTTTGCCTCGTGAGCCTGATGCCAGCAGGGATATTCTGACGGCTCGAAAGGGTGCTCCGGCTGGCGTCGGCTCTTGTTGACGGTACTGAAAGCAGGGGGCCGGTGGCCGTCGGTATCCGACCCTTCTCTGTCATAGGACTTGGGGAATGAGGGTGACCATTACGTAGGCCGCGGCAACCACCAGCATGGCCCCAGCAAAGGCCGAGTAGTACTTAGCCCCATGGTGCGGCGGATGGGAGTGAAAGTGATGAACAATATGCTTCATTTGCATTCTCCCTGACCAAATTGCACACGATTGGAGCGTAGCCCCGCTATGGCAACTGACCAAGCAACCCTCATACCATCTGTTGCCTACTCGCCCGATTTAACCGCCGGAGAAGACATGCACCTAAGCGCTGCCGTACCAGCCCAAAGCTTTCAATGATCTGGTAGAGGCCGTACCCGGCCGGATCTGACTTCGACCCTCCGTCAGGCCGCCCGTCTAAGACCGACCCTGAGCGGGCATTGGAATGACAAGTCGTACCACCAACAAAAGTCACCTCGAGGCGTCGCCCTGAGATTTCACCCAGAGGCGGCCTTTTTCATTGCTGACTCAGATCCGCGTAGTGCAGCGCTTATAGTCAAAAAATGATTATTATTAGAAATTCCCGTCCCGATGAGGGCGAACGCGCTGTTGAAATTTGGCGCCGCGCGGTTGATGCTACTCATGACTTTCTGTCCCAAGAGGATCGCCAAGCCATCGACGAAATGGTTTGCGACTTTCTGCCAAAAGTTCCGCTTTGGTTCGCTGTGGATGCGAATGATTACCCATTGGCACTTATGTTCATCGACAACGGACATATGGAGGCCTTGTTCGTTGACCCCGCTTGCCGCGGGACGGGCATTGGTAGCGCGCTCGTTCGTCACGGCCTTTTGCTTCACCCCAAAATGACAACTGATGTCAATGAGCAAAACGCTCAAGCATTGGGCTTCTACGAGAAAATGGGCTTCAAGCCCACAGGTCGTTCTTCGCTTGACGGGCAAGGGCGACCATACCCAATCATTCACCTGGAATATATCGGCGTCTGAAGGGCTGCTTCTGGCCGGTCGCGGTCGGCCGCCCGCCAGATGGCGGGCCTCCAGGACTGAGCGAATTTGCTTCGCCGCCAATGGATATGCGCATCGCCGTCAATAATGAGGGAGACTTGGCGTTATTGCGCGAGGAAATTAACGATCGCGCCCACGGTAGCTTGTGGCTGCTCTTCCATTAGCCAGTGCCCGGCATTGGGAATGACCAGTTCCTGCACGTTGCTGGCAGTATTTCGCATGACTATCGCTTCATTCTGGCCAAAGGACTTCTCGCCGCCGATTGCCAGCACAGGCATGCTCAGCTTGGTCGCCAGCGATTTCTGATTGTCCTCGGCGTCCTGCGGAATCGACAGGAATTGCGCAAATGCGGAGTGCATTGCGCCCGGGCGCGCATAGAGCCGCGCATAGTGAACCCGCGTTGCTTCGTCGATCTTCGAGGCATCCCCCGCGAATTCGTTCCAGAACCTGTCCAAGTAGATTCGCTCGCGGCCTTTCACCAGCCGCTCCGCATCGGGGCCGCCGAAAGAGAAGTGCCAGAGGGCGGGCATGCGCACGATCTGTTCCCACGGTGGAACACCCGGCACCGGGGCGTCCATCACGACCAGCCGCTTTGTCTTGTCCGGATAGTGCGCCGCATAGGCAAATGCGACCATGGTGCCAATGTCGTGGCCGACCACGTCCGCCTGATCGATATTCAGTTGCGTCAGCACTGACCGAATGTCGCCAGCCTGCGTGCGCTTGTCATAGCCACCATCAGGGTGTGACGACAGCCCCATTCCACGCAGATCCGGCACCACCACGGTATGTGTGCGTGCCAGCTCGGCAGCCAATGGCGCCCACATGTCGCCAGTGTCGCCGAACCCATGCAGCAATACCACCGCCGGCCCGCTGCCACCTACACGCACAAACAGGGTCGCCCCGTCAGTCCGGATATTCTGCTGGCGGAAGCCTGGCGGGTACGGCTTGACCTGTGCCTGCAAAGGCTGGGTGATGGCAAGCATGAGGGCGACGGCAGCAAACAGTTTTCGCATGGTTTTTTCTTCTCTGAAGTGGTGCGGCCTGGGTCGATTTGGGAAGGAGCCATTCTGGATGGGCCGAATGGATGTGCGCTACGCGAACGCTCCTAAAGCGTAGTCCACGCCGCGCGCGGCGCAAGCACAGACCAAAAAATGATTTTTAATCCACCATCGAAGGCTTAATGTGAGGGCGGTCCCCTGTAATAACCCGCCGCTGGCAGCTAACTGCCGCTACGCCGTGCCGCTACGCCGATAGTCATCGTCCAGCACCGTCAAGGACGGTGCTGACCGGGCGGTTATCTTCATCTCGCGCAGGTAGTGCCTTCTCGGTGTCCCGTATTGTCAAATGAGTGTCCCGGAAAATCAAATGCGGGACGACGTCTTCGCCAATACTGCTTGGCAAGCCTCCCTAGGGAATGATTCGCCTGTCCAACGCGCCTTAGCCCCCCGGTGTTAGGCGTCAGTGAAGCCTGAATGGCCTTCCGCAGTCGGCAGTCCCGGGACCCTCGTAGATGCTCTTCCTGTCATTACCATGAACTTTCTTGACGGACACCTGTTCCCCGAAAACCAGCAACCGCTGATTATCACGGCTGCGCCTTACGCTCCCTCGTGGATGCCATCGGACTTTCCCGAGGACATCGCCGTCACCATGGAAGAGCAAATCCAGAAAGCGGTGGATTGCTACAACGCGGGTGCCACCGTACTGCACCTGCATGTACGGGAACTCGATGGCAAAGGCTCCAAGCGTCTGTCCAAGTTCAATGAGCTGATCGCTGGCGTGCGCGCCCGTGTACCGGAGATGATCATCCAGGTCGGCGGCTCGATCAGCTTCGCTCCGGAAACGGAAGGCGCGGCTGCAAAGTGGCTCTCTGACGACACGCGCCACATGCTGGCCGAACTCGACCCGAAACCCGACCAGGTTACGGTTACCGTAAATACGTCACAGATGAACATCCTCGAGCAGTTTGATCATCGCGACATCGTGGGCAGTTCCATGGAAGACCCGGCGGTCTTCAATGCCTACAAAGAGATGACCGTGCCGGCGCAGCCGGGCTGGGTCGAGGAGCACGTCCGCCGGCTGAGCGCGGCGGGGATCCAGAGCGCGTTCCAGTGCTACAACATCAACAGCTTCGAGTCTGTGGAACGACTGATGCGCCGCGGCATCTACCAAGGCCCGCTGGTCCTGAACTGGGTCGCGATTGGCGGGGGCATGGACTCGCCGAGTATCTATAGCTTGGCCAATTTCGTGCGCGCCGTGCCGGATGGCGCTGTTTTGACGGTGGAAAGCTCGGTACTCAACGTGCTCCCGGTGAACACGATTGGTATTGCGATGGGGCTGCATGTGCGCTGCGGTACCGAAGACACGCTCTGGAACCAGACCCGTACCGAGAAAATGGGTACGGTGGCCCAGATCGAGCAACTGGTGCGTATCTCGCAAGAGATGAGTCGCCCGATCGCGACCGCCCAGCAAGCGCGCGAAATGTGCAAGATCGGCGTGTTCTATGACACGGTGGAGGAAACTCTGCAGGAAAACGGCTTCGCGCCCAATCGCAATGGCGCGCAACAAGGCTTCCTGAGGAAGGTGGCCTAACCAAGCGTCAGTCCTGAGGAGGCTTCGCCTCCCAAAGCACAATTCTTGCGCGCCAGTCGCGCGATCGTCCGGACGGGCCATGCTGGCGCCGTCCGGCTTCGGCGTGGCATTTCAGGTAATGGAACCATGAACAACCCAGAGACTCTTTCCATTGTTGTTGGCGGCGAGCAAACGGTGATCCGCATGTATCACGCCCTCGACCGACAAGACTATCCTGGTGTATCTGCGTGCTTCATGCCAGATGGCATTTGGGATCATGGCAGTCATGCACTGCTCGGGCGAGAACAGATCCTTGCTTCCCTGGGCAAGCGGTCCGCAACGCTGTTCACTCGACACTATGTCAGCAATTTTGTTGTCCTGGAGCAGGGCGGATCCGTGGCTAAGGTGGCCTTCGGTCTGACCGTCTATCGCTCCGACACGGGTGCAGCGCCAACGCTCCCCTTGGACAAGGTGGTGCCGGCCCTGTTGGCTGACGTGGAATGCGAGTTGACATGCAGTGACCGTGGAGATTGGCTCATCAACCGCCTCGCACCTCGGATCACCTTCGCCGCGCGCGCCGCGTCCTGATGCCCAGCGTGGGCGGCCACGCCAGCTTGTCCATCGTGCCCGCCCACAGCTCACCCCGACTGCGCCAGCCGCCGTCGGCGCGTATGACGTCGCATGTGCGGCCGTTGCCGGCGACTGAAAATTATTGGATCGGAATGCCCGACCGGCCCGGAACGGCAGGGTTGGCCGCGATCTTGAGGGGAGGGTCTCAGAACGACCCATCGCGGTCAGACGGTCAACACGCAATCATCTGCTTTTGGAAATCACGTCACTCATGTATTTATTCAAATCGCGAAAATCCTGAACGGTCCAGGAGTGCGGCGCCAGCTTTACGCCGTTCTCCCTCAAAGTTCTCGGAATCAGGTCCCCGTTCGGACGAAGTATTACCGATGAAACAATGACGCCCGGATAATCATTGAGTCGCTTTTTGAACGCAGCAGTTGTGAGATCAGGCGTGGGGGGATTGCTTTTCTTGGCCAATGGCCCCGTGCCCTTGATATCTGCGCCGTGGCACATCGCGCATCTCTGTGTGTAAAGATTTTTCCCGTTGATGTTTTGCGCGAAGGATAGTGATGGTTGAGTCAACACCAACGCTCCTAGCGAAGCGATGAATAATTTTCTTGCTTTCATTAGGCCTTGTCGTATCACGCAGATTGCCGGGCTGGGGAGTATAGCTCGTAAGCGCGGAATGGCCGCTCATGGCCGGCTCAGGCCGTAGCCCGCCGCCAACACGAACCGGCAACGAACGGACATAAGGGATGTTCTGATGTTCCAACTTCGTTGAAGGTGCAGGAACTGGAGTGGTTGCTCGATTCGAGGCAACAGTCACTTCACTGAAGCGATTCCGGGCGAGCCGACTGGGAGCCGCTGGCCTATAGAGACGGCCACCCCAAAAAGGACCAGAATCGTCATCATGGGGCCGCGGATGACCGGCGGCCGCTACATCGTGCCGACGTCACCTTCAGGGCGGTCCCATCGGATTCTTGTATCGCTGTGTATCAAGCTGGAGTCTGGCTACTTGCGCTGACAACCCGCGTCGCAAGGCACTACAGACCAGATACACCGGTCACCTTAAATGCAGCAGTGGCGCGACAGAAACAGCCAGCGGAAGTGCTGGCCAGACCTGCGCCGCCCTCACCTGCATAGGAGGCCATCATGCGCATCAACAGGCGCTTTTTATTGTCCGGCGGCACCTTGGCCGCCACACTTGCCGCCATGGGCGGCTGGCGTGCGCTGGCCGGCGGCGCGGCGATTGCTGGCGAGACCCGCAAGGCAGCGGAACGCTTCGAGGTCACCATGAGCGACGAGGCGTGGCGCCGGAAACTGTCCCCGGCCCAGTACGCCGTGCTGCGCAACGAGGGCACGGAGCGACCCTTCAGCAGCCCGCTCAACGGCGAGCATCGCAACGGCATCTTTGCCTGTGCCGGCTGCGAGCTCGACTTGTTCTCCTCGAAGACCAAGTTCGACAGCGGGACCGGCTGGCCCAGCTTCTGGGCACCGCTGGAGAATGCCGTGGGTACCACCGAGGACCGTACCTTCGGCATGCTGCGCACCGAGGTCCATTGCCGGCGCTGCGGCGGTCACCTGGGACATGTCTTCGACGATGGCCCGAAGCCGACCGGCCTGCGCTATTGCATGAACGGGGTCGCCATGACATTCCGGCCCGCCGCCTGACGACTTCCGTGAAGCCCTCCCTGTCGACACGTACAGAACCATGCTGCTCCTGATCCTTGCCTATCTCGGCGGTGCGCTCACCATCCTGAGCCCCTGCATCCTGCCCGTACTGCCGTTCGTATTCGCACGCGCGGACCAGCCGTTCGCGCGCAGCGGCCTGCCGCTGCTGGCCGGCATGGGTGTCACCTTCGCGCTGGTGGCCACGCTGGCGGCCGTGGGCGGCGGCTGGGTGGCGCAGGCCAACCAGTACGGACGCTGGCTCGCCATTGCGCTGCTGGCCGTGTTCGGCCTGACGCTGCTGCTACCGCAGCTTGCCGAGCGGCTGATGCGCCCGCTGGTCAGCGCAGGCAGCCGCCTGTCCAACTTCGCGCAAGCCGATGGCCGTGCAGCCAGCCCGGCCTCATCGTTCCTGCTGGGCATCGCCACTGGGCTGCTCTGGGCGCCCTGCGCGGGACCGATCCTGGGCCTCGTCCTGACCGGCGCGGCACTGCAAGGCGCCAACCTTGGTACCACGCTGCTGCTGCTGGCGTATGCGGCCGGCGCGGCGACGTCACTGGCGGTGGCCCTGCTGATCGGGGGACGGGTGTTCGCGGCCATGAAGCGTTCGCTCGACGCTGGCGAATGGATACGCCGCGGCATTGGCGCCGCCATGCTCGTCGGCGTGGTGGCGATCGGGCTGGGTCTCGATACCGGCGTGCTGGCGCGTGTCTCGACGATTGCCACGGGCGGACTGGAGCAGCACCTCGTCAACAGGCTGGCCGGCAACAAGGCCGCCGACAAGCAGGACGGCACGATAATGACGAGCGCGAATCCGAAAGGCGCGGTGCCGGGCGACGCCAGTGGGGGCGCGATGATGACGCGTGCCGGGGGCAGGGCAGCGGCGCTGCCGGTCGAAGGCCTGTTCCCGGGACTCAACGGTGCCGTCGAATGGCTGAACTCCCCTCCGCTGACTGCCGAGGGCCTGCGCGGCAAGGTCGTGCTGGTCGACTTCTGGACCTACTCCTGCATCAACTGCCTGCGCACGCTGCCCTACGTGAAGGCGTGGGCCAACAAGTACAAGGACCAGGGGCTCGTCGTCATCGGCGTCCACGCACCGGAATTCGCGTTCGAGCGCAATATTGACAACGTGAAGAGGGCCTCCCGCGAGCTCGGCGTGACCTATCCTGTGGCGATTGACAACAACTTCGCCATCTGGCGCGCCTTCGGCAACCAGTACTGGCCCGCGCACTACTTCATCGACGCGCAGGGCCGAATTCGCTTCCACCATTTCGGCGAAGGTGAATACGAACACTCGGAAGCCGTGATCCGCCAACTGCTGGAAGAAGCCGGCCACGCCGATGTGGCGAAGATCGCGATGGCCATGCCGGCCACGTTGAACGACAAGACCGGCAGTGGGGTGCAGATGGCGGCGGACAACGGTGCGATACGATCGCCGGAGACCTATGTTGGATACGAACGCGCGGAGAACTTCGGCTCGCCTGGCGGCGCGGCGCATGACCGGCCCAAGGACTACACGGCGCCCGCGAAGCCCGACCTGAATCAATGGGGCCTTGCCGGCAACTGGCGCATCGGCGCAGAGCGCGCCACGCTTGACCGCCCGAACGGACGCATCGTCTACCGCTTCCACGCACGCGACCTGCACCTCGTGCTCGGTCCGGCCCAGGACGGCAAGCCGGTCAGGTTCCGCGTGACGATCGACGGCGCCGAGCCAGGCACGTCGCACGGCACCGACACCGCGCCGGATGGAACCGGCGAGGTCACCGCCCAGCGCCTCTACCAACTGGTGCGGCAGGACGGCGAGATCAGGGACCGCACGTTTGCCATCGAATTCCTCGATCCCGGCGTGGAGGCTTATGCCTTCACATTCGGCTAACCTTTTGAACCCAAGGAGATTCACATGAACGCGATCGCAACACTGCAGCGCTTGACGCGCTTCACAACGCTTAGGCTGATGGGTGTCTCCATGCTGGTGGCGGCTGCCGGAATCTGGGGGCGGCCCGCATTATCCGCGGAGGATGCGGTACGCATTCCCGCCCCCTCGCAGGACGAGAAGCCCGGTGATGCCCACATCGAGACGGCCGTGTTCGCGGGCGGCTGCTTTTGGGGTGTGCAGGGCGTATTCGAGCACGTGCGTGGCGTGACGCGTGTGACATCAGGCTATGCTGGCGGCGCGGCCAGCACGGCGCAGTACGAGAAGGTTGGCTCAGGCACGACGGGCCACGCGGAATCCGTCGAAATCCGCTACGACCCGGCGCAAGTCAGCTACGGCAAGCTGCTGCAGGTCTTCTTCTCGGTGGCACACAACCCGACCCAGCTCAACTACCAGGGGCCCGATCACGGCACCCAATACCGCTCCGCGATCTTTCCGGTCACGCCGGCGCAGCGCGCGATTGCCGAGGCCTATATTGCCCAGCTTGGGGCAGCCAAGTCGTTCCGCGCACCGATCGTGACGCGCGTGGAGGACTACAAAGGGTTCTACCCGGCGGAAGCCTATCACCAGGACTTCCTGACGAAGAATCCGCGCCACCCATACATCGTGATCAACGACCTGCCCAAGATCGGCAACCTGAAGCAGATCTTTCCCGATCTCTATCGCAATGACCCGGTGTTGCTGAGCAGATCGGGGGCCTGAGACTGGGGTACGGGGCGCAACGCGCCTCAGGCGCAGGTCGTACCTGCTACGCATGTCTCTCCGCGCCATATAGCATGCGATGCGGCGTCGCGATGAGGCAGTGACCATCAGCTAACTGGGCTTCTGGCTCTCGGCAATTCGAACTCCCTCGTCCATGATCGCATTGCCATGCAGCGTGAACAGGTCGGCACGCCCGCCCGCGGTGGCGTGCAAGGGCAGGCCCGTGCGGATGCGCACTAGTGTTCGACCAGATTCTCGATGCGGATCGGCAACTCCCGCACTCGCTTGCCGGTTGCGTGAAACACCGCGTTAGCCACGGCCGGCGCCACGCCCACCAGCGCGATTTCCCCCAGTCCCTTTACGCCTAGCTCGTTTACATGGGGATCGACCTCGTCGACAAAATGCGCTTCGAGCGCCTGGATATCCAGGTTGACGGGCACGAGGTAATCCGCCATATGGGCATTCACGGGCCGGCCATCGCGCGCATCGAGGGCAGTCCGCTCCATCAGCGCCATGCCGATGCCGCCGACCATCCCGCCCGTGCACTGGCTGGCTGCTAGCCGCGGATTCACGATACGACCCGCGCCATAGGCGCCGACCACGCGCCGGACGCGGATCGTACCGACATCGGGATCGATTGCGACTTCCACGAACACCGCACCGAAGGCATGCATGGAGAAGCGGCTGCGCAATTCGGCATCGGGACCCGCCGTGGCACTGGCTTCAATGCCGCCATCGGTGCGGCCTGCGCGCGCTTGGCGCAGGTCCAGCGCCGCCATGCAGGCGAAGCGCACGGCGGAGCCGACCGAAGCGAGGGTCATGGAGCCGCCATGTGGCGGGGTGGGCGGGAAATCCGAGCGGCCAAGGCTGAAGCGCACGCTGTCCATTGGCAGCCCCAGCGTCTCGGCGGCGATCTGCGTGATCGAGGTGTAGGTGCCAGGTCCCATGTCGCTGGCTGCGGCTTCCACTTCGGCGGTGCCATCAGCAAGCAGGCGCACGCGGGCGCTGGCCTGGCCATGGAAGACCGGGTAAGTGGCACAGGCCATGCCCCAGCCGATGCGCAGGCGGCCGTCTCGCATCGAGCCGGGCGCCAGCGTGCGGCGGGCCCAGCCGAACGCGTCGGCGCCGCGCTCGTAGCAGGCAAGCATGGAGCGGCTGGAGAAGGGCAGTTGCAGGCCCTCGTCGAGCCGGGGTTCATTGCGACGGCGCAGCTCCAGCGGATCCATCTGGAGGGCATGGGCCAGCTCGTCCATTGCGCATTCCAGCGCAAAGACGCCCGTGGCTTCGCCCGGACCCCGCATATAGGTCGGTGTGCTGATGTCCAGTGGCACCAGCCGGTAGCGCGTGCGCACATTAGGGCAGCTATACAGGAAAGGCGTCACCGCTGTGAGCGCTTCGGTGAACTGCTCATAGCGGCTGGTTTCACCGGTGCCTTCATGCACGATGCCGGTCAGCCTGCCCTCCGGCGTCGCCGCCAGCGCCACGCGCTGGACCGTGCGTGGCCGGTGCCCCGCAAGATGAAAGGTTTGCCGCCTCGACAGCACCAGCTTGACGGGCCTGCCGACCTCGCGCGCGGCGATCGCCGCCAGCGTGACATGCGGCCACGTGCGCAGGCTGGTGCCAAAAGCGCCGCCGATAAACGGGCAGATGACGTGGACATTCTCAGCCGGGATGCCGAAGATCGCCGCGATCTCGGCCTGCTCGTTGACCACAAACTGGCTCTTGCTCCAGAGCGTTAGCCGCTCGCCTTCCCAGGCTGCAATGGTGGCATTCGGCTCGATCGGCAGGTGATTTTCACGCGCGGCATCGTAGCTGGCATCGATGCTGACCGCGGCTGCCGCCAGCGCACCGTCAGGGTCGCCGCGTACCCGGTCGGCCGAATGGGGGCCTGGCTCGCGTGCTTCGTCCGGCACCACGGCTTCGGCACGCTTGTCGAGCGGGTCGGAAACAGGTGTTTCCTCGGCATAGCGAATATGCAGCAGGCAGGCTGCGTGCTCGGCTTGGTCCAGGGTCTGTGCCACGACCACGGCAACCGGCTGGCCGTAGAAGCGGACATGATCGTCCTGCAGGACATGGAGACGTTCGCCGTGTGCCGGATCGATAAAGCCTTTGTGGGGCGCATACGCCAGTTTCGGGGCGTTCTCATGGGTCAGTACCGCCAAGACCCCTGGCAGCCTACGCGCCGCTTCCGTGTTGAGCTCGACTACTCGTCCCAGTCCGATCGAAGCGCCCACGATGACCGCATAGGCTTGCCCGGGTTGATTGAAGTCAGCGGCATACTGCGCCCTGCCGGTCACTTTGGCGCGCCCGTCGATGCGGGCATGCGGTTGGCCGATATGGTTTGCGCTCGTCATCTGGTTTCTCCTGCGAGTTCGAGGGCCCGGACCACGGTCCGTTGCAGCAGCGCAACCTTGTATCGGTTGCCGGGCAGAGGAGCGGCGTCTGCGATCGTAGTCACCGCGGCCGCCTCGAAGCTCTCGCGCGTCGGCGCTTTGCCTTGCAAGGCGACTTCAGCAGCACGCATGCGCCACGGCCTGGTGCCGACGCCACCGCATGCGAGGCGTGCGCCCTGGATCGCGCCATCACGAACCTCGAAGGCTGCCGCGGCCGATACCAGGGCAAATTCATATGAGGCCCGGTCCCGCACCTTTAGATAACGCGCATTCCGTGCATAAGGGAGCGGTGGAACCCTGACCTCGACGATGAGTTCGCCGGGCTCCAAGGCGTGTTCGAGATGCGGCGTGGTCCCGGGCAGCCGGTAAAGGTCTTCCACGGGGAAGTGGCGTGACCCGTTTGGGCCATGTACATAGACCACCGCGTCCAGTGCGACCAGTGCAACCGCAAGGTCGGACGGATGTGTTGCCGAGCAATGGTCGCTGACGCCCAGGATGGCATTGCCCGCATGCAGGCCGTCGATGGCCGCGCAACCGCTGTCCGGGGTGCGCTTGTTGCAGGCCGCATCGAGCATGCGGAAGTAAGGACAGCGCACGCGCTGGAGCAGGTTGCCACCGATGCTGGCCATGTTGCGTAGCTGGGGCGAGGCGCCCTCGAGCAGCGACTCGGCAATCACCGGATGGAGGCGGCAGACATCGGGATGCGCAGCGACATCGGACATGCGGGCCAGCGCGCCGATGACCAGCTCGTCGCCCTCCACGCGGATATGGCCAAGCGGCAGTGCGTTGATGTCGACCAGCCGCGTGGGCTGCTCCACGTGCTCCCGCATCAGATCCACCAGCGTGGTGCCGCCGGCGATAAAGCGCGCCCCACCCGCGGCGGCGGCCAGCGCTTCCGCTTCCGAGCTGGCCTTCTGCAGTATGAACGGGATCATGGCTGCTTCCTCCCTCCAACTTCGGCGACCGCCGCGACGATTCCCGGGTAGGCCCCGCACCGGCAGATGTTGCCGCTCATCCAGAAGCGCACCTCCTCGGGCGAAGTGGCATGACCCTCGCCAATGCAGGCTACGCCCGACATGATCTGGCCGGCCGTGCAGAATCCACATTGAAACCCGTCGTGCGCGATAAACGCGGCCTGTAGCGGATGCAATTCGCCGTCGACCGTCGACAGGCCTTCAATCGTGCTGACGTGCGCGTCATTACAGATGGCGGCAAGCGCAAGGCAGCTGTTGATCCTGCGCCCGTTCACCAGCACCGTGCAGGCGCCGCATGCGCCCTGGTTGCATCCCTTCTTCGTGCCCGTGAGATCCAGGCGCTCGCGCAGGACGTCGAGCAGCGATTCGCGCGGGTCGATATCGAGGCGATGCAGCGTGCCGTTGACCGTCAGGTTTAGCGGCACGCGGGTAGAGCCGTGGTCATCGCCAGGCTGTGGCTGACTGCCTTCGGAACGAACAGAACTGGACATAGTCGACATTCCTCTTTGCATGGCCCAAGGAACTTGGGCGATTGGGGACAAGGGCGTCGTCCGGTGCCTGCACCAACCATGGGAACGCTCGGCGGGAAATGAACTGCAGCGACACCCCGGGGCGCGAATCCTGCAAGTCACTACAGGCTTCGCCGGGCCCTGGCCCACATCGGGAACCGAAAGGTGTGTGGCGGTCACGCACTGGTGGACAGTCGTGGCCTGCTACAGGCACCGGTGGTCATTGCAACGAAACGCCGTCTCATTGCCACGGGCGATTCCTTGCGTTGACGGATTGGATAATAGGTACGAAAAGAGAGCCTCGCTGGCATTTCCTCGCCTCAAGCGGCAGCCACTCAAGAGCGGCGCGCAAAGCACGCCAGGAAAGATGCGAACGGAGAAAAGCGGCTTGACTCGGCCCATCTCTCCCGCGTTGCGGAAACCGAAGTCCTTGACCTGCGCAACATCAAGCGCAGACCTCATTAGCGGGTAAGGGAACGACGTCACCGTCGCCCCCTCCCCAAAGAACCGTACGTGCGAGTTTCCCCGCATACGGCTCGCGCATGGCTAAAGCACCGTTGCCCGGCGCCGGCCTTTCCATACAGCACAAGACCTTCGCATACGTCATATCGTTGGCCCATCTCATTGCTGAGGCGGAGGCGCTGAACTGCCGTAAAACAACGACAGTCTCTTCCAAGCTGCCCCGCGTTGGACCGCAAATACTGGTTCGCGACAGCCACACCTCGCGCAAGTCTGCACCCTTTCAGGTCGGAGCAAAGTTTGAACTCCTATCCGGACGATTACAGTCTGGCATTCGCTTTTTGCGCGTTCTCTTACCCGCTTCCCCAACAGCTTCCCTCACGGGTCGCTTGCCAACGATTCGATGTTCTAAATGTTGGCAGAGAATCGGGCTTACCACGTTCCCGTTCTTGCCGACCTCGGCGATACCTCCAGCCCGAGGACTGTCCGTTTAGCGCCCGCCTATCCCACGGCAGCCCTGATGACGACGTGCCCCTACTGATCAAAGGAGCAACCAGCTGCTTACCTTTTGGTCAGGGCCTACCAGCCGCTTTGGCCCATCGGAATTGACGCGGTTTATCAGCGATTCACATCTGTTGCGCATGCGGAAATTTCCTAGTCCCTACACCGCGTTGCGGCTTGCAGCGTCGCCACCATTCGTCGCCGAATCATGACGTCTTTCGACGGGTACATTGTCCCCGGAGCTTCAGACCCGACGATTACTCATCACGCCTGTCCAGGTAGGAGACTGCTGGTCGTACAGCAGGTCACAGCACACTAGTACCGTATGTGACAAGACAAGAACGAACTTCGCTGCCCGCTGAAACTTGACTACCGACACGCCGCGGGCAAGCAGCACGTGTCGCACGATCAGCGATCCCCTAACCATTGGGAAGTTTGCCTGATCAACGTAACGCTACGGGAACTCTTCGAGTGGATGTGCCAGGGGGGACTACTCTCTGCCGGCGAATGGCTGTGGTCTGAGTGATCCAAGGTATGCGACCAGCGCGTTCATGTCGGAGGCGTTGATATTTTTGTACCAATCGAACGCCATGGGCGGTTTGTAGTGAGCGCCGTTCTTGCCTATGCCGCGAATGGCCAGGGCGATCTCTGTCTTATTCCAACCCTTTAGGCCACTTTCATGCGGAGTCAGATTGCGCGCAACACTCTCGCCCCAGGGTCCCTTGAACACTTGGCCGCCGGCGCCTAGACGCGTGAGCTGAAGCATTCCCTTTTCATCGCGCGGCGTGTGACATTCCATGCAATGCCCGATATTGGCGAGGTACTCCCCGTACTTGATCGTTTCCTTAGGGGAGGGGGCACGAATGCCCTTCACGGCCGGGCCATAGTTCGGCGGCAATGGGATGTTGTACTTGGACTTCTCGACGGCGTTCTTCACGGGTGGCTGCACCCTCAAATACGCAATGATCGCTGCCAAATCGGCATCAGACATGCGCCGGTAGAACTCGATTGGCATAGGCGGACCGATAATGCTCCCGTCCGGTCGAATGCCTTCACGGATCGCCTTGCCAAGCTGAGCATCGGTCCATTTTCCGATGCCAGTCTCAGGGTCAGGGGTAATGTTGGGCGCGTAGGCCTTAAACGGCGGCTCGTCGAAGACCATGCCGCCAGACAGGCCCCTGGAGAAGATCGGCTCGCCCTTCTCACCTCGAGCGATATGGCAATTGCCGCAAGCCACCACGCCCTCCATTAGGTATTTTCCCCGCGCGATCCGCGCTACGTCCTGGCCGCTGCTTGTACCAATTTGAGCCATCAGGAGCACACCTGTGGCCATCCGGAATAACGTCCCCATGATTCCCCCTGCCTATAGGCTATAGCTAACCTGCGCTGAGTACCTTCACCGGAGTATCAGCAATTCCTGGCTGAATGAAATCCCCCGAATAGGGGAACATGACCAAAAGATGGCGGACTGATCATGCAGGATTCGAATCGGCGATGAGTGAGGATTCAACCCTAAGCCATCCAGGGCGATCGGCGCTGCTTGTAGGTCCGCAATTCGGGGCTCCGCTTTGTGTGCGGACCTAGGCGTCGGCAGGGCTGCCGGGCATGGGTCGGTGCCCATTTTCTTCGATCGCTCTGATCTGAGTCTCGCGACCGCCCCGCTTACGCCATCTCCGCCACCTCGCCCACGGGGGCCTCCTGCACCGCCACCTGCGCCGGCGGCCGGATTCGGAACCAGATCGCATACATCGCCGGCAGGAACACCAGCGTCAACAGCGTGCCGGCGAGCGTCCCCCCGATCAGCGTATAGGCCAGCGTGCCCCAGAACACCGAGTGCGTGAGCGGGATGAAGGCGAGGATGGCCGCCACGGCCGTCAGTAGCACCGGCCGGGCCCGTTGCACGGTAGCCTCCACCACCGCGTCGTACGGCGACAGTCCCTCCTTCAGGTTGCCCTGGATTTGCCCGATCAGGATCAGCGTATTCCGCATCAGGATGCCGGACAGCGCCACCAGCCCCACGAGCGCATTGATGCCGAACGGCTGGTGGAAGAGCAGTAGCGTCGGGACCACGCCGATCAGGCCGAGCGGACTCGTCAGGATGACCATGACCATGCCCGCCATCGACCGCACCTGGAACATGATGATCAGCAGCGTGATCGCCAGCATGATGGGGAACAGCGGCGCCAGCGCCTTGTTCGCCTTGCCCGATTCCTCGATGGAACCGGCCATCTCGATGCGGTAGCCCGAAGGCAGCGTCTGGATGACCGGCTGCAGCTGCGCCAGGATGGCCTTCGATACGTCGGGCGGCTGCTGGTTGTCAGCAATGTCGCCCCGCACGGTGATGGTCGGCGTGCGGTCGCGTCGGCGCAGGATGGGATCTTCCATGCGCACGTCCACCGTGCCGACCTGCGAGAGGGGAACGCGCTCGCCGTTGGCGCCGATCAGCGTAAAGCCGGCGATGCGCTCCGGGTCGAGGCGGATGTCGCCCGCGGCGCGCGCCACCACCTGCACCGAGCGGATGTCCTCGCGCACCTCGGTCACCGGCACGCCGGTCAGCAGGAATTCAAGCTGCTGCGCCACGTCGTGGGAGGTCAGGCCGACCGCCTGCAGCCGGTCCTGCTGGAGCGTAAAGTGCAGCCCCGGCACCCGCGGGCCCCAGTCGGTGTTGACGGTGCGCATCAGCGGGCTCGCGTCCATCACGCCCTCTACCTGCCTGGCGATGGCGCGCAGCTTGTCGGGGTCCGGACCCATGACGCGGAACGCGACCGGGAAGGGCGAGTAGGGCCCGAACACCAGTTGCGTCACGCGCACCCGCGCGCCTGGAGAAAGGCCTTCGGCGATGGCTTGGCGGAGCCGGCCCTTGAGCACGTCGCGTTCTTCCTGGTTGTCGGTGCGCACCACGATCTTGGCGAAGGACGGGTCCGGTAGTTCCGGCGACATCGCCAGGTAGAAGCGCGGAGCCCCCTGGCCGATATAGGACGTCACGATCTTCGCTTCTGGCTGTTTGTCGAGCCACGCTTCCACCTTCTCCGCCGCGGCGCTGGTCTGTTCGATGGACGTGCCGTAGGGCATCTGCACCTCCACCAGCACCTCGGGACGATCAGAGGTCGGGAAGAACTGCTTGCGCACGGCGCCCATGCCGACCACGCTCGCGGCGAACAGTCCGACGACGATTGCCGCGACGACCCACTTCCGCCCGATGACCCTCCCCAGCAGCCCACGAAAGCGCTGGTAGTTCGGCGTGGCGTAGATGGCGCCATGGCCGCCTTCCACCTTCGTCATCTCGGGCAACAGCTTCACGCCGAGATAGGGCGTGAAAACGACCGCGACGATCCACGACGCGATCAGCGCGATCCCCACGATCCAGAACTGGTTGCCGGTGTACTCGCCTGCGGAAGACTTCGCGAAGCCGTTCGGCATGAAGCCCACGGCGGTGACGAGCGTGCCGGACAGCATCGGCGCGGCCGTATGGCTCCAGGCATAGGCCGACGCCGCGATCCGTCCATACCCTTCCTCCATCTTCACCACCATCATTTCGATGGCGATGATGGCGTCGTCCACCAGCAGTCCGAGGGCCAATATCAGGGAGCCCAGCGTGATGCGGTCGAAGTTCTTTCCGGTCGCGGCCATGACCACGAAGACGGCGGCCAGCGTCAGCGGCACGGCCGCCGCGACCACGATACCCACCCGCCAGCCCATGCTGACGAAGCTCACCACCAGCACCACGATCAGCGCGGCGAAGAACTTGACCATGAACTCGTCGACGGCCGACTTGATGTTGACGGCCTGGTCCGTGACCTTGCTCAGTTCCATGCCCAGCGGCAGCTCGGCGTTGACCTTCGCCACTTCCGCGTCGAGCGACTTGCCGAGGTCGAGGCCGTTCCAGCCGTCGCGCATCACGATGCCGAGCAGCAGCGCCGGCTCGCCCTTGTTGCGCACGACGAAGGTGGCCGGGTCCTGGTAGCCGCGTTCGACGGTGGCGATGTCAGACAGCTTCAGCGTGCGGCCGTGTGCCACCACGGGGGTGTCGCGGATGCGTTGCAGCTTGTCGAACGCGCCGTCGAGCCGCACGAAGACCTGCGGCCCGTCAGTGTCGATGGAACCCGCGGGAGTGAGCACGTTCTGGCTGTTGAGCGCGGCGAAGATGTCCTGCGGCGTCACGCCGAGCGTGGCCAGCCGGTCGTGCGAGAACGACAGGTAGATGCGCTCCGCCTGCTCGCCGATGATGTTGACCTTCTTCACGCCGGCCACATGCAGCAGGCGCTGGCGGATGGTCTCCGCCTCGCGTACCAGCAGCCGCTGCGGCTCGCCCCTGGCCTTCAGCGCGAAGAGGCCGAAGGTCACGTCGGAGTATTCGTCGTTGATGAGCGGGCCGATGACGCCGGCCGGCAGGGAACGCGCCTCGTCGCCAAGCTTCTTGCGGGCCTGGTAGAACTCCTCGGGGACTTCCTTTGGCGGCGTGCTGTCGAGCAGCGTGACGGTGGTGAACGCCAGTCCGGGCCTTGTGTAGGTTTCCGTGCGGTCGTAGTAGCGCAGTTCCTGCATGCGCTTTTCCAGCTTTTCCGCGACCTGGTCCTGCATTTCCTGCGCCGTCGCGCCGGGCCATGCCGTGATGAAGATCATCGACTTGACGGTGAATGGCGGGTCCTCCGCGCGGCCGAGCTGGAAGAAGGCGAAGAAGCCGGCGACCGAGATGAGGAGGATCAGGAAGAGGGTGACAGCACGCTCGCGCACGGCGAGTGCCGAGAGATTGAAGCCACTCATTGCTGCCCCCGCACACCGTTGCGGCCTTTACCGTCGGTGGCGGCTTCGGCCACCTTCACCTCCGACGCCAACCTGACCTGCTGCCCTTCGTTCAGCAGGTGAGCCCCCAGCGCCACCACGCGGTCGCCGGGCTGGATCTGGCCCACGACCCGCGCGGCATCGTCGCTGATGGCGCGCACGGTGACCGGCCGCCACGTCACGTGCGCCGGGGTGCCGGTGAGCACCCAGACGCCGGGGCCCTTGCCCGGATCGTGGAGCGCGCCGATGGGAACCTGCAGGCCGGATTGCGCCGCTTCCTGCGGATCGGCCACCTGCAGCGTGACGGTGGCGCCGAGCGGCGCATCGGTCAATGCACCGCCAAGGACGTAGCGCGCCTCATAGGTGCGGGTCTGGCGGTCGGCGGCGTCGGAAAGCTGGCGCAGGGTCGCGGTGACTGCCATGCCGTCCTTGCCGTAGAGCGTCGCGCGGGCCGTGGAGCCTACCGGCGGCCGCAGGGTTTCGGGCAGATGGATGATGGCCTCACGCTGTCCGGCGCGGGCCAGCCGCGCCACCACCTGTCCGGCATTCACGACCTGCCCGGGTTCGGCGAGGGTCTCGACCACGACGCCGTCGGCATCGGCCAGCAGCACAGCGTAGTCGGACGCGTTGCGCGCGACATCGGCCTGTGCCTCTTCCGCCCTGAGCTGCGCCCGCGCCGAATCGGCGGAGGCCTTGATCTGGTCATAGGCAGATGCCGATACCGCCCCGGCCGCCACGAGGTCGCGGTAGCGCTCCTCGTCAGCCGCCAGTTGCGTGGCGCGCGCCTTGGCGGCGGCCACGGCTTCCTGCCGCGCGCGCGCCGCCAGCTTCAGGTCGACGGGATCGAGCCGCATCAGCGGCTGGCCGCGCTTCACGGACTGGCCAGTGTCGACCAGGCGCTCCAGCACCTTGCCCGACACGCGGAAGCCCAGGTCGCTCTGCACCCGTGCGGCGACGATCCCGGTGAAGGCGCGCCGGGCGGCTGACGCGTCCTGCACGTTTTCCACCCTCACCAGCGGCGCTTGCACGCGGGGATCGGGCTGGGGCTTGCCGCCGCATGCCGCAAGTGCGAGCGGCAGCAGGCACATGGCCGCCAACGCAGGAGCGCTGGTGACGGCGTGGGTGACGGTGGATGCGGAAAATCGGCGCTGAAGCATGAAGGCCCTCCATACAGATGGCCTTCACTGTAGTAACAGTGACCAATTTAGTCAATGGTCACTATCGGTTTTCGCGCCCCGGGATCTGCGCGCACTTGGAGCGATCAGGGTGCCAGGCTTCGCAAGATCAGGTTGCTGAGCTGCGCCGGCGCCACTTCGACGAAGTCCAGGTTGTGCTGGAGTTGTAGTGGGTCGAGGTAAGGCTTCATCACGAGATAGATGGCATGAGCCGTTTCGTCGAGCGGCGTCTTGCGCTCGAACTCACCCGACTCGCGCCCCTCGCGCACGATCTGCAGGATCAGTTTCTGCATATGGGCATCGTAGGCACGGGCCGAAGCCCACTGTTCCTCGCAGGCCACCACGGCAATGGCGTACAGCTTGCGGTCCTGGAAGAAGAGCCGGCTGCCAGCCTCCGCCAGCGTGCCGAAGAGGCGTCGCAGCCGCTCGGAGGCCGAGTCAGCGCCGGCCACCGCCTCGTCCACAGCCTGCCTCATCTGGTTGAGGCAATTGCTGCAGATCGCCTCGCCGATTGCCTGCTTGGAGTCGAAGAACTTGTAGACGTAGGCCTTTGAGAATCCGATGGCCTTGGCCAGGTCGGACACCGTGGTCTTTTCGTATCCGTAGAGGCTGAAGTGCTCGGTGGCAGCCTCCACGATCTGGTTGCGCACGCCGTGGTCCACGGGACCGCGCATCTGGGGGGTGATGGGTTGGGTATCGGTCATGTCGTGAGCTTACACGTTGAATCGTCATTGACAAAGAGTGACCAGTTTGTATTATGGTCACAAGTCACGCAAAGAGTTCGACTATGTTATTCCGGCAGCCCATGCAGTCCCGACGCCTCCCTTCCCGTTCCCGATCACTCACTCGCCTGTCCGGCCTCGTTACCGCCGTGACTACTCTGGCGGCGCTCGCTGGCTGTGCCGTCGGCCCCGACTACCGCAGGCCCGAGGTGCCTACCGCCGACCGTTTCCTTGGGCAACGCGACGTGGAGCAGCGCCGGGCCGCCACCCGGGCGGATCTCGAAGTCTGGTGGGAAGGGTTTGGCGACCCCCAACTGACGCGCTTCGTGCGGCTGGCACTCGACCAGAACCTCGACCTGGCGGCGGCCTCCGCACGGGTCACGCAGGCCGGAGCCGGACTGCGCTTCGCCACGGCCGCGCTACTGCCCTCGGGCGGCGTCAGCGCCCAGGCCGCGAAGCAATACCAGTCCGTGGAGACGCCGCTGGGCCGGGTGCTGAATGCGACGCCAAACTTCGACCGGCATGGCAGCCTGTACGAGGCCGACCTCACCGCCAGTTGGGAGATCGACATCTTCGGCGGCCTGCGGCGGGAGCGCGAGGCGTCGCAGGCGGAGTACCAGGCGTCGGAGGCCGGGCTGGCTGCCACCCGCGTGGAGGTGGCGGCACAGGCCGCCGACACCTATGTGACCATCCGTGGCTTGCAGGCCCGGCTGTCGATCGCGCGGCAGCAGGTGGATACGCAGCGGAAGCTGGTCTCGACCGTCAGGCTGCTTTACGCCAAGGGACTGGCCGCCGCGCTGGAGGTGCAGCAGGCGGAAGGCGCGCTCGCGCAGGTGGAGGCCACGATTCCGGAACTTGAATCCGGACTCGACGCTGCGCTGAACGCGATGGACGTGCTGCTCGGCAACCCCCCGGGCACTTACCGCGCCGAACTCGCCGACATCAAGGCGATCCCGGCCGCGCCACGGATCGAAGCCACCGGCACGCCTGCAGACCTGCTGCGGCGGCGCCCCGACCTGATCGTGGCGGAACGCCGGCTGGCGGCGTCGAATGCCCGCATCGGCGCCGCCATCGCCGAGTACTACCCGAAGGTCTCGCTCAGCGGGCTGCTGGGCAGCGCGACAACCGTGGCCAGCGGCAACCTGTTCTCGGCTGGTGCCAACCAGGCTGCCGGCGTGGCCGGGCTGCGCTGGCGACTGTTCGACTTCGGGCGCATCGGGGCGCAGATCGACCAGGCGAAGGGGCAGGAGGCCGAGGCGCTGGCGGGCTATCGGCTGGCCGTGCTGCATGCGTCGGAGGATGTCGAGAATGCCTTCACGGCGCTGGTCAAGCGCGAGGAACAGACCAATACCCTCGAACGCGGGGAACTGGCGCTCCGGCAGGCGCGGAATTCGTCGTTCGCGGCCTATGAGAAGGGCGTTGTCCGCCTGATCGAGGTGCTGCTCGCCGACGAGAACCTGCTGAAGACATCCGATGCGAAGGCGCAGGCCGAAGCGCAGTCAGCCCGCGCGGCCATCGCTGCATTCAAGGCCCTGGGCGGGGGCTGGCAGGCGGCTGCGGCGCCGTCGGCGCCGGGGGGTACAGTGCTGTAGGCGATACGCCAGTCGGCGTGCCGGCGCAAGAGTATGAGACCGGTTCCGCGCTGGAGAAAGCTACCCAGGTGCTGTCGCTGCGAGACGGTATAGTGCGCGATTTCCGGTTCGTCCGCTGGTTCGACCACCCGGCGCCGCCGCCAGCCGGCTGCCGTGGTGCCCGCGCGGTTGCTTGGGCAGCATCATGTCGCCTTCTACCGCGGCTATCTCGAAGGGGTGGAGCTGGCCCGCCCGGCCGACCGCTACCTGGAAGCCGGGCTCGACCTGCGCCTGGCCGGTGCCACCGTGGCGTGGATCGAGGCGGAACTGGCGCGCGGCGTGCGGCGTCTGTCGACCCGACAGGCCGCTGGAATTCAGGCACTTTCCCGCTCAACCAGAGCCTTGGCGATGAGTCTTTGTAACCTGGCGCGACAACCCCTTGTAGGGCAGATGCTGGCCTTGCGGGAGGCAGCGTCTGAATAGCGGTCCGGACGGTTCGAAAATGCCCTGCGCGTCCGCAAATCAGTCGATGGTTGCGCCCGACTGCTTCACCACAGCCCCCCACTTGGCGCTCTCCGTCTTGATATAGGCGCCCAGTTCTTCCGGTGTAGAACCGACCGGCACGATGCCGTCGGTCAGAAAGCGCTGGCGCAGATCCGAACTCTTGATCAGCGCGGCGATTTCGCTGCTCAGGCGCGCAACGATCGGCTTCGGAGTGCCGCGCGGCGCCAATAGCGCGTACCACACATTGGAGTCGTAGCCGGGCACGCCGGCTTCGGCGAGGGTGGGAACGTCAGGCATCGACACCGCCCGATTTGCGGTCGATACGGCCAGTACTCGCAGCTTGCCTGCCTTGATCTGCTGGGCCGCGAGCCCGTAGCTGGCAAACATGGCGCTCACCTGGCCGGCCAGCAGCGCTGGCATAGCCGGCCCGGCGCCCTTGAAGGGAACGTGCACAAGGTCGATGCCGGCCTTCGATTTCAGCAATTCCATTGACAGGTGCGGACCGCTGCCGTTGCCCGACGATCCATACGTGTACTTGCCCGGATTGGCCTTGGCCAGCTTGATGAATTCGGCCAGATTATGCGCCGGCACCGACGGATGCACCACCAGGAAGTACGGCGCCGAAGCCAGCAAGGATACTGGCTCGAAATCGTTGACAGGGTCGTAGGGAAGTTTGCGGTACAGGCTCTGGTTGACGGCGAGTTGCGCAGTCAGCGCCAGTACCAGGGTATAGCCATCGTTGGGCGCCTTCGCCACCATGTCCATACCGATATTGCCGTTGGCGCCGCCGCGGTTATCCATGATGAAACGCTGTCCGGTACGCTGTGAAAGATACTGAGCCAGCGGCCGTCCGACGATATCCCCGCCGCCGCCAACGGCATACGGCACAATCACGCGAACGGGCTTGTTTGGATAGGAGTCGGCTTGCGCGCCATGCGCCGCCGCAGCGGCTGCATATAGCAGCGTCATTGCGACAAGTCTTCCCAGTTGTTTGGCGGCTTGGAACATTGCATGGTCTCCGTTTATGTATGATTTTGATGCGGTCAGTTGAGCCAGCCGCTTGCCCGGATTTTTTCGAGGACCGCTTCGACGATTGCTGGCGCCAGCCCAACATAAGTGGACGGGTCCAGGAGCTGCCTGAGTGATGAGGGATCCAGGGCGTCGCGGACCGCGGCGTCGCGCAACAGGGCCTGCTCGAAGGTGATGCCAGCCTCCATCCCTTGCATGGCGGCGGCGTAGACCAGCTCATGCGCGCTTTGCTTGCCGACTTTCTCGGCGAGTGCGAACATCACCCGCTCCGACATCAGGAAGCCACCGAGCAGGTCCAGGTTGGCCCGCATCCTGTCAGTGTTTACCGTCAGGCCGGACAGCGCCTGATGCATCATTTCCAGCATGGCCGCCGTCATCATGCAGGCCTCGGGAACCGCTTTCCACTCCATCCGCACAGCGGCTACATCGCGCTCGTGCTCGACCATCTGTGCATCGTGCATCATCGCCACGCTGTAGCGGATGGCGCGACTCAGGGTGACAACCGTCTCCACAACTGCGGGATTCCGCTTATGGGGCATGGTGGATGAGCCCACCTTACCTTCGTTGAAAGGCTCAGCTACTTCGCCAACCTCGTCGGCCTCCAGGTTCATGATCTCATTGGCGATCTTGCCCAGCGTCGCGCCAAGCAGTCCCAGCACCCCGACATACTCGCCAAGCCGGTCCCGCGCAGGCTGCCAGCTTATCTCTGCCACATTCAATCCCAGGCGCGCCATGACCCGCTTTTCCAGCTCGATGGCGTGCAGGCCGAAAGACGCCTTAGTGCCAACCGCCCCAACCATCTGGCCGACAAAGGTGCGCGCCTCCAGCGCGACCAGTCGTTCATTGTGGCGGCCAAGTTCCGCCAACCATATCGCACATTTATGGCCAAAGGTGATGGGCAAAGCCTGTACCGAATGTGTGCGGCCGGTCATCGGGGTATGCTTGTGCGTGTCGGCAAGCAGGTACAGCACCCGCGCCACCGCAGCCAGGTCTCGCGTCAGGAGGTGGTGCGCTTCCCGGACCTGCAACATCATGCCTGTGTCGTATACGTCCTGAGACGTCGGGCCGAAATGCACGAACTCCCCCGCTTCGCTGCCGCATTGGCGCTGCAGGGCGCGCACCGCCGGCACCAGCGGGTGTTTGACGCGGCGAACCTCCATGGCAAGCTGGTCCAAGTCGAAGTGTGCGACCCGCGCCCGCGCGGCAATTTCCCGTGCCGCGGCCCTTGGGATGATCTCCAGCTCTCCCTGTTCCAGCGCCAGCGCCGCCTCGAAATCCAACCACTTCCGCACCCGGTTCTCTTCCGAGAACACGGCGCGCATCTCGTCCGTGCTCCACATATGCTGCTGAAGGGCCTGGTCGAAAACACTGCTTGTCATTGCTGATGCCTTCTATCGTGGAAAGGGGATAGCAGTCATTCTGGGTCGATCAAACCATTCTGTAAAATGACATGTTTGGAGACATTCATTACCAAAATGGCATGATATGACGCTGCAACAACTTCGCTGCATCCAGGCCGTGATCGACAGCAAGCTGAGCGTTTCGGGCGCTGCGGAAGCACTGCACACCACGCAGCCTGCGGTCAGTAAGCTGATCCGTGCGCTCGAGAACGAGATCTGTATAGAGTTGTTCGTGCGTCGCGGAAACCGGCTGGTGGGCCTCACCGATGCAGGGCAGGAAGCGGCAGCGCTTGCCAGGCGCGTCTTGAACGGCACGCGCGCGTTGTCAAACCTCGCGCGTACGACCCAGACGATGAACCGTGGAACGCTGCGTATCGGCACTACGCACATCCATGCCCGGTATGCGCTGCTCGACGTTATCAAGAGGTTCCGATGTGCCTTTCCGGAGGTCGATCTGGAACTGGCGCAGGGCACACCCACGGAAATCCTGCGATGGGTCAGCGAAGGCGCCGTAGACCTTGGCATCTCCACACTGCCGGAAAGCACGCCCGAGGGCATTGTCACGCTTGATGCCTATCCGATCCGCCGCTGCCTGATCGTTCCCCGCGGTCATCCTCTGTTGCGACTGAAGAAGGTCACGCTCGAGGACATCGCGCAATACCCGCTGGTGGCTTATGACGAGCGCTTCAATTCAGGCTGGAAGGTGCTGCGCGAGTTCGAGCGCCATGGGCTCTCCCCACGTGTAGTGGTCAGGGCCACCGATGCCAATGTCATCAAGGCCTATGTTGCTGCCGGGCTGGGGGTTGCCGTACTCCAGCAAATGGCGCTGGAGCCAGACAGGGACACTGACTTGGCGACGATCGAGACCGACGGCATATTCCCACAATCGATGGCGGTCATCAGCCTACGTGCTGACCAGTTCGTACGGGGCTATATGCAAGCCCTGATCGACATGCTTTCGCCGAGCGGTGCGGCCCGAGCCGAAGGTCGAGCCTAGCAGATGCTCTCGCGGCAACGCCGGCGAATTGATGCATTCATCATCCTTTCAGACGATCGCCGTAAGTATTGGCGTTTTGAGCGCAGTGTCCGTGTTCCAACTAGGCACTCGTGCTCCTTGCGACTTCAGGCACCAACTCATGAAGTCGAGAAAGAACGAGTCGTGCCGCCCGGGACAACGGATGATGTCGCGTGACGCCCATTGCAATGGTCCGTGGCAAGCGCGGCTCGACAATCTCGACGGCGGACAAGCGCCCGGTGGCAACTTCGTGAGCCACTGCGAGGATTGGAAGTATTGTCAAAGCGCCACCCGAAAGCGCAACCTCCTTCATCGTATTCAGCGATTCGACTTCCAGCGCCACATCCAGCGAGATGCCGAGCTGACGCGCGTGCTGGTCGAGAATCGATCGCAGCCCGTTGGGGGCCGGTGGCAGGACAAGCGGAAGACCATCGAGCTTGCGGAACGGCACCGTCGGTACCCCGGCGAGCGGATGCCCGGGCGCGCAGATCAGGTAAGTGGCGACCTCAGCAAGCACGTCTTCTCCCTGGCGGGGCCCGGGACCATAGCGGTTGATGACCGCCAGGTCCAGATGGCCCGATTCCAGTTCCTCGTCGAGTTGTCCGCTGAAGCCTTCGGCCACGCGCAGCCGGACACCGGGCGCCGAGGCGCGCAGATTCTCGAACAGCGCCGGTATCAGGCGCGGCGCCATTGACGGCAGCACGCCGATCCTCACCTGTCCGAACGGGACGCCCGCCGCGTCCTTGACCTCATCGCGCAGCCGTGCCGACTGGGCCAGCACCAACTGGACATGCGGGAAGATCCGCTGGCCGAATTCCGACAGCACCACGCCGCGGCCGGTCCGTTCGAACAGCCGGTCGCCCCATTCCGCCTCAATCTGGGCAATGGTGCGGCTCACCAGCGACTGGGCGATCCCTAGCGAGCGTGCCGCACGTGACAGCGATCCCACTTCGGCCACCAGCGCCACGGTTTCGAGCTGTTTCAGGTTCACCCTGGCGCTCCATCCAAAAAGTCTATATCAGGTATCGACGATTCTACTCTTTTGAGTTGGCTCAGGACTCCATACACTGAGGCATCCCTCCTGGCAGAGAGGGCTTACGAAAACATCTGGAGACAACATGCCGTGCTTTTCCGCTGTGCTTCGCGCATTCCGGCGTCCGTTATGCGCCTTGCTGGTCGCTGCCACCCCGGCCGCCTTTAGTGTCCCCGCTGCCGCCTCGACCGGCTATCCCGCCAAACCGATCCGCCTGGTCGTGCCGTTTCCCGCCGGCGGACCCACTGACGCGATGGCGCGACTGATCGGCCAGCACCTGTCGCAGCAGCTTGGACAGCCTGTGTTGGTCGACAACCGCGGCGGCGCCGGCGGTACCATCGCCACCGAGGCCGCCGCGCAGGCAGCCCCCGACGGCTATACGCTCTTCTTTTCCACCACCGGTACCATGGCCATCAACCCGTGGCTCTACCGATCGCTGAAGGTGGACCCCCTCAAGTCGTTCGATGCCGTGGGCTCGGTGGCGTCCACGGTCAACGTGCTGGTGGTGCCGAACAACCTGCCGGTCGGCAACATCAAGGAACTGATCGCACTGGCAAAGCAGAAGCCGGGCACGCTGACGTTCGGCTCGGCCGGCAACGGCAGCTCCAACCATCTGTCCGGCGAACTGTTCAAGTCGATGGCCGGCATTGATATCGTCCATGTGCCGTACAAGGGCTCGGCCGCGGCGTTCACTGACTTGCTTGGCGGACGCATCTCGATGATGTTCGACACCGTATCGAGCCAGGGGCAGTACATCAACGCGGGCAAGGTCAAGGCGCTAGGCGTGACCGGCGTGACCCGTTCGGAAGCGCTGCCCAAGGTGCCGACGATTGCCGAGGCTGGCCTGCCGGGCTTCGACGTGACGATCTGGTTCGGCCTGTCGGCACCGAAGGGCACCACGCCGGACGTGATCCGCCGCCTGAACAGCGAACTACAGGCCGTGCTGGCGCAGGCAGACGTGCAGAAACAGCTCGCCGCGCTGGGCGCCCGGCCGCTGCCGGGAACGCCGGCCGAGTTCTCGAAACTGATCCAGCATGACGCGGGCAAGTGGTCGCCGGTGGTCAAGGCATCGGGAGCGACCCTTGACTGAGACCACTGCAACCTTCGACGCCCTGTTCTCGCCGGCATCGGTGGCCGTCATCGGCGCCTCGGACAACCCCAACAAGGTGGGCGGACGACCGATTCACTACATGCGCACCTTCGGCTTTGCGGGCGAGGTGTTTCCGGTCAACCCGGCGCGCGAGGTCATCCAGGGCTATCGTGCATACCCCGATCTTGATGCGATCGGCAAGGCGCCGGACGCCGTCGTGATTGCCGTGTCCGGCGAAGCCACGCTTGGGCAGGTGCGCAAGTGCGGCGCCGCGGGCGTCAAGGCTGCCGTCATCATGGCGTCGGGTTTTGCCGAAACGGGCGAGGCGGGACGCCAGCGGCAGCAGGAACTGGTGGCGGTGGCCAATGCCAGCGGCATGCGGCTGGTGGGCCCGAACGCGCAAGGCACGGCCAACTTCGCCAGTGGCGCGGTGCTCAATTTTTCGACGATGTTCATGGAGGTGGCGCCCCAGGACGGCCCGATCGCGATCATCAGCCAGAGTGGCGCGGCGAGCGTCATGCCTTATGCATTGCTGCGCCAGGCTGGCTACGGCGTGCGCTACCTGGTGGCGACGGGCAACGACGCCGATCTCGACGCCTGCGCGATGACCGCGGCCGTGGCGGCGGACCCCGATGTGCGGTTGATCCTGGTCTACCTCGAATCGGTGTCCGACCCTGCCCAGCTCGCCCGCGCGGCGGAAGTGGCCCGAGCGCGTGGCGCCAGCATCGTGGCGATCAAGGCCGGCAACAGCCAGCGCGGTGCCAAGGCGGCGGCCTCGCATACCGGTGCGCTGGTCGGCAACGATGCCGCGATCGATGCCTTCCTGGCACGTCACGGCATCTGGCGTGCGCGTGACATTGGCGAACTGGTCCGCGCGGTGCCGCTGTATTTGCAGCAGCGCGCCCCGGGGCAGGGCCGCACGGTCGTGATGAGCCATAGCGGTGCGGTGGGTGTGATGGCGGCCGACCTGGCCGAACGGCACGATCTGCCGCTGACCGAACTCCAGCCGGCAACGCTGCGCGAGCTGGGCGCGATCCTGCCCGAGTTCGGCACGGCCAGCAATCCGCTCGACATGACAGCGGCGCTGCTGGGCAAGGCCGACATGTTCCCGCGCGTGCTCCAGGCGCTGGGCGCCGATCCGCAGGCCGACATGGTGATGGTTGGCATTCCGGTGGCGGGTCCCGGCTACGACGTCGAGGCACTGGCGCGCGACGCCGCCGCCTTCAGCGCGGGCCAAGCCAAGCCGTTGGTGGCCAGCGCGACGCAACAATCGGTCCGCGAGGTCTTCGTGCGACACGGCGTGCCGGCCTTTGTCACCGAAGCCGATGCCGTTGCAGCGCTTGCGCAGTATGTCGCGCATCATCGGCTGGCCGCGGCGGCAACGGTGACGGAGACGGCGTCGACCTGGCCTGACGCGCAGCGCCTCAACGGCAGCGGCTTGCAGGACGAAGCCCGTAGCCTGGCCTTGCTCGCCGAAGCCGGCGTACCGATCGTGGCGCACCGACTCTGTGACAGCGTGGATGCGGCGGTAGCGGCGTTTGACGCGCTCGGCGGGGTGCCGGTGGTGGTCAAGGGCTGTGCGGCGGACGTCCCGCACAAGAGCGAGCACGGCCTCGTGCAGCTTCGACTGACCGATGCCTCCGGCGTGGCCCGGGCGGCGCAGGACTGCCTCGACACGCTGCAGCGGCTGGGCGTGGAATCGCCACGGGTAATTGTGGCGACGATGGTCAAGGGCCGTCATGAGTTTGCGCTGGGGGTCTCGGTCGATCATGTGTTCGGGCCGCTGGTGATGATCGGGGAGGGCGGCACACTGCTCGAACTACGCAAGGACGTCGTGACCCTGCTGGCGCCGTTCACGGCCGAAGACGTCAAGGCGGCCTGCGCAAGACTGCGCCTGGCGCCGCTGTTCGATGGCTATCGCGACATCCCGGCGCTTGATCTCGACGCGCTGGCAGCGTCCGCAGTGGCGCTCGGCGACTGGGCATTGTGTCACCGTACTGCGCTGGCATCGGTGGATATCAACCCGCTGATGGTGATGGCTGCCGGTGAAGGGGTCATGGCGGTAGATGCCGTGGTGGAACTCAAGTGGAATTGAACATGGAAACTGTACGCGTCGAACGGGATAACGACATTGCCATCGTCACGCTGAATCGCCCGACCAGAATGAATGCGGTCAATGACGCCTTGCGCGGCGAGTTGATCGAAGCCCTTGGCCGGCTCAACGCCGAGCCTTCGGTGCGCGCCGTCGTGCTGGCCGGTGCCGGCGAGCGGGCGTTTTGTGCCGGACAGGATCTTGATGAGGCGGCCACGGTGACCTGGCAACAGCTCGTGCCCTGGCTGAATCGGCAACGGGCGATGTACCAGGCCGTACGCGACCTGGAGAAGCCCTGCGTGGCCGCCGTGCGGGGTGTGGCGGCAGGCGCGGGTTTCCAGCTTGCGCTGTGTGCGGACTGGCGGCTGGCCACACCAGACAGCCGCTGGGGGCAGCCGGAGGTCAAGGCAGGCCTGGCGAGCATCGTCGGATCCTACCTGATGACGCTGCACGTGGGGCACACCCATAACGTGCAGATGTCGCTCTCGGGCGATCTGGTCAGTGGCCAGCGCGCCTTCGATATCGGTCTGGTGACGGCACTATGCGGCGAGACCGAACTGATGGCGCAGGCGCTCGCGCAGGCCAGATCGCTCGCGGCGCTGCCGCCGACCGCCGTACGCCTGTCCAAGCAGCGCTTTCGCGCCATGACGCAGCCGGGATTCGATGACGCCTGTGTCGCCGGAATCCGGGCGCAACTCGAATGCTATGCCGACGGCGAACCGCAGCGCGTGATGGCTGCGTTCCTCGACAAACGCAACACAAGGGAGTCGCAGTGAAGCAATTTGCCCAACATTATATAGACGGCGCACGTCGCCCGATTCGAGCCGGCGAGTCAATTCGCGTCTACGATTCGGCGACCGAAGCCCCGTTGGCCGATGTCAGTCTCGGCACCGCGGGCGATGTGGCCGAAGCCGTGGCGGCGGCCGCGCGGGCGCAGCCTGGCTGGCAGGCGCTGGGCGCAGCCGGACGGGCACCGTATCTGCGCGCGCTGGCCGACGTGCTGGAAGACTGCGCGGCGGAGCTGGCCAATGAGATCTCGCGCGAAGTCGGCATGCCGCTGAAGCTGTCGCGTCGGATCCAGGTCGATGCACCAATCGCGGCGTGGCGCGCCACGGCGGCGCTGGCGGACACGTTCGCCTTCGTCCGGACGATCGGCAATTCCCGCGTGACGCTGGCACCGGTCGGGGCGGTAGCCGCTATTACGCCGTGGAACTACCCGCTGCATCAGATCACGGCCAAGGTGGCGCCGGCGCTGCTGGCCGGCTGCACGGTGGTGCTGAAGCCGTCAGAGCTGGCCCCGGCCGTGACCGAACGGATGATGGCCGCGTGCGAGCAGACGAAGCTGCCGCCGGGCGTCCTGAATCTCGTGTTGGGCGGCGCGGCGGTCGGCGAGGCGCTGGTATCGCACCCCGACATCCAGATGGTGTCGTTCACCGGCTCCACGACTGTCGGCCGCAAGGTCGCCGCGCAGGCGGCCGGCGACATGAAACGTGTGTCGATGGAACTGGGCGGGAAGTCCGCGTCCGTCGTGCTGCCGGGCGCGGATCTCTCCAGGGCGGTCAAGGCGACGGTCAACTCATGTTTCCTCAACTCGGGGCAGACTTGCAGCGCGACTACCCGGCTGATCGTACCCCGCGAGGACTACCCGCAGTGCCGGCAACTGCTGGCGGAGGCGGCAGCAGCGATGAAGCTTGGCGATCCCGCCGATGGTGAAACCCGGATCGGCCCCTTGCTATCGGCGCACCAGCGTCAACGCGTGCAGGCGCATATCGCCGAAGCGGAGCAGGCAGGCTTTGATCGGATCGCCGGCGGTGTCGATGTGCCGGTGCCGGCGACCGGCTATTTCGTCGCGCCGACCATCTACGGCAACGTCGCACCCGACAGCCGGCTTGCGAATGAGGAGGTCTTCGGACCGGTGCTGGCGGTGCTGTGCTATGACAGCGTCGACGAGGCGATCACCTTGGCCAACAGCACGCGCTACGGGCTGGCAGCAAGTGTCTGGGCTGGCGATGACGGTGCTGGCGAAGTGGTCGCCAACGGGCTGCGGGCAGGGCAGGTGGACGTCAACGGCGCCCGGTTCAATCCTGCAGCACCGTTCGGCGGGTTCGGCATGTCCGGCGTCGGGCGGGAAGGCGGCGTGTATGGGCTGGAGGAGTTCCTGGAACCGAGATCCGTTCAGCTCCCTTAGTACGACATCGAAAGGAATCGCAACATGTACAGTCAGATTACCGTTGCTCGCGCCGGAAACAGCGAGCGGATCGCCGTGGTCACCATGAACCGGCCGGACAAGCTCAATGCGCTGACCAAGGTCATGGAGGCCGAACTGCGCGACGCCATGGAGGCCGTCGATCGCGACGACGACGTCCGCGTGGTGGTGCTGACCGGGGCAGGCAAGGGCTTCTGCGCCGGCATGGACATCAACGAGCTCGAAGTGCTGCCACCGGGCGATATCCGCGCCGCTCAGTGGATGCGCCCGTTCGACATGAACCGGCGCGCCGACTACCAGACCCGCTATGGCTACTTCCCGGCCATGCGCAAGCCCGTGATCGCGGCGATCAATGGCGCGGCAGCGGGGCTGGGGCTGGTGTTCGCACTCTACAGCGACATGCGCTTTGCCAGTGCCGACGCCGCATTCAGTACCGCGTTCGCGCGTCGGGGCTTGGTTGCCGAGCACGGCATCTCCTGGCTGCTGCCGCGCGTGGTCGGCCCCGGTCGTGCGGCCGACCTGTTGTACTCGGCGCGCAAGGTGCTGGCTGACGAGGCGCTGCGGATCGGCCTGGTCGACCGTGTGGTGGATGCGGACGCCCTCATGGCGACCACGCTCGACTATGCCGACGACTTGGCCGAGAACGTTTCGCCCCGATCCATTCGTGTGATGAAGCGGCAACTGTGGGAGCAGCCGTTCCAGTCATTGGCCGAAGCCACACGAGTCGCCAATGCCGAAATGTTCGAAAGCATCCAGAGCGAGGATTTTAGGGAAGGGGTTGCGCATTTCCTCGAGCGCAGACCTGCCCAATTTTCCGGCCGGTGACCGGCAATCGGTCCCATGCGCGGCGGCAAGACCCCGCTTCTGCGCATGTTTGCTGACCTCGAAGCTCGACCGTCTCTGACCGACCCGTCACAGCCGTTCTCACTCCACTCTGCGTGACGACCGAAGTTTGGGCCGAAGCCGCTGCCCGCAGTTTGGCGGTTCCTTCGGGCGAATCAAACTGGCCGGGAGGGGCGTTGATAGCTGATTCCGGGCCGCCACTGGCCAGTTTGATAGCGTGACGCATATTCAGTAATTTTGAATAACTATGACAGCGATACGTCATTTTCTCCGGGGTGACGGTCGCTATAGTTCTGCACATGGACAGCGCAGCAACCTCCGGCAAGCAAGCAGAGAGCCGGATGCGCCGTCCGATAATACCTCAAACTTATTGAATTACCATTTATATACCGGAGAACATCATGTCGAACGCCAAACTGCAAGTCCTGACCCCGCGCAACAGCCAGCTCATCATCATCGACCATCAGCCCCAGATGGCCTTCGGCGTGCAGTCGATGGACCGCCAGACCATGAAAAACAACGTCGTGGGCCTGGCCAAGGCAGCAAAAATCTTCGACGTGCCGACCACCATCACCACGGTGGAAAGCGATTCGTTCTCGGGCTACACCTACCCCGAACTGCTCGACGTGTTCCCGGGCAAGCAAACGCTGGAACGCAGCTCGATGAACTCGTGGGACGACCAGAAGGTGCGCGACGCGCTGGCCGCCAACGGCCGCAAGAAGATTGTGGTCGCCGGTCTGTGGACCGAGGTCTGCAACACCACGTTCGCCCTGAGCGCGATGCTCGAAGGCGACTACGAGATCTACATGGTGGCCGACGCTTCTGGCGGCACGACGAAGGAAGCACACGACTACGCGATGCAGCGCATGATTCAGGCCGGCGTGGTGCCGGTGACCTGGCAGCAGGTCATGCTGGAGTGGCAACGCGACTGGAAGAACCGCGAAACGTACGACGAGGTGATGGCCGTGGCCAAGGAGCACTCGGGCGCGTACGGCATGGGCGTCGACTACGCCTACACGATGGTGCACAAGGCCGCCCAGCGCACGCAGACGCCGCACCAATCGATCGCTCCGGTGCATGCGCCGGTGACTGAGTACTGATATCCACGGTCGGTGGCGCGGCATTGAGAACCGGGCCACCCTGAATAAGCGCAGGCGAAGGGTGGCAACCGCTATGGCACGCAATCACAAATTCGGTCGTAAGCTGGAAATGGCCGCGGTCGCCTTCGCGACGGGATTTTCAGCTCACGGGCACACCTCGTCGTCCCTCGGGGTACTGGCTGGAACGCTGGCGGTTTGCGCCCTGGTCGCACGCAGCGCGTTCAACAAGCGCTCGCCGACGGCGGGCCTGGTGTTGCTGCCCCAGACATGACGATCAACGTCGCGGTGCGCGTTCAAAAGAGAAATCAATCATGACCAAGCAGTATCCGACCTTCGTCGATCTGTTCGCCCAACTTGGGCTACCCACCGACGAAGCCGCCATCGGCGAGTTTATTGCCGCACACTCACCTTTACCGCGCGGCGTCGAGTTGTGCGAGGCGTCATTCTGGACACCATCTCAGGCAGCATTGCTGCGAGACGAATTCATGGATGACGCTGACTGGGTACCCGTCATTGACCAACTGAATCTTGCGCTGCGTAGTACCGCCTGATCTTTCGGCATCTCAAACGCGTGGCGCAAGCGTAATCGGAAAAAATCCGCGGTGGTACAACGGACATCCGAACGACGGCGAACGCAGCGACCAAGCGGCTCTTCATGGCCGGCAGGAGTCAGTTTTCCCAAGGGTCGAAGAAATCCTGCGGCGACGGGCTGTAGCCGACCCATAAGGACATTCGGGTTTTCTGGATAGCAGCCATTCGTTCTAGATGCCCCGCTCGGCCTTTCCCGCAGTTCCGCAGACAGCTCTTAACGTTCCTTGGCTAGACTTTCGGCCTGTCGCCGGACCCTGGCAAGCATACGCCGTCGGATTAACCCGCTGACGGGACGGATGATGTACCAGTAGGGAGCAAATCGGCGACGAACTGCCGCAGTTGGACAAAACACCCGGGTCTCCGTGCTCAGCAAGGATGCGCCTGACGTATCGGCATCTACGTTGAAGCTCATGACGAGCTGGCAGACGTCCTGTCTGACGGTCGTCTTGAAGGCTTCGGCGGACCCAATATCTAGCAAACCGTAATCTGCCCGCCAGAACGCTCCGGTCAGCCCGAACGCTAGTCCGGAGTCTCCCTCGCGACCAAGAAAGGTGAAATCGTCGAGATCAAGCGGGGGGCTGCTCGACCGGTTCATAAGTCGTGAGGGCAATTCACGCAGGCCGATGGCTAGTCGTACAAGAGGATCGTGTTGCGCACGTTGGCGAGTAACGCAATCCAGAATAACGTTCGCCGGGGCGTTTACGAGGGCAGTGTGTCGCTCGCGGAAATCATAATGAGGCAGAAAAACGTCGATCAGAGGCATTTATATTTTTCCGCTCGTCTGCAATTCAATCCACGAAGAAAATTGTTTGCCATCCACACGTCGATTGTCAGCGATCTAGGCGTCCGTGTCGACGGGCCGTTCATGGCCGGTTCCGGTCACGCGAGGAGAGGGCGCCAGCCGGAGCTTCCCAGCCCCGGAGCGGGCGCCCCGCACCGGCACCGGCGGTGCCTGCGTGAACGAGTTGGCTACTTCACCGGAGTCAGGACTGGCGCGCCCTTGTTCTTGAGCAGGAGCACGACGAACTTGGCTGGCCGTGTGGAACTGGCGTTGCGCCCGACAGTATGGATATCGTCCGGGCCTTCGTGGAATGTGTCCCCGGGCTTGAGGGTCACCTCCTTTCCACCCTTGAGGCCCATGACAATGCTTCCCTCGAGCACATAGACGAAGGCATGTGCGTCATGGCGATGTACAGGATCGACCGAGCCAGGCGGATATTCCACGACGATCATCTCGACTTCCTTGCCCGGATACTCGGGCAACGGTTCCGAGCGCAGCGGCGTGACATGGGCTTGCGGTGCGGCCATGGCCGGTTGCATGGCTGTGAGGCAGGGCAACATCAGGGTTGCCGCCAACAACCCGATCGCTTTCATGGCGTTACTCCCCTCGAGCCTGCGCCAGCCACTGATCGAGACCGATGCGGCCGATCCGCGCGTCGCCGAGCGGCACGAGCGACAGTTCGTCGACGTGGCCGCCGTAGTACCGCGCATCGCGATCCGTCACGACCGGGCGAGTGTCGCCTACCGATTTCAGGTAACGCGCGATGATCTCCGCAAAGGGCGCACGATCCGGGCCGGCGATGTCAATGGTGCCGTTCAGTGGCGCCGCGAGCGCGACCTGCGAGAGGATGGCCGCGATGTCGTCCGCGGCGATCGGCTGGAACAGCCCGTCGCCGACGCGCACGGTGCCGCTCTCCGTGCTGAAATCCGCGATGCCGCCAATGAATTCCATGAACTGCGTGGCGCGCACGATCGTGTATGGCACGCCGGCCGCTTCTATCGCCTCTTCCTGCGCGACTTTGGCGGTGAAATACGCATTCTCCGGCATGCGGTCGGTGCCGACGATCGACAGCGCGACGTGATGGCGCACGCCCGCGGCCACTTCTGCTTTGCCGAGATTGCGCGCCGACGTACGGAAGAAGTCCAGTACCGCCTGTGGCTCCCATGATGGCGCGTTCGTCACGTCCACCACGACGTCCGCGTCGATGAGAGCGTTGCTCAGGCCTTCTCCCGTCACCGAGTTGACGCCGGTGCGCGGGGATGCGGCGATCGCCTGATGGCCTGCCTCCCTGAGCAGGGTGACAAGACGTGAGCCGATCAGGCCCGAACCACCGATTACGACGATCTTCATGGCAGTTTTCTCCAGCTGAGAGTAGATGAAACGCGCGGAGCGCTTGGTGCGGCGGCATCGCGTGAAAAGTGCCAGTCACCGTTGCCTTGCCTGAAGTCATTGTGGAACTATCATGCCCTATACAATAGGGCCAAGAACTAACGATATGACTAGTCCAAGTTATTGCTGTGCTTCCTTGCCGGCAAGCCTGCCATGACCGCACCCGCATTGGCCATCGAAATCGATCGCCGGAGGTCCTTGCCGATCTATCTGCAGATTTGCGAGCGTTTCAGGACGGCGATCGCGGCAGGGCATCTGCGCCCCGGCGATCGCGTGCCCGCGCTGCGCGGCCTCGCCACGCAACTGAATACGGCGCGAGGCACGGTCGAACTGGCCTATACGATACTTGTCGACGAGGGCTATCTGCAGATGCGTGGTGCGGCGGGCACGTACATATCGCCTTCGCTACCGGCGTCAGTGGTCCGTTCGACACGTAGACAGGACCGCCAGAACGCGCCCGGCGCGCGACTCGCTGAAGGGGCGGACGCGGCGAAGGCGCCGGAAGCGTCTGATCAGCCCATGCCGCGCCAGTTGCCGATCAGCGTCGCCATGAGCGGCGAGCCGCGGCCGTTGCAGCCGGGCCTGCCAGCGCTCGACGCGTTTCCGCGCAAGATATGGAGCCGGCTGGTTTCACACCGTGCGCGCAGTGGCGAACGCACGATGCTCGCCTACCCGGATCCGGCGGGCTATCGGCCACTGCGCGAACACATTGCCACCCATCTGGGTCTGTCGCGAGGCATAACATGCCTGCCCGAGCAGGTGTTCGTTACCACTGGCTACCGCGCGACGCTCGAACTCGTCTTGCGCAGTCTTGCGAGCCCGAGCGATCGCATATGGTTCGAGGATCCCGGCTATCTGCTCGCGCGCAACTTTCTGGCCGAGACCGGTGTGCAACTCGTCCCGGTTCCCGTCGATGACGAAGGGATCAATGTCGAACGCGGCATGGAACTGGATCCCGAGGCGCGCTTCGCACTGGTCACGCCATCGCATCAGAGCCCGCTCGGGCATACGCTGTCGCTCGCCAGGCGTATGACGTTGCTAAGCTGGGCGGAAAAGGCGTCTCGCTGGATCATCGAAGATGACTATGACAGCGAGTTCCGCTATCTGGGCCGGCCATTGCCGGCCCTGAAAAGCCTTGACCGGCATGATCGCGTGCTCTATTGCGGCACGTTCAGCAAGGTGATGTTCCCCGGTTTGCGGCTCGCATATGCGGTGGTGCCGGAGCGCGCGGTCGAGCGCGTTACGCGGGTAGCGTGCAGCATGAATGCCGGCTCGCCGACGCTACTGCAGGCAACCCTGGCGGATTTCATTGAACAAGGGCATTTCGCGCGGCATGTGAAGCGGATGCGGGCTTTGTATGCACAGCGGCGCATGCTGATCTCGCACGCGCTAAAGGATGCATTCGGCGAGCGGATGAATGTTGAATTGCCACCGGGCGGAATCCAGTTCGCGGTGCAATTCGCCGATGGCGTCCATGGCCCCGTCGATGATGTTGACGTTGCCTGGCGTGCTCGGCAGGCTGGGCTTGCGGTGCTGCCACTTTCGATCTGGTATGCGAACGGCCGTCTGCGGGGAACACCGCGCGGCCTCGTGATGGGCTTCGCGAACATCCCCGATGCGGGCGAAGCGCACCGTCTCGCGCGTACGTTGCGCGCATGTCTTGATGGCTGACGTGTGGGGCACGTACATGCCTGCTCTGGGTCCAGGGCGACTGCCGCCCATGAGTGTGCGGGTGGCAACGGGCGGCTACCGACCCCTTCCGGTCGTTCTCGACCGGAGTACGAACGACTGAGGTACTGTGCAATGCGGTCATCGCGGCCAATCGACTCAGTTCCTTGGCGTTATTGGCGCCGGATAATTTCGGCCTGTCGGGACCGTGGTAACAACAGACCCCGAACGACGGCCTATGGGGTTCGCGTAGTATCTTGCTACGTTCATGACCGTGATCGCCCTTGTGCAAATCCGTGGCGCGATTGCACGCCGAGATAACACACCATGCGGATTCCTCCAGTGAAGGCCATCATCGCCTTCGAAAGCGTTGCCAGGACCAAGAGCGTCAGCCGTGCATCGGAGGAACTGGGCCTGACGGCGTCCGCCGTCAGCCATCAGATCAGCAACCTCGAGGAGTCGCTAGGCCAGGCGCTCTTCTTCCGTCAGGGACGTGGACTCGTCCTGACGCCGGTGGGCGAGCAGTATCTCCGTGACGTTACCGGAGTACTCGCTGACCTGAATCGCGCGACGGAGCGTGCCTCCAGCCCGGCCAACATCGAGATCCTGCGGGTCCATTCCAGTCCCAGCTTCGGACTGATGTGGCTGTTGCCGCGGCTGGAGTCATTCCAGGCCGACAACGGTGATATCCAGTTGAACTTGTCCTGTTCCTATGAAGACGTTTCCTTCACCGGCGGGTACTACGACGTGGATATCCGCCACGGTTATGCGCATTGGCGCGATGTCGAGATCAAGACCCTGCGCCGCGAGACCATTGCCCCGCTCGCGTCCCCGGCGTACCTCGACAAACATCCCATTGCCTCGCCGTCCGACCTGCTCGCGCAGCGGCTCATCTATTCGGAAACCCCGCTTGTTCAATGGCAGCAATGGCTTGCCAGATTCGGCGTCGCGGCGGGCCGCAAGACCTTCGATTTCACTTTCGATCGCTCCTACATGTCCCTTGAAACCGCGGCGCTGGGACTGGGCGTGGCGCTGGAAAGCACGCTGCTGGCATCGGTCATGATTCGCAAGGGTGAACTCGTGCCAGTGTTCGACGACGACCTTGCCATCGAAGTTGGCAGTCACCACCTCGTCTATCCCCGGCAGAACGCTGACCTGCCGCGCGTGGCGCGCTTCCTAGCCTGGATGGATCGCCAGTTGCCGAACCCTCGCTGAGCAGAATTGGCGTGATTAAATGCCTTATGCGCAACTCAGCGGAGTGTGCGTCGTTCCTTTAGCTGAAAATTTCTCAGCAATTGCTGAATCAGACTGCGTTGATCGGCAGGCCGCCAGCGACAAAACTCGACCTAACAAAATTCAATGTCGAAGGAGACAAAGATGCTGGTCGAGAACAATGTAGTCATCATCACTGGCGCGGCCTCGCCGCGCGGCATCGGCAAGGCCACCGCCAAGGCCTTCGCCGCGCAGGGCGCCACCGTGGTCATCCTGGACCTGCGCCTGGAAGACGCCCAGGCCGCCGCCGGCGAGTTGGGCGACCAGCACCTGGGCCTGGCCTGCGATGTGACGGACAAGGCCGCTTGCGAGCGTGCGGTGCAGGCAGTGCTGCAGCGGTACGGGCGCATCGACGCCCTCGTCAATAACGCCGGCATTACCCAGCCGGTGCGCACGCTGGATATCCAGGCCGCCAATTACGACGCCGTGCTCGACGTGAACCTGCGCGGCACCCTGTACATGTCGCAAGCGGTGCTGCCGCAGATGCGCGCGCAGCAGCGCGGCAGCATCGTGTGCATGTCGTCGGTCTCGGCGCAGCGCGGCGGCGGCATCTTCGGGGGCCCGCACTACAGCGCCGCCAAGGCCGGCGTGCTGGGGCTGGCGCGGGCCATGGCACGCGAGTTCGGGCCGGACGGCATTCGCGTCAATTCGATCACCCCAGGCTTGATCCAGACCGACATCACCGGCGACAAGCTCACGCCCGAGATGCGCGCCGACATCATCAAGGGCATCCCGCTGGGCCGCCTGGGCAACGCCGCCGACGTGGCCAACGCCTGCGTGTTCCTGGCGAGCGACATGTCCGCCTACCTGACCGGCATCACGCTCGACGTCAACGGCGGCATGCTGATCCACTAAATTCAAAAGAAGCCGCCCGACAGAGGCGGAACCTTCAATAGCCGGGGCACCGCAGCGCGGCGCCAACAGGCAGGAGACAACCGATGAAGACCAAATACGCGGCTTCGCCCCTTGGCGGCGAAGCGACGCTGCACGCCGATTCCGCCACCTTTGAGACCCGCACTTACGCCAAGGTGGTGAAGCGGCTGATCCCGTTCCTGATGCTGTGCTACCTGGGTGCCTATCTGGACCGGGTCAATGTCGGCTTTGCCAAGCTGCAGATGCTGAGCGACCTGCAGTTCAGCGAAACCATCTACGGCCTGGGCGCCGGCATTTTCTTCCTTGGCTACTTCCTGTTTGAAGTGCCGAGCAACGTAATCCTGCACAAGGTCGGCGCCAAGCGCTGGCTGGCGCGCATCATGCTGACCTGGGCGGTGATCTCGGCCTGCTTTGCCTTTGTCACTACGCCGACCCAGTTCTATGTGCTGCGCTTCCTGCTTGGCGTCGCCGAGGCCGGCTTTGCGCCGGGCGTGATCCTGTACATGACCTACTGGTTCCCGTCGGAGCGCCGCGCCAAGGCTTTGTCGATGTTCTTCATGGCGATTCCGCTGGCCGGCATTGTGGGCGGGCCGCTGTCGGGCTGGATCCTGCATGCCTTCCACGGCATGGGCGACCTGGCTGGCTGGAAATGGCTGTTCCTGCTCGAGGCGCTGCCCTCGCTGTGCCTGGGCGTGGCCATCCTGTTCTACCTGGACAACGGCATCGAACAGGCGCACTGGCTGAACGACGCCGAGAAGGCGCTGCTCAAGCGCAATATCGAAGGCGACAATGCGCAGAAGATCGAGCACATGTCGATCCGGTCGTTCATGGGCGACCGCCGCCTGTGGCTGATGGCAGCGATCTACTTCTGCGTGGTGCTGGGCCAGTACGGGCTGACTTTCTGGCTGCCCACCATCATCCGCAAGGCCGGCGTTGCCGATCCGCTGTGGGTAGGCATCTACACCGCGCTGCCGTACCTGTGCGCCATCGTGGCGCTACCCCTGGTCGGCATGAGCGCAGACCGCCGCCGCGAACGCCGCTTCCACCTGATCGTCCCAATGGTGATTTCCGCTGCCGGGTTCGCCACCTTGCCGCTGCTGGGCAGCGTGAGCGCATCGCTTGTGTGCCTGTGCATCGCCGCAGCCGGCATCCTGGCCTCATCGTCGCAGTTCTGGGCTCTGCCCACTGCGCTGCTGGGCGGCATGTCGGCCGCAGCCGGAATCGCCGCGGTCAACTGCGTCGCCAACCTCGCCGGCTTCTTCTCGCCCGCCATCGTCGGCTGGCTCAACGACCTGACCGGCAAGTCCACCGCCGGGCTGGTGTTTATCTCGGCCACCGTGGTCTTCGGCGCCATGCTGGTGTTCCTGGTCCCGGCCAGGTCCGTGAATCGCTGATGCCCCTTTCTTGAAACACCAATCGATTGCAGGAGACACCATGCAACAACCAATCACCGACAAGGCCGTGTCCTTGCGGGAACGCGCCTACCGCATCCGCCGCAACGCCTTGCTGATGGGCGAAGTCCAGGGCCAGGGCTATATCGGCCAGGCGCTCGATATCGCCGATGTGCTTGCCGTGGCCTACTTCGACGCCATGCGCTATCGCCCGGATGACCCCGAATGGGAAGGGCGCGACCGCTTCCTGCTGTCAAACGGCCACTACGCGATCGCGCTGTATGCGGCGCTGCTGGAAGCTGGCATCCTGCCTGCGGAAGAGCTGGAGACCTATGGCAGCGATGACAGCCGCCTGCCGATGTCGGGCATGGCCAGCTACACCCCCGGCATGGAAATGTCCGGCGGATCACTGGGGCAAGGCCTGACCATCGCGGTGGGCCGCTGCCTGGGCCTCAAGCGCAAGGGATCGGAAAATTTCGTCTACACGCTGTTCTCCGACGGCGAGCTGGACGAGGGTGCGATCTGGGAGGGCATCCTCTCCGCCGCGCACTGGAAGCTCGACAACCTGATCGCGATTGTCGACGTCAACAACCAGCAGGCCGACGGACCCTCCACGCAGATCATGGCGTTCGAGCCACTGGTGCCCAAGCTGGAAGCCTTCGGCTGGTTCACGCAGCGCGTGGACGGCAACGACATCGACGCCGTGGCCGCCGCCTTCCGCGCGGCGCGCGAGCATCGAGGCGCGCAGCCGCGCATGATCGTCTGCGATACGCGCATGGGGTGCGGTGTGCCATTCCTCGAACAGCGCGAGAAGAACCACTTTATCCGCGTGGATGCCCACGAATGGCAACTCGCACTGCAGGCCCTGGAAGCCGGGAGACAAGCATGAGCAATACCACCGCCACCAACGCCAAGCCGAAGCTGAAGACCTCGGCAATGATCGCGTCCATCGCCGGCGAAGGGCAGGCCACCAAATCCGCCCCTTTCGGCCACGCGCTGGTCGGGCTGGGCCGCCAGAAGCAGAACGTGATTGGCATGACCGCCGATCTCGGTAAATACACGGATCTGCATATCTTTGCGCAGGCGTTCCCTGAGCGCTATTACCAGATGGGCATGGCCGAGCAGTTGCTGATGGGTGCTGCCGCCGGCTTTGCGCATGAAGGGGCACAGCCATTCGTCACCACCTATGCGGTGTTCGCCACGCGCCGCGCCTATGACTTCATGCACCAGACCATCGCCGAGGACAATCTCGATGTGAAGATCGTCTGCGCGCTGCCCGGTCTGACCACCGGCTATGGCCCCAGCCACCAGGCCGCCGAAGACCTGGCGCTGATGCGTGCCATGCCCAACATGACCGTGATCGACCCGTGCGATGCCATCGACATCGAACAGATGGTGCCTGCCATCGCCGCGCACCGGGGACCAGTGTACGCGCGCCTGCTGCGCGGCAACGTTCCGACGGTTCTGCATGAGTACGACTATAAGTTCGAACTGGGCAAGGCTAAGCTGCTGCGCGATGGGGCCGAGGTGCTGGTGATTTCGTCTGGCATCATGACAATGCGTGCGCTCGAGGTGGCCAAGGCACTGGAGGCTGACCGCATCGGCGTGGCCGTGCTGCACGTGCCAACCATCAAACCACTGGATACCGAGACGATTCTGCACGAGGGCAAACGTCAAGGCCGTCTCGTGGTGGTGGCCGAGAACCACACCGTGATCGGCGGCCTCGGCGAGGCTGTGGCCACCACGCTGATGCAAGCGGGTGCTGTAGTGCCGTTCCGGCAGGTTGGTCTGCCGGATGAGTTTCTGGACGCAGGGGCGCTCCCAACGCTGCACGATCGCTATGGCATATCGACGAACGTGATGGCTGAATCGATTCGGCAGTGGATCAAGTAGGGATCGGGTGCGGGCGCCTTGCGCAGCTTCACTAGTACGGCGGCTTCGCAAGCACATCAAGAGGGAAGGGCTGAAGTAGAGCAGACTTCAGCCTTTCGGATAGATCGGCCCTCGCCGCTAGATTGAGACGGAAATCTGGGCGGATCGCCCGCCTGGCATATCCGTCACGCTCCAAAATGGTCTCATTCTGGATCAGCCAGGTGCCTCTTGTGACGCTTGAAATTCCGCTCGCTCGTTACTATTTTATTTTTGCTCAGGCAGTCGCGACGTCGCGCTGCGTGTTTCTGTTTGTTTGCCGGCAGCCAGGCAGGTGAATGGGAGCGCGTGATGCCCATCCCTCCTTGCTGCATTGAAGGAGGTTACGACCATGAGTGAAGCATTCTTCGGAACCGACTTGTTCAGTGAACTCGATCGCCTGCAAAGGCAAATGACGTCGCTGTTCGGCGGCTTTCCTTCCAGCATCCGCGCTGGACGCTTCGGCGCATTTCCTGCAATCAACATCGGCGCGACGGACGACTCCATCGAGATCGTTGCTTTTGCGCCCGGAGTGAAGCAGGAAAATCTCGAAGTCTCGATCGACAGGGGCTTGCTGACAATCAGCGGCGAACGCCAATCCGTCTGTCCGGACGACACGTCGGAGGCCCGACGCTACGCACAGGAGCGCTTTGTCGGCACCTTCCGCCGGGTGATCGAGCTTCCTACCGACGTAGATCCCGACAAGGTGCAAGCGCGCTACGCCAACGGCTGCCTGTCGGTCACCGTGGGCAAACGCGAGGCATCGAAGCCGCGAGCGATCACCGTCCAATAACCGGAAGGAGACTGCCATGAACGATTCTTCGCAAGTCGTCGAACGCGATCCGGGCGCCGTGGCGCAACCCAGGGACGACAAGGCCGCACAGGGCACGCGGCCCGTCACGCTACTGCCGGCGGTGGACATCGTCGAGGACAGCAGCGGCGTTACGCTTTGGGCCGACCTGCCGGGCGTGACCCGCGACAAGCTGCAAGTCAGCGTCCACGACGGCAGCCTCCACATCGAGGCGGAAGCCGTCGTGCCGACGCCGACCGGGTTACGTGTGCAGCATGCGGAAATCCGTCAGCCACACTTTGCCCGGGCCTTCGCGCTGAGTCCGGACCTGGATTCAACGCAAATCGGCGCTCAGTTGCAGGATGGCGTGCTGAAGCTGACCATTCCCCGCCGCGAGGAAGCGCGTCCGCGACGCATAACCGTCAACGTAGCGTAGGGACTTTCATGACGCGTCATGCGCCATTGCTGCCGCAGCGCATGACGCCTTCGACACTCGATGATCCTCAATCGGAGCCGCGACATGAAAACGGAACTCAAGTGGAACCCCTTCAAATTCCTGCGGAAGACAACTGCCGACAAACCGGCCGCCAGTGAAGAGGCGTCCGGCACCGTCCCACCACGGCACCGGGTGCCGGAATGGCCGGACGTCTCGCGTTTCTTCTCCGGCGATCCTTGGCGTGCCATGAGCGAATTCCTGCATGAACCTCTCGCCAACTTCAGCGGCCTGGACCGCTGGTTTGGCGACTTCAGCTCGTCGCGCTTCCAGCCTCGGATCGACGTCGTCGACGACGGCGCGGCACTTCGGATCACTGCCGAATTGCCCGGCATCGAACGCGAGGAGGTGCAGATCAGCATCGAGGATGGCGCGCTAGTGCTGAGGGGCGAGAAGAAGCAGGATGTTCAGACGGAGGAAAGCGGATGCTATCGCCTTGAGCGCGCGTACGGCGCCTTCATGCGTAGCATTCCCTTGCCGGACGGGCTTGACCTGGACAACGTCGAAGCCCGATTTGACCAAGGCGTTCTGACGCTGCGCTTGCCTAAGAGCGACACGTCATCGTCCTCCGTGCGCAAGATCAACATCCAATGAACCGCTGAGACCTATTACATAGCAGAGGCCTCTCATGGAATTCGATACTGACTGGATGACACTGGGCAAGCATCGCGTGCGGCTTTTATGCGTGCGTGGTTTTCCGACCGAAAAGACGCGCTGCGTGGCGGAGGTCGCACGGCTTGCAATTGAGCACAACCTGAGCGCGGCGGCACGCCTGCTCGAGGTAACGGCGGTCGGGGAAAGTGCCTACACGATTAGTATTGGCACGACCTTCCCCAAGGATAAAGACGCCGCCCTGCCTCTTGAGGTTGCATTGGCCACAGTGTTCGGCCTGAAGCCCGATCGGATCAGCATGGAAATCACGGTGGTCAATCAGGCCGAGGTGGACTTGCATTTCGGCGTCTACGAGCGGATGTTGGCGGAAAAGGTCGGCATCGTCGCGCCGATACATTGACTTATCGAATTGCCATGTGCTGCTGTGATCGGGTGCAATGGTTGACGGCGGCCAAGCAGAGTTCTTCGGCCCGGGAAAGTGGTGCGTCGTCATGGTCCATCTCACGGGCCGAAACCGAGTGAATCGACGTTGGGAACCGATTTACTAAAACTTTCTGATTTAAGGCGTCCGAGGCAATTTTTCGAGGAGGAAGAAAAATGCTCGAAAGATCGCAGCTTGATCAAGCAATCGATCAGATCCACGCGCTCTATGCGGCATTGAGCACGGTTTTGGCGTCAGGCCTCACCGATGAGACCAGAGGCTTCGCCGAAGAGATCTTAAGAGATGCGCGGCCATTCCTCGACGCGCAAGAGCGAAGCACTTAGGCGTATCAAACGGCCGGCGCGAGCCGGCCTTTTTTTACGGAAAGAGCCCTTGCTAGCCAGCTCGTGATCCGTCTCGAGTCCAAGGCGAGATAGGCAAACTCGGTCGTCAGGCTCGGATGCCCTTGTACTGTCGTCGCATCGGGGCAGTCAGTGCGTCGCGGGATCCCCCGCTCCTATTGGCCAGCCGGCGCCTGGTTGTTCCGAACGTTCGACGCCGCACACTGCGAGCTCGCGTGCGCTTACGCGGTGAGCCCCCCGTGGAGTCGAATCGCCTAAGCTATTGTCAGGACAACAACGCCTCGTGAAGGGATCGGTTTGTGCAATCCAGTTAGCGCCATGCTGTGCACTCATGGGCTCAGCATGCGTGCCGACTGGGCAGAACTACCTTTAGATGTTCCGTACGGAACGGGCGCAATATGCAGTGAAATTGTCCAGATTGAAATTATAAATCGGGAGGGGGACATGGTTTCCAATTCACGTTTCGTGCGCAGAGCCCTGCTGGGGCTGTTATCCAGTGTGTTGTCGGTCGTCGCGACCGCCGCCACGCCTACCGAGAACGTCCGCGATGGCAAAGAGCCAGCGCCAGATGCAGACGGCGTGATTCCACAAAAGATCGTGCACCGGACGGCTCCCCCGATAGGGGTGACCATTAATCCGTTTGGTAAGACGCCTCCGTCGGCGTCCATGGGCTACCAGCCGCCTGCCGGTGGTACGAGCTCCAACGCCTATCCGATCCAGTACTACGGCGGTCCGGTCATGGCTTCCATCAGTAAGGTGGTTCTAATCTGGTATGGCAACTGGAATCAGAGCAACAGGACCGATACTCCGACAGGACAGCAGATCATTCGGAACGCGATCTACGGCTTAGGCTACGACGCAGGTATGCAGAATAGCTATGGCTCGTATGCCGATTACTCTGGCGTCACCACTGGCGCCAATGGTATCGGCGGATTCGGGCAGTACACGCAGTCGGTGGCAGGGGGGGTGACGCGCGTGGCGTCTACGACGATCCTCGAGTGCACGCAGCCGACCTCTTTGACCTACGGCGGGAGGACTTTATCGGATTCCGCCGTCCAGTCGCTGGTGAAGGCTGCCGCGAAGTCCTCATGTTCTGGAGGTACGCCCGATGCGAATGCAGTCTATCTAGTGTTGTCCTCGTCTGATATCCGGGAATCCTCCGGATTCCTGACCAAATACTGCGGCTGGCACACCTACACGACAATGTCGACCCCTTCCGGGAACGCGGCAATCAAGTATGGCTTCATCGGCAATCCCTCGAAGTCGATCGGCTCCTGTACTTACCAGACCACCAGTTCGCCCAATAACAACCCCGGCGTGGATGCTATGGTGTCTGTGATCGCCCATGAGCTGGACGAAACCGTCACCGACCCGGAGCTCAACGCTTGGTACAACGCCCTGGGCAGCGAGAACGGTGACATGTGCGCTTGGACCTTTGGATCCAGTCAGGCTCTGCTGTCCAACGGCTCCTACTACAACGTGACTTTGCCGGTGCCGACCACTCCCGTCGTCCCTGGCAACTACAGCGGTCAATACCTGATCCAGCGCGCCTTGGGGGTCAATAATTCGGCGTGCTATGTCAATGCCAACCCGATTATCCAATGAACCGATCGCGCTTCCAGAGGGTCCTATCACCCTTGCGGCGGGTCGACATGGCCCTGGAGTTGACCGACCACCCGCGTGCGCGCATAGGCATGTCGCAGCTACTGCGGCGATGCGGCGGGCAATATGAGGGCTTGTGCGGAACCAAATGGCTCGGAACAACCCTTCTCTGCCGCTGGCGTCACCTGCCGTATAAACGTAGGCCGGACGCGCATTTTTGCGCTTCCTCCCAGAGGCGCTGCGTTAGAAGCCCCGCATCTTCCTCACGCGCCATTGCCGCCGCTTCGCCCGCCCAGAGGATCGAAAAATCACTGTATCCGCCTTTTTCGTACGCGAAGCGAAGCGGATCGACTGCACCGGTTGCCAGTGGAAACGTTGGTGCTGCTGCGCTCATCGGCCCTTGCTCGCGCATGAAGCGCGTCAACAATCCACGTGCCGGGCGACCCGTGTAAAGATTGGTCAGCCGCGTCATGTCGTCACGCGCAGAGCGCAAGGCTGCGCGGTGAATGCCGGACCTGCCAGCCTGAGGCGTCATCAAGTAGGCCGTTCCTAACTGCACTGCACTCGCACCAAGAGCAAAGGCTGCCGCAATCCCCCTGCCGTCCGCAATCGCGCCGGCTGCGATAACAGGGACACCCACTGCGTCCACAACCTGCGGTAGCAGCGCAAATAACCCGGGCTGCGCGTTGATGTCGGTGGTGAGGAACATGCCTCGATGGCCGCCGGCCTCTGCGCCCTGCGCGATGATGGCGTCGACACCGCGACTCTCAAGCCAGCGCGCCTCTTCGACCGTCGTCGCAGAAGACAGAATCATTGCACCGGTATCCCTTGCCCGCGCAAGCAAGCGCTCGTCGGGGAGCCCGAAATGGAAGCTGATCACAGGTGGACGGCATTCTTCGATGACTTCGCACATCGACTCGTCGAAAGGCGCTCTGCCAGGTCCTCTTTGGGCAGCCGACAGACCGAGACCGACTTCCCTGTAATAGGGCGCGAGCAATTCGAGCCATTTCGCGTCACTCTCCTCATCCTGGCTCGGCGAGACGTGGCAGAAGAAATTGACATTGAACGGCGCCGACGTTTCCGCGCGAATTAAAGCGATCTGTTCGCGTAGTTGCGCCGGAGTGAGCGCTGCACAAGCAAGGGAACCCAAGCCACCCGCCTCGCTGACGGCAATAGTGAGAGGGCTCAGAGAACCGACCATCGGAGCTTGAATAAGAGGAATGCGGGAAGAGAGCTTCATTGTTGTTAGCGTGCGCGATCACGGGAGTCTGTTTTCTGCTGCTGCAGCGTGACATACTGTCTCAACGCGGTTGCCGGCTGGGTCAACCAGGAACGCTGCATAGTAGTGAGGGTGGTAATGAAGCCTTAAGCCGGGATTCCCGTCTGAGTTCCCGCCCGCCGCGAGTCCTGCATAGAAAAAAGCATCCACATGCTCACGAGACGGGGCCTTGAAACACCAGTGTCGTTTGTTCGACCCTATTTCTGTGGGGTCAAGATAGACTGCTAAGAAGGTCGATGCCGTATCTTGCGCAGAGCAACGCTCGCCGTAACCGAGTGCAGCGGGTCGGTCATAGACCTTGCATGCACCCAATGCTGTCATGATGGCATCGTAGAAGCGCCGCGCTTCCTGAATATTCGGAACACCGATGGACACATGATCAAGTAATTGCATCGTATGTACTCTCATTGAACTCGCGCCAAAGGCATGGATCGCTGCTTGTTCACCGTGGAGTTGCTATTCCTTGGCTGCTCCAAAACATGCTGCATCCAGAGCGGCTTCCAGCATCCTCCGCGCGTCGTCGCGCCGCTTGCCTGCGAGGCGCTCGGATCCGACGCTCCGTTGCTCAGGGTCATCGACGAGCATTGCATGAATGTCGGCTACCGTCCGAATGCCCCCGCGACTGCCCCATTGGCCCTCCGGAATCTCCGTAGGGAAAACCCAGACGCGCATTGCAACGTCCTCGAACGCGCCATTTTCAGCACGAGCCACGGCCTCTGTGATTGCCCTAACGAGTTTCTTGCGCGACTCGTCGGTGTATTGCCCCTCAGGCACGGTAGGAATGATCCGGTAACGCGGCAACTTCGATAGCTCTCCACCAACGTACACGGCCTCAGGCCGATGAAGATTGAGCACGGTGACGCTCTGCGCAATCCGGTTGTCACGATCGTAGCCTTCCGCTTCGATCAGGATGTTCGACAGTTCCTTGAATAGGCGGGCCTCCGCGTGCGGGGTCAGGGCATCTGCAGGGATCAGCACGTCGATCATTGGCATCGTATTTCTCTCTAATCAGTTGTGTTGATGACGCGATCTTCAGGGTTTACCGGGCACAACGGGAGTGGCAGAATTGCCATTCTTTATGGCATATCGGACACGCGGTGACAACTATCCGGATCTGGGTCTATGACGGAATTCTGGCCTCTGGTGTCGCTGGGCCCATTGACGTTTTCAATGCCGTCAATCATTTGAGCGGTCACAGGTCCACACGGGAGGGCGGTCGTTCCCCAAAATTCAGTTGGCGAGTCGAGTCAATTGACGGCCAACCGGTCAAGGCCGCTTCGGGGCAGATCATTCCGGTGGATGGCAAGATCGATGGGCGCAAGCGCGCAGAAGCAATTTTGCTAACCGCTCCATTTGTCCCCGACATGGACGCTTTCCTTGCTCGCGAGGATCTGTTGAACACTCTGCGATCTGCCATACGTAGCCAGCACAAGGCCGGTGCGGTGGTCGCCGCGTATTGCACTGGTAACTATCTGCTTGCTGAAGCCGGGTTGCTCGACGGCCGCGTTGCAACAACACACTGGGAGAAGTCCGCTGACTTCGCACGGCGTTATCCGCGCGTAAGACTTCGGGTTCAGGAAGTTCTGACCATGCAGGACAGGATTATCTCGAGTGGAGCCGTGACGTCGTATCTCAATCTAGCGGTGCGGCTGGTCGAAATATTTGCTGGCGAGAAACTCGCCGCGATGACTGCAAAGACGCTATTGATCGATACGAACAGGACCGCCCAGGCTTCATATGCGAAGCTCATCGGCGAACATGGGCACGCAGACTCGCTCGTTGCGCGCGCACAGGAGCATATGGAGGCGACGCTCGAAGACGGGCTTCTGCTAAGCGAACTGGCCGCATATCTCGCAGTCAGCGAACGAACACTGAGCCGGAGATTCAAGCAGGCCGTAGGGGTGTCGCCGTTGGCATATCTACAGAATCTCCGCATCGAAGTCGCAAAGGCATTGCTTGAGTCACGACCAATTGGTGTTGACCTGGTTAGCCAGCGCGTTGGGTACGGCGACGTGAGTACCTTTCGACAACTGTTCAAGCGTAAAACCGGACTCTCGCCCCGGGAATATCAACTCCGGTTTGCGCGTACCTCCAGTCCGGTCCACGCATGTAGCTGAAGGTCGCATTCCGGTTCGAAGCCCGGAGTATGCGGAAACCTGGCCATGAAAGTCGATCACCGTGGTTGTGCCATTTCCGGCTGGCGGCGGTGCCGATCTGGTGGTTCGCTCTGGCGCTATTACATCAAGGCACACAAGATTGCCGCCATTGCCGTGACCGGACCACGGAAGCTGCTGTGAGCGTCAACGACGGTTTGAGATAACTAATTGATCTGTAAGCGGTTTCCACGATTGTGACGTCCAGCACAGTTGTTCATAGGGAACCGTTTGGACCATCTGCACTCCATCGCACCGCGCACCATCGCGGCGCACGATGCCCGCTTTGCGGGCCGCCAGGCAATTCAGGGTGATGTTCGCGCCCCTCTTTGGTTACAAATCTTGCATACAAGCATGGCATACCACTTGCTCATGTGGTTGCCGTGAACGCTACGACTGAAAACTCCCCTGCTGACATTGCCAATCGCATCACGGAGGCAATGCTTGGCCAGAAGCTGCTCCCCGGCTCCCGCCTTGGCGAGCAGGAACTTGCCACGTTGTTTGGCGTGAGCCGGACGCTGGTGCGTGAAGCATTGTCGCGGCTGGCGGCGCGCGGCATGGTAACCGTCAGCGCGCGACGCGGCTGGTTCCTGGTGGAACCCGGCACTGACGACATCCGCTCGGCGTTCGACGCCCGCCGCATTATCGAAACCGGGTTGCTGCGCGAAGTCAGCCCGGATCGGCCGGCGAGTGCGCAGGCTATTCATTCGCTCAAGGTTCATATCGCGCGCGAAAAGGCCGCGCTCCATGGCGACGACGCCAGCATGCGCAGCTTCCTGCTGGGCGATTTTCACGTTTGCCTGTGCGCATCATTGGGGTATGGCCTGCTGGTGGATACGCTGCGTGACCTGACCGCGCGTACGACGCTGGTGGCCAGTCGCAACCAGTCCGCCGCCGATGCCGGCCGCTCATGCGGCCAGCACGAAGACATCGTCAATGCGCTTGCGCAAGGCGATGGCGCGCTGGCCGCGCGGCTGATGGCCGAACACCTTGGCGAGGTGCATACGAGTCTCGATGCCGTTGGCCCTGCCGATCCGCTCGCACACCTGCGCCGCGCGCTGGCACCCGTCGATTCGGCACGCGTTCCGCATTCCGCATCACCCGCCGCGGAAGTTTCCGCGGATCACCCATTCCCATCCCGAACCTGAGGAAACACGCGATGTTCCATGCCCTGTCCCAATCCAAGTTGTCCCGTCGCGGCCTGATGTGTGCACTGCTGGCCGGTTTTTGTGCGGCTGTGCTACCGGCGCAGGCCGATACGCTCGCCGACATCACCAAGGCCGGCGTACTGCGCGTGGCCGTGCCGCAGGATTTCCCGCCGTTCGGCTCGGTGGGGGCCGATATGGCTCCGCAGGGTCTCGATATCGACGTGGCCGCGCTGGTGGCAAAGAAGATGGGTGTAAAGCTGCAGCTGGTGCCGGTGACCAGCACCAACCGTGTGCCGTATCTGCAGACGCGCAAGGTAGACCTGGTGATTTCGAGCATGGGAAAGAATCCCGAGCGCGAGAAGGTGGTCGATTTCTCTGAGGCCTATGCGCCGTTCTTCAACGGCGTGTTCGGGCCGGCGGATCTTGCCGTAAAAAGCGCGGCCGATCTGGCGGGCAAGACCGTTGGCGTCACGCGCGGTGCCGTGGAAGACCTGGAACTGAGCAAGATCGCGCCGGCCAGCGCGAACATCAAGCGCTATGAAGACAACAACGCCACGATCTCGGCCTTCCTGTCGGGGCAGGTGCAACTGATTGCTACCGGCAACGTGGTGGCCTCGGCGCTGATCGCCAAGCATCCGCCCAAGGCGCCCGAGACCAAGTTCCTGATCAAGAATTCACCGTGCTTCATCGGCATGAACAAGGGCGAAAAGGCGCTGCAGGACAAGGTCAATGCCATCCTGGCCGAAGCCAAGAAGGATGGCTCCCTGAACACGCTGTCGATCAAGTGGCTGCTGCGTCCGCTACCGGCGCAGCTCTGACGCGTACCGTCCGGAAGCAAGCATGGCTTACTCGTTCGAATTCGTGTCGGTGCTGGATTACACCGACGTGTTGCTGAAAGGCATTGCGGTCACGGCGCAGCTCACGCTGACGGGCGGCGTGCTTGGCGTGGCCGTTGCGGTGGCTGGTGCCTGGGCCAAGACCCAGGGCCCCGCCTGGCTGCGCGCGATGGTCAGCACCTATGTGGAGCTGATCCGGAATACGCCGTTCCTGATCCAGCTGTTCTTCATCTTCTTTGGTCTGCCCAGCCTGGGCGTGCACCTGCCTGAAATGGTGGCGGCATCGCTGGCGATGGTTATCAACCTGGGCGCCTACGGTACGGAGATCGTGCGCGCCGGCCTGGTGGCTACGCCGCGCGGGCAGTTCGAAGCCGGCGCCAGCCTGGCCATGTCACCGTTCCAGGTGTTCCGGCATGTGGTGCTGCGCCCCGCATTGCAGAAGATCTGGCCGGCGCTGTCGAGCCAGATTGTCATCGTGATGCTGGGGTCCGCGGTCTGTTCGCAGATCGCGGCGCAAGACCTGACCTATGCGGCCAATTTCATCCAGGGACGCAACTTCCGCGCTTTCGAGGTGTATCTGGTCAGCACCGCGATCTATCTGCTGCTCGCCATCTTGCTGCGTCAGCTACTCCGCGGCATTGGCCGCCAGCTTTTTGCGAGGAGCGCGGGATGATCGAGTTTTCGTTGTGGGATATCGTCCGCAACCTGCTGCTGGCGGCGCGCTGGACGGTGCTGCTGTCATTGGTCGCGTTTGTGGGCGGTGGCATCGTTGGCCTGCTCGTGCTGTTGATGCGTACCGGCAAGCGCCCGATGGCACGGCGTCTGACGCAGGCCTATATCGAGCTTTTCCAGGGCACGCCGCTGCTGATGCAGCTGTTTCTCGCCTTCTTCGGACTTGCGCTGTTCGGCATCGAGGTGCCGGCGTGGCTGGCCGCCGGGGTGGCGTTGACGCTGTGGACGTCGGCCTTCCTTGCCGAAATCTGGCGCGGCTGCGTGGAAGCCATACCGCGCGGCCAGTGGGAAGCCTCAGGCAGCCTGGCCATGAACTACGTACAGCAGATGCGTCACGTGATCCTGCCGCAGGCCCTGCGGATTGCCGTGGCACCGACCGTTGGCTTTGGCGTCCAGGTCATCAAGGGCACGGCGTTGGCGTCGATCATCGGCTTCACCGAGCTGTCCAAGGCGGGCACGATGATTGTAAATGCCACATTCCAACCCTTTACCGTATATGCCGCCGTGGCACTGATGTACTTCGCGCTGTGCTGGCCGCTTTCGCAATACAGCAAGATGCTGGAGAGGAAATTCCATGCCGCTCATCACCATTGATCAGGTTCGCAAGTCGTTTGGCAGTAACGAGGTCCTGAAGGGCGTATCGCTTTCCGTTGAGCCAGGCGAGGTCATCGCCATCATCGGCAAGAGTGGCTCGGGAAAGAGCACGCTGCTGCGTTGTATCAACGGGCTGGAGAGCATTGATTCAGGTGCCATCACGGTGGCGGGCGCCCACCTGGCTGACAGCGAGCTGCAATTGCGTGCACTGCGGTTGAAGGTGGGTATGATTTTCCAGCAGTTCAATCTGTTTCCGCACCTGAGCGCCGGCCGCAACGTGATGCTGTCGCCGATGATCGTCAAGGGCGTGCCGGAGGTCCAGGCCCGTGAGCTGGCCGAGCTGAACCTGGCACGGGTCGGGCTTTCCGCGAAGTTCGATGCGTATCCGGACCAACTGTCTGGCGGACAGCAGCAACGTGTCGCCATCGCCCGCGCGCTAGCCATGCAGCCGATCGCGCTGCTATGCGACGAGATTACGTCGGCGCTGGACCCGGAACTCGTCAACGAGGTACTGCAGGTGGTGCGGGGACTGGCCGCCGAAGGTATGACGTTGCTGATGGTGACGCATGAGATGCGCTTCGCGCGCGAGGTGTGCGATCGAGTGGTATTCATGCATCAGGGCAAGGTCCACGAGATCGGCGCGCCCGATGAAGTGTTCAGCCAGCCACAGACGCCCGAACTGCAACAGTTCCTTGGGATGGTCGAGGCCTGACAGGCTACGCAACAGCCCGCGCCGAGGGCTTCATCTCGCGCTGATCTGGGCCCACGTTGATCGTTAAGCCGCGGGGAACAGGCAGTACCTGCTCCCCGCTCATCACGCGGCGATCAGTCCCCGGCGCGCTCGGGGACCGGTAGCTGTACCCACTCCTTATAGAAGGCCTCGATGTCCGGCTCGAAGTCATGGATCACCGGATACCATGGCGTGGGCGCCTCGACGTCGTGCATGGTGCCGCAGGCCGGGCAGTAGTACTCGCGATATACCTGCCACTGGGTGTCCGGGGCCATCAGCTTGGGGTAGACCTCCGTCATTGCTTCCTCGGTGTCGCGCACGTAGATCGAGGCATGCAGCTTCCAGTTCTCGCGGTAGTCGCAGAACTCGTGGCCGCAGTCGCACTTGACCACCCACTTCTTGCTCGCGGCCGATTGCACGATAAACATGTGCGGGCCAAGCGGGAGCACGATGCGGTCCGGGAAGCTCACCTTGGCTTGCAGGGCCGCCAGGTACTGCTCGAAGCGGCTGTCATCCTTGGGCATCGAGAGCATGCGGAAGGTGGTTTCCCAGTCCAGGGAACCTTCGACGAGGTGGGCAACCTGTTCATTGGTGTAGGCAGACATTGTTCAGCTCCTGGATTCGGTGATTACTCTTCGACCTGGACGACGGTGGTGACGTCGGGCAGCAGGGAGAGGTCCATGCGGTGCTTGGCGCCGTAGGACGGCACGCCCAGTTCTTCCTCCGGCAACTGCCAGTCCGCGGGAAGATTCCAGAATTCCTTGAATTCCCGCGTGAACTTCTCCGACAGTGCGAAGCTGGTGGCAAACATGTGTTGCACCTGCACGGACGCGTGCTTGTTGAGGATGCGTTCGCGCTCTTCCTTCATCCATTCGCGGGTTGGCAGGGAGCGGGCCAGGCGCTCCTTGCGGATCTCGGCACGGCGGGCCTGGGTCTTGCCTGCATCGACCGTGAACACGCCCTTGGCGTCCTGGGTGAAGACGGCGCCATAGACCTTCTGGGCATACTCCGGCAGCAGGAATTTCTGGTTGAGGTCCGCCTCGATGGCTTTCGGATCCCGATCGATCGGATCGCCGAAGCCCGGGCCCCCGCGCAGGTAGTTGAGGTACAGGTCGTGGTTGGCGTAGCAGTCCTCGGTGGTGATGCACTGCTTGTCACGCTTGACCACGGCAGTGGCATCGATGTGGCGCTCGTAATCCGGCTTGCCCGGATCGATGTCGCCGCCCAGAGGCAAGGAATCGCCAATGGCGATGCGCTTGTCCAGCCCTGTCTTGTGTGCCTCAAAGCGGTAGCCGGTGGCGGAAGGGTAGCCGCCCATCATGCCCCAGTCGCTGTTCATGAACCCGTTGCCCATGAAGAACATGGTCCAGTCCTGGGCGTTCCACACCATGCGCAGCGTCTCGAAGCCGCAACCGCCACGGTACTTGCCGTAGCCACCGGAGTTGGCCTTGACGTTCCGGCCGAGGTAGAGCAGAGGCTCTGCCATCTCCCAGATCTCGATATCGCCCATATCGCCTTCCGGGTTCCAGATGGCGGCGGCGTGGTTGAGGCCGTCCTTGACAGCGCAGGCGCCCGTGCCGCACGAACTGGCCTCGAAGCTGTTGACCGCGTGGATCTCGCCGTCCTGGTTGATGCCGCCACCCTGCAGCCAGTTGGAGGTGTTGGCGTTTCCGGCGTTGACCTCTTCCAGATAGCCACGGCTGAAATAGGACTGGGACAGGCCGCGCCACAGCGCCGCCCAGCCGGAGACCAGGAAGTGCCAGGCGTAGGCGTGGCCGGTGCGGCGGTCATCCGGATTGCACCAGGTGCCCTTTGGCAGGCGAAACTCGGTGGCGAAGTAGGCGCCGTCGTTGATGCGCTGTGTGGGCACCAGGGTCTGGCACATCATCACCCAGATTCCGGAAGTGAATGCGACCTGATGGGCGTTGAAGGTGTGCCAGCCCCAGCGGCTCGCGCCCTCGAAGTCCAGGCGCCACTTGCCGTCCGGCCTGATGGTCATCTCCACCGGCGAGTGCATGATGGAGTCCAGCTTGGCGAAGGCGTTGGAGACCTGCACGTCGTCATGCTTGTAAGGCACGTCGACAAAGGAGACCTTGCGGTACTTGCCTGGCAGGGTCATGGCCTTGATGCGGCTCTGCAGTCCGCGGCGGCCTTCTTCGATGACCTCGAAGGCAAACTTCTCGTAGGCTTCGATGCCGTCGGCGCGGATCACTTCCTCCACCAGCTCGCGGATCATGTGGCAGCCGGCGATGCGGGTCTTTTCGTCGAGGATCCAGTACTTGGGCGTGCGCACCGAGCGCTGGGACTCGTGCAGCCAGTCACGCAGCGGCTCGTCGTTCACCCCGGTCTTGCGGCAGGTGATCATATAGCCGTCGCCGAAGCGCTGGGTCTGGCCGGTGGACATCGAGCCCGGCGTCACCGAGCCGGTGTCGATGACGTGCGTGACGCCGCCGACCCAGCCGATCAGCCGGCCTTGCCAGAAGATCGGGACGATGGTGGCGATATCGCAGGGGTGGACGTTGCCGATGGCGCAGTCATTGGTCGTGAACATGTCGCCGGGATTGATGCCGGGGTTGGCTTCCCAGTTGTTCTCGATCATGTACTTGATTGCCGCGCCCATGGTGCCGACGTGGATGATGATCCCGGTCGAGGTCAGGACGCAGTCGCCGGCGGCGTTGTAAAGCGTGAAACAGAGTTCGCCTTCCTGCTCGACGATGGGGCTGGCGGCGATCTTCTTGGCGGTTTCGCGAGCGTGTACCAGGCCGCCCCGCAGCTTGGAGAACAGCTTCTCGTAGCCGATCGGGTCGCTGTCCCGGAATTCCAGCTTCCTGAGGCCGTTGTAGTGGCCGGTGGCCTTGGTGCGGTCAATGATGCCGTCGCGGTACTGCTTGAGCGTCTGGCCGTTCTGCAGCAGGTCGGCGAAGCCGACTTCTTTATTGCTCATCATGTTCATGGCTTGTCTCCTTACTTCACTTCCTTGAGATGGAACAGGCGGTGCTTGTCGATCGTGGTTGCGAAGCCGTCGGGCACGACGAAGGTCGTGGCGTCGGATTCGATGATGGCGGGACCCACGATGTGGTTGCCGGCCTTGAGGGCTTCCATCTTCCAGAGCGCGGCATCCACCCACTTCTTGTGGCGGTAGAAGGGACGAGTACCGAGATAGGCTTCCTTAGGCGGCGTCGGGCCGGCATCCGGGTCTTCCGGCAGCACCGGCTTCTGGGTCACGACGGTGCCGCGCAGGATGGCGCCGGTGATCGAGAAGCCCAGTTCGGGCGAGCGGGCGGAACTCGCATAGACGCGGCCGTAGGTGTTCTCGAAGGCCTCGACGATCTGGTCCCAGTCGGCCGCGGTGGCGGCGCTGGTCACCGGCGAGACGATCTCGAGGTCATTCAGCTGGCCCATGTACTGCATCTTGTAGCCGGGAATCAGCAGCACGTCCTCGGGCTTGTAGCCGTTGAGGACAAATTCGTCGATGACCTTGACGGCCAGTTCAGACCAGGCTTCCTGCAGGCTCTTGCAGGCGGCTTCCTTGTCGGTGTCAGGCGCGTGCTGCGCAACGCCAAGGTCCACCGACTTGTCGTAGCGGTACTCGAAGTCGGCGCAGGCGCAGCCGAAGGCCGAGAAGCCGGCCGCCCAGGCCGGCACGACGACGTCCTTGAAGCCGACACCCTCGGTGTAACCGTAGGTGTGCACCGGACCGGCGCCGCCGTAGGAGAAGCAGGTGAAGTCCGCCGGGTTGTAGCCCTTGGCACTGATGTTGGCGCGCAGGTACTCGGAGAGAGTGAGGTCGAGCAGTTCGATGACGCCGGCGGCGGCATCCTCGACCGACAGGCCGAGCGGGTCGGCGATCTGCGCCTTGATGTGGTCGCGGGCGCGCTGCACGTCGAGCTTGATGGCACCGCCCAGGAAGTTGTCCGGGTTCAGGTAGCCGAGCACGACATGGCAGTCGGAGACGGACACCGTGTCGAGGCCGCTTTCCGGCCAGCAGGTGCCCACGCGGTAGCCGGCGCTGTCGGGGCCGAGCTTGATCGATTTGCTGTAGGGGTCGAGGCGCACAAAACTGCCGGCGCCGGCGCCGACCGAGTCCATCGCCACCAGGGGCAGGGACAGCACCAGACGGGCCATGTCGGGATCGGACTTGATGGCGAAATTGCCCTTGGTGATCAGGGCCACGTCGAAGCTGGTGCCGCCGATGTCGGAGCAGGCAATGTTCTCGTCGCCCAGGTACTCGCCCAGCAGCTTGGAGCCGATGACGCCGCCGATGGGGCCGGAAACGATCGTGCGCGCGAGCTCCTTGGCCTTCCAGCTGATGGTGCCGCCGTGCGTGGCCATCACGCGCAGGTCGAATTTGGCGCCGTGCTTCTTGAACCGGTCGCTCACCTTCTTCAAGGTCTGGCGCGAAGGCTCGGCACCGTAGGCCTCGAGGATGGTGGTATTCATCCTGTGGCTCTCCTTGCGCGACGGGTAGTAATCCACCGAGGCGAAGACCGGGATATCCGCCTTCAGCTTTTTCAGCTCCTCGCGCACGATGTCACGGGCGCGCTGCTCGCTCGATTCGTTCTTGTGGGATTGCAGCAGGCAAATGACGATGGCTTGTGCGTTGGCCTCTACCAGTTCCCGCGTAGCCTGGCGGACTTCTTCCTCACGCAGCGGGATCACGACCCGCCCCTGCACGTCGGTTCGCTCAGTGACGCCACGCGTGCGCGAGACGGGAACCAGGGGTTCATCGTAGCGGTGAGTATTAAGGTGGATACGGTCCTCCAATGCATAGCCCAGATAGCTCTGCAGGGCGCGGCCCATGGAATGAATCTGCTCGAAACCGCGGTTGCAGATGAGGCCGACAGCGAGGCCCTTGCGCATGAGGATGCGGTTGAGCATGGCCGTACCGGAATAGACGCAAGTCACCAGTTCGGGATAGACGTCGTCTACGGTCCGATCCCAGTGGGCGAGGGCATCTTCGGAAGAGTTGTAGATGGCAAGGGATTCGTCGCCAGGATTGCTCTGCGCCTTGCCTACCACGAAGCGGCCATCGGAGCGCACGAAGAATGTGTCGGTCATCGTGCCACCGGCATCGATGCCCATCACCTGTACTGTGGACTGCGGTTGCATACTGCCTCCTGTCATTAGTGTCGTCATGGTGGGATGTCCCACAACCCATCCATGGCAAAGCCTGTGCCAGGCGTGGCTGGCACTCGGGAGCAGCCACGCAAGACGATTGAAATCAACGAGTTGCCGGTATTCCTCGGACACTTCGCTGGTCGCCGGGAGCCTGCTGTCGCTGTCCGGATTCCAGACGTCGCGAGCAGCGGTGTCTGGGAATCGGACGTTTTCTGGCCAGCGATCGACGCAACCGTCGTTTGGAAGTCCAAGCACTGACGGTTGTCCAACGCCCCTGCGTGGACATGCAGGCCTGCCTGCCCGTCACTGCCGCGATGGGCATTGGCTTGCCACTGTGTCGCGACGCCTGTCGCTTGTAGCGCTGGCACGCGCTATGCACGGCTCTCGTGCGGATAGCAGCGTGACGCGGTGAAGACCATGAAGAATTCAGCGAAGCCAGTACGACGGATTGTCGAAGCGGATGCCGACACGGACTTGGCGATCGGCGCCCACCTCGTTGCCGATCGGCTTTGGTACACGCATCACGGCGTCTACGCGGGAGCCGGGAAGGTTGTGCATTACGCGGGTCTGTCGCGGTCACTACGTCGCGGCCCGGTGCACGAAGTCACGCTGGCGGAATTCGCGCATGGGCATCCGCTCTGGGTCCGGCAAAGTCCCGGCGCCATGTTCGCGGGTGTGGAAGCTGTGCAGCGCGCCTACTCCCGCATCGGCGAGGATCGCTATCGCTTGATTTCGAATAACTGTGAACACTTCTGTATGTGGTGCTTGTATGGCGAGAGCCGCAGCGAGCAGATCGACGTATGGAGGTTCTGGGCAAGCGATGTGGTTGCGGCCGGGTTCAAAGTTGTCAGGCTGCTTTCGATCGCAATCTCGGGAAGTCTGTCCATGCTGCATGCAGTGTCCCGATTCGGCTGCGAGGGCCAGGCATTCGCGAACTCAACGCAATCCACTTCCTGAGCCCGCGCGCTGGAGCATCGGACAAGACCCATGGCGAGTCGGCACGGAAGGCCTCTCAACATGGCGCGCGCTGTCCGGTTTCCGGACACCTGAAGCAGCAATGACCGGAAACCGGACACTTCCCTATTGGCATGCTGCAAAGCACAAATGCTTGATCTAAAAAGAGATTGTTGACTTGATGATGGCGCGCGGATACGGTTACTCCAGTCAACTGGAGAGCGACCGTCCAATGGCGTTTTCACATTGCGGCACCCTGATTCCCCGAATCGGCGACGAGTCCGTCGTGGCTTCCGCCTGGGAGCGTTTTGTGCAGCACCAGCCGCTGGAAGTGGCAGGTGTGCGCAGCGTCGTCCTCGCGTCGTGGCAGCGGTGTCGTTCGGAGGCCGTAGACCCTGCCAGGCACTCCGCACCAGGGGCTGCTGCCGAACGTGTCCGCCAGTTGCAGCGGCAGAACCGGGAGCTCTGCGAATCCGCGCGTCCGGCACTCGAGAGCCTGCGCGATATCCTGCGCGAATGCGGCACGCTGATCATGCTCTGCGACCCAGGCGGAACCGTACTCCATCTCAATGGCGAGACCAGGGCCCGCAGCGTTGGCGAGGGGATCAACCTGGCCACCGGTGGCTGCTGGAACGAGGATGTCATCGGCACCAATGCCATCGGCACCGCGATTGCCACCGCCGCTCCGGTCCAGATCCATGCCGACGAGCATTTCTGTCTGGACGTGAAGCGCTGGACCTGCGCCGCGGCCCCAATTCTTGACCCCTTTAGTCGCACCCTGTTGGGGGTCGTGGATGTTTCTGGCGTCAAGGAAACCTTCCATGGCCACACCCTGGGCCTGGTAGTGACTGCCGCCAGGCAGATCGAAGGCGAACTCGCCCGCCGCGATGTTGCTCTACATGAGCGTCTGCTGACCCGCGCCATTGATCATTTCATCCGTTACGCCAGCGACTACGTGGTGCTTGTCGACAGCCGTGGGCGCATTGTCCGTACGAATGGAAATGCGCAGGCGGCGCGGGAGCGTTATGAAGTGCGCCTGCCCTCGGAAATCGGCAGCCAGGTGCCAGGACTCAACCTTGCACAGTCCGAAATCGATCGGTCCTGCCAACGCCCGGAATGGCTGCGTCCCGAATGGCTGCACTCAGTGAAGGACCATGACGGCGTGCTCGGTACGGTGCTGGTGATCCCGCTCGGGACGCGCCAGAGTCGAACCGCGATATCGCTGCCCGCGGCCACAGTCACAGCCAGGGCACCCGCGGCAGGAAACGATGCGTTTGGTGAAATCATAGGGCGAAGCGAGGTGCTGGAGGCGACCAAGGCACGCGCGCGCCGTATCGCCCCTCTGGATCTTCCGGTACTGATCCTGGGCGAGACCGGCGCAGGGAAGGAGCTCTTTGCCCGAGCCCTGCATCGGGCAGGCAACCATCCAGACGGTCCGTTCGTTGCCGTCAATTGCGGCGCTTTTACCCGTGAACTGCTGGCCAGCGAACTCTTTGGCTATTCCGAAGGCGCCTTTACAGGTGCCCGCCGTGGTGGCCTTCCCGGGAAGTTTGAGCAAGCCGACGGGGGCACGCTCTTCCTGGACGAGGTCGGGGAGCTGCCACTTGATATGCAGCCACACCTGTTGCGCGTGCTGCAGGATGGTGTCGTGGTCCGACTTGGCGATACCCGCGAACGGCGTGTCGCGGTGCGCATCGTCGCAGCCACCAACCGTGACCTGCAGAAGGAGATCGCTGCCGGGCGCTTCCGCGAAGACTTGTACCACCGCCTCTGCGTGGTCAGCCTGCCACTGCCGCCGCTGCGCGATCGACCTGGCGATATCGAGGCAATCATCGCGCATTTCAACAGCCAACTCGCGCGCAAGTACGGCTGTGAGCCCAAGCAGCTTGAACCCGCGGTGCACCAGGCGCTTGTGAGCCATCGTTGGCCGGGCAACATACGTGAATTGCAGAATGTCTTCGAGGTGATGTTTGCGCTTGGCGAGGGCAACACCATCGATACTTCTCTGCTACCCCCGAACATCGCTCAGACGGCAAAGGAGTCACTTCCCATATCAACCGCGACGCGGATACCCGGCTCGTTCGGCCGGCTTGAGGAATTGGAGAGACAAGCGATACTTGACGCGATTGCGAATGCCCACGGAAATATGTCGATGGCCGCCCGGACTCTCGGTATTTCGAGGAGTACGTTGTACGTAAAGCTGGCCACGATTCGGACTGAGCCTGGCACGATTGGTCCCGCGGTGCCCATTTCCTCTCCCGGGGACTCGCCTTTGCGTAAAAGCGCAATGAATCGACCGGCCGGGAAGCCCCACAAGCCCAACAAGCCATGAAGCCGGTAGGAGGCGTCGCCCGTCAGCAAGTTGGGCAAACCTTAAAAAGGACTCTGTATATTGCTGCACTGGTCTATTGCCTGATAGTGGTGTGGGTGTATGTGCGCCAAGACCACTTCATCTACTTCCCGACAACAACCGAGGCGTCGCTGTGGCGGGAAAAGGCCGTGCATGCCGGGGCTCAGATCATTCCAGGCGTGAACGCGATTGTGGTGGAACCTCCAGTGGTCGACGCATCGACGAAAACAGCCCTTTTCTTTCACGGAAACGACAGCGATGCCTTCGAGCGCCTTAGCCTGACCAAGGTCTTCAATGCCCGGAGGTACCGCCTTGTCCTGGCAGAGTATCCCGGGTATGGCCCTAACCCGGGCAATCCGTCACAGGCCACCATTGTTCCCTCTGCGATAGCCTTGATGCGTGAGATTACCCAGCGTTGGCCTGGCCGCGTGACGCTGGTGGGTGAGTCTTTGGGGAGTGGTGTGGCGGCACAAATTGCCGCTGCCATGCCTGAGAGTGTAGGTAAGCTGGTGCTCATCACGCCGTTCAGCAGTCTGCGAGAAACAGCGGCCCAGAAAATGTGGTTCGTTCCAGTCAGCCTGCTATTGAAATCCCCGTTTGATTCCAGTGCGGCGCTCAAGAACTATCACGGGCTTTCCTCCGTGGTGGTCGCTGGTCAGGACGAGGTGGTCGGCCCTCAAGCGGGATTAACACTTCAAATGCAGCTCGCCAGCCAAGGGCCGTCCGATTTACTTGTGTTGCCCCAGGCGACACACAATACCTGGTTGTCTGGCCTTACCGAGCAGCAGTGGGACCGGCTGCTACGGATCACACCTCAATAAGGTCTTGTGGTTACGCAGCAAACGCCGTGTGAGGGGGCCATCGCTCATTAAAGGAATTCCTTGCGCAAATCGACACTGCAGCGCTCGCCGATTGCACTGTAGTTCTGCGCCAGCCAATGCTCGGCCTCATTGCGCCCCTGATCGCGCAGGTGGCAAAGAAAGTCCCAGTCCGCATTGAACTTGCTGGACACGCTGAGCGCCGTCATGGTCTGGTCCGAGCGGATTGCATGGATCAGCATTTCCTTCATCTCGGTCCGGTCTATCTTGCCGTCCTGGATGAGGGTGGTGACGAAGCTGATCGCACGAAGCTCGCGGATCAACGAAGAGTTGAAGCTGACTTCGTTAATGCGATTGAGAATCTCTGCTGCAGTCTTCGGCACGCCCTTGCGAACGATCGGGTTGATATGGACGATCACCACATCTCGTGTGCTGCAGTGATAGATCAGCGGAAAGATCGCAGGGTTGCCGACATAGCCGCCGTCCCAGTAGTACTGGCCGTCGATCTCCACAGCCTGGAACAGGGACGGCAGGCAGGCCGAGGCCAGCACCGCCTTGAGACAGATTTCCTCGTGCGAGAACAGGCGCACCTTGCCGGTCTCGACATTGGTGGCGCACAGGTAAAGCTGGATCGGGCAATCCCGGCTCAGGACGTCGAAATCGACATGGTGGACAAGAACGTCGCGCAGCGGGTTGAGATTGAAAGGATTGAACTGATAAGGGGAGAGTACGCGCAGCAGCAGGTCCGTCAGCAGATACATCGGCGAGCTGTCGAGCCCATAGCCGCTACGCATCCAGATCTCCCATGGCAGTTTGCGGAACGGGCTGTAGATCAGCGCGGTGCTGGAAACGTCATGCCAGAAGTTGTGCAGGGCGGTGCGAGCGCCAGGCGGCCCACCCTTGAGCAAGCCGTAGGCGAGTACCACGGCATTCATTGCGCCGGCGCTGGTGGCACTCACGCCTTCGATGGCGAGCCGCTTGTCTTCGAGCAGGCGGTCAAGTACGCCCCAGGCAAAGGCGCCATGGGCGCCCCCGCCCTGCAAGGCGAGCGCGATGGGCTTCACGAAGTCATCGGCTTCACCTGCATGGCGCGTTCCCGGGTTGGCAGACATGTCGCGACCCTCTTTCCAGGCAAACTCCGAGGTCAGCTTTCCTGCTCATAACTGTAATGGCCGGAGAGCCTGCTTGCAGGATTTCGACGTCGTTTCAAGCCGGCGCCGAGGTTGGCTTCGGAGCGCGACTGTCTCATTAGATCGCTTTCGCCTCGCCGCACGCCTTAAACGCAATTAATCGCCAGGATCGAGGGCCAACAACCAACCAGGGCCAGTAGTCGAGCGGCGGCGCGCCGATCCCCACGCTGGGGCCGTGTTCGCGGCACTCGGGAGGAGTCTGGGCAGGTCAGGTCAAAGACGAAGAAACTCTGACCAGCCTGCAGACTACGCAAAGTTGCTGAGGTAACATGCCCTCGTCCGGTGCGAGAGCCCACGTGATAGAGACCCAACCAATGCGCCAGGCCAGCCTCCCCAATTGCCGCCCGTCCTGGGGCACAAGTGTTATTGCTTTGATGACGCTCATCACGTGCCAAATTGCTGGAGCGAATGCCGGACCACCCCTGCTTCGTTGTGAAATCAGCCAAGGCGGCGGCAATCCTCGCGTCTTCGAGTTCAAGCAGGCTGCCGACCCTTATTCCGTGAAGTCCGTCGATATAGACGGACATTTTCGTTTCAAGGCAGTCATGGTTGGAGCCAGGGCCACTGCCTACATCAAGCTCTACACCTACTACCAGGATTCGGATCGGTACATCCTGCTGCATGAGGCCAAATACGTCCCTCGTGCAGCGCCTTCTCACTCTGACTCGACCGGCTCCTTCACGGGTATCAACTATCTCTATTCACCCGTTCTTGGAAGGGAACTGCAATATAGCTGCATGCTGACGGGGACGGCATAGTGCGGGAGGGCACGTCGGGCCGTGCAATCGCGCGATTCCTTGTCGCGGGTCTCCTCTACCTCGGCGTCGCGGGACAAGCCGCTGCGGACGACGCGCCCGCCGCCCCTGTGGTCTCGCTTGCCTTTGTCGGCGACATCATGCTCGACGGGATTCCTGGTGGTGCCATCAAGGCGGGGCGTAATCCCTTTGCGTACTTCGCACGAATCCTGGATTCCGCGGATATCCGGATTGGTAATCTTGAGTGCGTCATTGCCTCCAGGGGCCGGGGCCGCCCGGAGCGCAAGCCGTTCACGTTTCGTGCCAATCCAGATGCGGTCAATGTACTGAAGGGCCATTTCACCGCGCTCTCCCTCGCCAACAACCACACTGGCGATTTTGGCCGCGCCGCCTTTTCCGACATGCTTGATCTTCTCGAAGCGCAAAAGATCTCATTTTTCGGAGGGGGGCGAAACCTGGCCGAGGCACATGCACCGCTTCTGATCGAGCGTAACGGCCTCAGGATTGCTCTCCTTGGCTACAACGAAATCTTCCCGCGGGGCTTCGAAGCCGATCACGATACGCCTGGGCTGGCCTGGAGCGAAGATGAACAGGTGATCGCCGACATCCGGAATGCACGAAGCGTCCACCATGCGGACCTCGTCATACCATTCATGCATTGGGGGATCGAGCACGAGCATCATGCCAGTGCACGCCAGCGCCAGCTCGCACGTGCGATGATCGACGCGGGCGCCAACGCAGTCATCGGCGGGCATCCGCACGTTACCCAGGACATCGAGCAATACAAGGGAAGCCCGATTTTCTATAGCCTGGGAAACTTTGTTTTTGACGGCTTCAAAGACGAAGACAACAATACCGGTTGGTTGATCCGGCTCGAAGTGGACCGGAGTGGGGTACATCGTTGGCAACTCTATGTGGCACGTACCGACCGCGAGGGCATTCCCCACCCTGTATCGCCAAGGCCCCGTTCATGCTGGCAAAGAGGGCAGGGGATGAAGACAGTGTGCGGGGACAGCGGGGACTGATCCGAATGGCGCAGATTGCTGATTTTCATTTGACGGTACTTTGGGGGCTTAAATAGAAAAAGGTCCGGTCTGTCGGCTGTGGACGCGCTGAGCCATCCAGCGCCGGTATTGACGGACGCGGCAGCCGCGGCACGCGTTGGACAGCCGCTGCAGGATCAGCGCGCGCAGCGGTGACAACCCGGGATCCGTGGCCCGAGAATCGTACGCTGCTGCCGCCCGACCTGGCGCAGTGGAAGCATGGCTCGTTGATTGAAACGCTCCGCAGCAAGGTGCAGGACATCGAGGCGCTGCAGGCGCGGCTCGCGCAAAGCAAAGCGCACCTTGTCGCGCTTTTGGCGGAGATCGAGGCGAAACCCGAGGAAATCGACTGCGCCACCAATGCCAGGAGGGTGCTGTCGCGGATGCGATCCGGGGAATTGGAAAGCCCGGCCCTGGCGACCGGCGATGTCACTACCCTTCGCAAGGCGAGCCGGCGCCGGTCGCTCAGGAAGGGCTAATGGATCGCCGGCGAGCCTGTACCACAGCGGGGCCAGGGCGCCTGGCATGCGCGGCAAGCCAACATGAACTTCGGTAAGGGCAGAGAGATAACAGATGAATCTGGAGGTTAACCACCAGCCGGTCAGCGTCGAATGCGACCCGGCCACCCCCTTGCTGTGGGTGCTGCGGGACCACCTGAACCTGACGGGCACGAAGTTCGGCTGCGGCGTCGCGGCTTGCGGCGCGTGCACCGTGCATCTGGATGGCGCGGCGGTGCGGTCCTGCGTGCTGCCCGTGGCGGCGGTGGCCGGCAAGCGCATCACCACGATAGAAGGGCTGGCCAGCGCGCCGGGCAAGCGCCACGCACTGCAGCAGGCCTGGATCGACGAACAGGTGCCGCAATGCGGCTACTGTCAATCGGGCATGCTGATGGCGGCGGTGGACCTGCTGGCCCGGCAGCCCGACCCGAGCGATGCCGACATCGACGCGGCCATCACCAACCTGTGCCGCTGCGGCACGTATCCGCGCGTGCGCACCGCCATCAAGCGTGCAGCGAAGGCGCTGCGGGAGGGCCGCGCATGAACACCAGCGCAACGACCCCACGCCGCGGACGGCGCCGGTTCCTGCTGGGGTCACTCGGCATTGGCGGCGCGCTGGTGGTGGGCTGGGGCGTGATGCCGCCCCGCAGCCGGCTTGGCGATCCCGCAGCGTTCCCTGAAACGTCCGGCCAGGTTGCCCTGAACGGCTGGATCAAGATCACGCCGGAAGGTAACGTCATCCTTGCCATGCCACGCGTGGAGATGGGGCAGGGCATCCACACCGCGCTGTCCATGCTGGCCGCCGAGGAGCTCGATATTCCGCTGGCGCGGGTGAGCATCGAGTCATCACCCATCGAGCGCGTCTACGGCAATGTCGTCGTCATTGGCGACAGCTCGCTGCCGCTGCATCCGGACGATACCGACAAGAGCTGGGTGCGCGCCCTGCACTGGATCATGGCCAAGAGCGCGCGCGAGATCGGCCTCATCATCACCGGGGGCAGCAGCAGCGTGGCCGACGGCTGGCAGCCCGTGCGCGAGGCTGCCGCAACCGCGCGCGCCACGCTGGTGGAAGCGGCGGCGCGCGAGTGGGGTGTGCAGGCGGGACAGGTCACGGTGCAAGAAGGCCAGCTCATTGGACCGGGCGGCAGGCAGATGCCTTTCTCCGCGGTCGCGCGGAAGGCGCGCGAGATCGCGCCGCCATCGAACGTAACGCTCAAGCCGGCTGCGCAGTACCAGCTGATTGGCAAGCCTGCGCCGCGCAACGATATCGCGGGCAAGACGGATGGCAGCGCACGCTTTGCCATCGATGCGCGGCCGCCCGGTATGTTGTACGCGGCTGTCGTCATGTGTCCGGTGTTTGGCGGCAAGCTCAAGAGCTTCCAGTCGAAGGCGGCGCTTGCCATGACTGGCGTGCGGTATGTCGTGCCGTTCGACGGCATGGCGGGCGGCGCGCCGGGTGTGGCCGTGGTGGCCGACCACTACTGGCAGGCACGCCAGGCCATGGCGGTGCTCGAACCGGTCTGGGACAAGGGGCCGCATGCGACGCTCGATTCGGCCGGCATCCGGCAACAACTCATCGGCGCGCTCGACAGCGGCGAGGGCGGGGGCGGCTTCACCTATCGTTCGCTGGGCGATGGCCTGAAGGCCTTTGACAAGGCGCCGGGCGCGACCATCGTCGAGGCGGAATACAGTGCGCCCTACCTGGCGCATGCCGCCATGGAGCCGATCAACTGCACGGCGCAGGTGACGAAGGACCGCGTGCAGCTCTGGGCGCCGACCCAGGTGGCCACGCTGGCGCAACTGGTCGCCGCACGGGCCGCGGGTGTGAGCCGGGACCAGGTGCATATCGACATTCCGCTCATTGGCGGCGGCTTCGGACGGAGACTGGAGTCGGACTTCATTGGCCAGGCCGTGTCGATCGCCACCAAAACAGAGGGCCGCCCGGTACAGGTGATCTGGTCGCGCGAGGACGACATCCGCCACGACTTCTATCGCCCGCAGGCCATCGCACGGCTGAAGGCCCGCGTCGAGAACGGCAAGGTGACGGCCATCGCCTCGCGCAGTGCCGGGCAGTCGATCCTGGCCGGCGAGCTGGAGCGACTGTTCGGCGCGCCGTCGCTCGGCATCGACCGCTACACAGCCGAGGGCCTGTTCGACCTGCCGTACGAGATCGAGCATGAGCACATTGCACACGTGGCAGTTGATTTGCCGGTGCCGGTCGGATTCTGGCGCAGCGTTGGCCACTCGTACACTGGCTTCTTCCTGGAAGGCTTCCTGAACGACGTGGGGGCCGCCGCCGGGCTCGATCCGCTGGCGATGCGGCGCGACTTGCTCAAGGCGCACCCGCGCGAGCTGATGGTGCTCGACACCGTAGCGCGGGCGGCAGGATGGAACCAGCCGCTGGCACCGGCCGCGGACGGCGCACCGCGTGCGCGCGGGCTTGCGCTGCACAACTCGTTCGGCTCGGTGGTGGCACAGGTAGCGGAGGTATCGCTCAAGGACGGCAAGCCGCGCGTGCATCGCGTTGTCTGCGCCGCGGACTGCGGCACCGTGGTCAACCCCGACATCGTTGCGCAGCAGCTGGAAAGCGGGATCATCTTCGGGCTGACTGCGGCGCTGTACGGCCAGGTCCAGATCAAGGACGGGCAGGTCGTGCAGAGCAATTTCCCCGACTACCCGGTGCTGAGGATGGCGGAGTCGCCGCTGATCGAGACCCACCTCGTGCCCAGCACGGCCGAGCCAGGCGGGGTCGGTGAAATCGCCGTGCCGCCGATCGGACCGGCTGTGGCGTATGCCATCGCCCAGCTCACCGGCAAACCGGTGCGGGAGCTGCCGATGGTGTAGGCAGTGGGCTCCTGGCGGAGGCCACTCATCGACTCTCCGGCGGCCCGACGGCGTAAGGGGACCGCTAGCTTCGCCGCGGGAATTCCAATTGTTCTTTCGCTCAGTGAACGTTCATTGGTAACAGCACCATCTGCTTTCCCTGCAGGTGCAGCCGGTCCTGGATCTCGCCAGGCGTCTGGTTGTGCAGCCATGACGTCAGGAAATTGACGTGGCGGAAGATGAGTTTGCTGGCAAAGCAGACGCTATTTGGAAACTCTGTTGTCGCCCCATCCACGAGCCGCATGAATTCCATGACGGGGTTGGTCCCGAATGCCGCGCGGGAGTCGGCCGCCAGTCCGTGCCGCTGGCAGGTGGCCACGTAGTACTGCAGGGCTTCTCCAATCGTATGCTGCAGACGGTGCAACGATTCCTGGCCCTCGTAGCTCTGCGCATCGACTTCGCCAACCGCAAGGAATATGAAGTTATGGAAGTGGCCGGGGAACAGGCGTTGGATCCAGAGCAGCGCATGCATGCTCACGCCGCGATGCTTTCCCACAAGAACAATCGCAGTTGGCTTGCCCGGGTCGAGCGGCAGAATCCGCGCCGGGTCAACCGCAGGAGGGCTGCCTGCGAACATCGCATCGGCGTGGGAAAGTTCCGCTCTGGTCGCCATATAGTGACGCTTCACCAGGACGCAGAGCGCGATCACGATGCCCGTGACCAACAAGGTAAGCCAGCCGCCAGAGGTGAACTTTTCGATCACGGTGACAGCGAGAATCGAGGCGGTAACCGTCAGGCCCAACAACGACAGGCCGAATCGGACGATCCAGCGCGGCTCCTGCTTGTGGCCCCACCAGTAGATGCACAGGCCAAGCAGGGACAGGCTAAATGTCAGGAACACATTGATGCTGTAAAGCACCACAAGCACGGCGACCTGGCCATGCGTCCAGAACAGGATCAGGGCGCTGGCCATGCCCATTACGATGATGCCGTTCTGGCGTACCAGGCGTGTGGACAGATCCCTGAAGTGGCGTGGAACCCAATGGTCGCCAGCCATGTTCGACAGCACCGCGGGCCCATCCAGGAATCCGGTCTGGGCGCCCACCAGCAGCAACCCCGCCTCGAACGCCAGCACGGCTGCCAGAAGTGCATGGCTTGCCGTCGGCGAGCCGAGGCCGAAGCTGTCGATGACGTGCGCGAATACCACGGCGTTTAGCGTCTGGCCTTCGACCGGGGCGGCATGCCACAGCATATACAGCAGGATGATGCCGCCAGCCGTGAAGGCCAGCGATGTTGCCATATAGAACATCGTCCACTTGCCGTTGGCGACACGAGGCTCGGCAAGCATGTTCACGTTATTGGAAACAGCCTCGAGCCCGGTGTAGGTGCCGCCGCCCAGAGAAAAAGCTCGCATCAGAATGGCCAGCATGGCGACGGGCCCCAGGGCCTGGGAGATCGTCGATGCCTCGCTGGCGGCATCGGGCACCACGCGGCCGAGGTTGCCGGCATGGGCAACGACGCCATACACGATAAGCCCGAAATGCAGCACGACAAAGCCCATGAAGATGGGCAGCAGGACAAGGATCGATTCCTTCATGCCGCGGAAGTTCAGTACCGTCATGATGACGACGATCGCAATCTCGGTTGTCAGCTTGTAAGGCTGGGCACCGAGCGGCAGCAGGCTATAAAACGCATCGACACTGCTGGCAAGGGACGTCGCCACGGTCAGAACGTAATCGACCAGCAGCGCAGCTCCCGAAACAAGCCCGGGACGGGGCCCCAGCAATGCTGTGGCGACGCGATAGCCACCTCCGCCGGTGGGAAACAACTCGATGACCTGGTTGTAGCCGACCGCAATGATGAAAACCGTGGTGGCCGTGGCAAGCGCAAGGAAGATGGCCAGCGGTGTATGGCTTCCGAGTGCCAGGAACGCTTCCTCCGGCCCGTAGCAGGAGGAGGACAGGCCGTCCGCGCCGAGCCCGACCCAGGCGAGCACGGGGGCTACCGCAATGGCATGGCGCGTGGCGGGCGCGAGAGGGTCAAGCGGCTTGCCGGCCAGGTAAGTCCACCATCTGGATGGTTGCGCCATAGTCGTTCCCCTAGCCAGCGAGCCACGAGAGGCGGGCTGAACGCAGTACCGGCATGTCATGAGCCAGGGAGGGCACATTCAGTCCTGCGACTACTGTAGGCGCGCGGGGACGTCGGCCCAAGCAAGCAAAGCGCTGGAGGAGCAATGCAGGAGAATTTTTATGGGATCTTTATCCCCGGCGGATACTTTTTGACGCAGGTCGTACGGCCCCTTGCGTACTCTTAAGTCAGGGTAATTGGAGGTTGTCTCGTCGCCTCCAGGTTTCGCAACAGGATGAAGGTCAGAACATGATCAAGATACTTGTACCGGTAGACGGTTCGGAGTGTGCCTTAGCGGCGGTGCGACATGCCGCGTTCCTGTTCCGGGAAGGCAGCATTTCCGAGGTGGTACTGCTGAACGTGCAAGCCCCTCTTGAACGCAGTCGGGCGAGCGCATTTCATTCGTTTGCCGAGCTAAGGGAGTACGAATGCCGTCAAGGCGAGTCCGCGCTCTCGCGGGCTTGCGAGATCCTTGAGGATTCCGGCGTGCGCTATAGCGCGATCATCGGCTTGGGAAATGCCGCAAGAACGATTGCCAGCGCGGCGGCGTCGACCCAGTGCGACAGTATTGTGATGGGTGCGAGCCTCTGGTCGCAGATCAAGGCCTGCATTGGGGGCGGGCTGCCCGCGAAGGTCATGCGCAGGACGTCCGTGCCCGTGACGGTTGTGAAGTCTTCCCGCGCCGCGGGCACGATCGATCTTCCACGGCCTGCGGCATCGCCGCGTCAGCATCCCCGTCCTCAACTTGTCGTTTATCCAGCGGCGTATTGATCCAGGGCGCAATCGTTCGGTGAGCGGCTGCCGCAGTTGCGCGCGGGGTGTGCCTTTTGGTGCGCAAGCCTTTTCTATGAGATGCCCAGCCGGTGACTTCGCAATGTAGTCTGTCCGTCGGACCGGGCAGTATACTTTCGACTTTCGCCACGCACCCAAGAATTACCCATGAGCGCTCTACCCTCCTGCCCGAAATGTCATTCCGAGTTCACCTATGAAGATGGGGGTCTCTATATCTGCCCGGAATGCGCTCATGAGTGGTCGGCGCAGGCCGTGGCGCTGGCCGAAGCGGAAGTCACGGTTTATCGCGATTCAGCGGGCAACGTATTGCAGGACGGGGATACCGTCACGGTGATCAAGGATCTCAAGCTGAAGGGATCGGCCGGCGTGATCAAGATGGGCACCAAGGTAAAGAACATCCGGCTGGTCGGCGGTGACCACGATATCGATTGCAAGATCGATGGCTTCGGTGCCATGAGCCTGAAATCGGAGTTCGTCAGGAAGGTGTGACGAAGGCAGCGGTGCCCCTGGCTGGCAGCGATGCCTGCCCCGGGCAGTAGCGCTTAGGGAAGGGAGTATATTAAGTGCCGAACGAGATACTTCCGGAGGTCTGTTTGAAAAGAACTTGCAAATTGGCCGCGGCGGCATTAGTATTCGCTCCCCGCTCGCAGAGGACCGCGTAGCGGGCGAAGACTTCCTGGCAGCAACTCAAAAACGAGCCGCTTTCCAGAATGAAGAATTTCTCAGAAATGCTTGCATAATCGCTGAAAGTTCTTTATAGTCTTGCTTCTTCGCTGCTGACGAAAAAGCAGCGACGCAAAACGGCAAAGCCGATTGCGAAGTTCTTTAACAAACAGACAACCGATAAGTGTGGGCGCTTGATGACGGATGCGAAAGACTTCGGTCTTTTAGCTCAAAAGTTATCAGTGCTCGCACAGCAAAACGTGACTGGATTTTCGGATCTGGTCAGTCAGTTTTCTGAGAGTGAGCGACCGCTCGAAAGAGCGAGGGCCTTCGGGTCCACACAGAGATTGAACTGAAGAGTTTGATCCTGGCTCAGATTGAACGCTGGCGGCATGCCTTACACATGCAAGTCGAACGGCAGCGCGGGCTTCGGCCTGGCGGCGAGTGGCGAACGGGTGAGTAATACATCGGAACGTGCCCTGTCGTGGGGGATAACTAGTCGAAAGATTAGCTAATACCGCATACGACCCGAGGGTGAAAGCGGGGGACCGTAAGGCCTCGCGCGATAGGAGCGGCCGATGTCTGATTAGCTAGTTGGTGGGGTAAAGGCCCACCAAGGCGACGATCAGTAGCTGGTCTGAGAGGACGATCAGCCACACTGGGACTGAGACACGGCCCAGACTCCTACGGGAGGCAGCAGTGGGGAATTTTGGACAATGGGGGCAACCCTGATCCAGCAATGCCGCGTGTGTGAAGAAGGCCTTCGGGTTGTAAAGCACTTTTGTCCGGAAAGAAATCCTCTGCCCTAATACGGCGGGGGGATGACGGTACCGGAAGAATAAGCACCGGCTAACTACGTGCCAGCAGCCGCGGTAATACGTAGGGTGCGAGCGTTAATCGGAATTACTGGGCGTAAAGCGTGCGCAGGCGGTTTGATAAGACAGGCGTGAAATCCCCGGGCTTAACCTGGGAATGGCGCTTGTGACTGTCAGGCTAGAGTGCGTCAGAGGGGGGTAGAATTCCACGTGTAGCAGTGAAATGCGTAGAGATGTGGAGGAATACCGATGGCGAAGGCAGCCCCCTGGGACGTGACTGACGCTCATGCACGAAAGCGTGGGGAGCAAACAGGATTAGATACCCTGGTAGTCCACGCCCTAAACGATGTCAACTAGTTGTTGGGGATTCATTTCTTCAGTAACGTAGCTAACGCGTGAAGTTGACCGCCTGGGGAGTACGGTCGCAAGATTAAAACTCAAAGGAATTGACGGGGACCCGCACAAGCGGTGGATGATGTGGATTAATTCGATGCAACGCGAAAAACCTTACCTACCCTTGACATGCCACTAACGAAGCAGAGATGCATTAGGTGCCCGAAAGGGAAAGTGGACACAGGTGCTGCATGGCTGTCGTCAGCTCGTGTCGTGAGATGTTGGGTTAAGTCCCGCAACGAGCGCAACCCTTGTCTCTAGTTGCTACGCAAGAGCACTCTAGAGAGACTGCCGGTGACAAACCGGAGGAAGGTGGGGATGACGTCAAGTCCTCATGGCCCTTATGGGTAGGGCTTCACACGTCATACAATGGTGCGTACAGAGGGTTGCCAACCCGCGAGGGGGAGCTAATCCCAGAAAACGCATCGTAGTCCGGATCGTAGTCTGCAACTCGACTACGTGAAGCTGGAATCGCTAGTAATCGCGGATCAGCATGCCGCGGTGAATACGTTCCCGGGTCTTGTACACACCGCCCGTCACACCATGGGAGTGGGTTTTGCCAGAAGTAGTTAGCCTAACCGCAAGGAGGGCGATTACCACGGCAGGGTTCATGACTGGGGTGAAGTCGTAACAAGGTAGCCGTATCGGAAGGTGCGGCTGGATCACCTCCTTTCCAGAGTGTGCATCCCAAGTCGAGCGTTCACACTTATCGGTTTGTTTGTGGTTTCAGCCTGGGCTGAAGCCAAATGCAAGCGCTTAAATCTGAGCGCTTGCATTTGGCATTTGCCAAGCGATCGCGGGTCTGACCTGCGGATCGGCTGTTCTTTAACAATATGGGATGTAGTAAAGGTGTCGCGCGAGCGTTGATGAGACGCTGCAGTACCAACGCGATACCGGGTTGTGATTGTATCAACCAAAGTATTTAAGTGATCGAAAGATGACTTGGAATACGGCACAAATGCGAGAACTCACCTGTAGCGAAGGTCTCACTGAGACACACTCGTTATAGGGTCAAGCGAACAAGTGCATGTGGTGGATGCCTTGGCGATCACAGGCGATGAAGGACGCGGTAGCCTGCGAAAAGCTTCGGGGAGCTGGCAAACGAGCTTTGATCCGGAGATGTCCGAATGGGGAAACCCGGCCCGTATGGGTCATCGCTGGCTGAATACATAGGTCAGCGAAGCGAACGCGGCGAACTGAAACATCTAAGTAGCTGCAGGAACAGAAATCAACCGAGATTCCCAAAGTAGTGGCGAACGAAATGGGAAGAGCCTTGTACTCTTTAGCAGTGTTGTTAGCAGAACGGGATGGAAAGCCCGGCCATAGCAGGTGATAGCCCTGTATGCGAAAACAGCGTTGTGGAACTAGGTGTACGACAAGTAGGGCGGGACACGTGAAATCCTGTCTGAAGATGGGGGGACCATCCTCCAAGGCTAAATACTCGTGATCGACCGATAGTGAACCAGTACCGTGAGGGAAAGGCGAAAAGAACCCCGGGAGGGGAGTGAAATAGATCCTGAAACCGCATGCATACAAACAGTCGGAGCCTGGAAACGGGTGACGGCGTACCTTTTGTATAATGGGTCAGCGACTTACATTCAGTGGCGAGCTTAACCGATTAGGGCAGGCGTAGCGAAAGCGAGTCCGAACAGGGCGATGAGTCGCTGGGTGTAGACCCGAAACCAGATGATCTATCCATGGCCAGGTTGAAGGTGCGGTAACACGTACTGGAGGACCGAACCCACTAACGTTGAAAAGTTAGGGGATGAGCTGTGGATAGGGGTGAAAGGCTAAACAAATCTGGAAATAGCTGGTTCTCTCCGAAAACTATTTAGGTAGTGCCTCGTGTGTCACCTTCGGGGGTAGAGCACTGTCATGGTTGGGGGGTCTATTGCTGATTACCCCGCCATAGCAAACTCCGAATACCGAAGAGTGCAATCACGGGAGACAGACATCGGGTGCTAACGTCCGGTGTCAAGAGGGAAACAACCCAGACCGCCAGCTAAGGTCCCCAAGATTGGCTAAGTGGGAAACGAAGTGGGAAGGCTAAAACAGTCAGGAGGTTGGCTTAGAAGCAGCCACCCTTTAAAGAAAGCGTAATAGCTCACTGATCGAGTCGTCCTGCGCGGAAGATGTAACGGGGCTAAGCCAGTCACCGAAGCTGCGGACGCACAGCAATGTGCGTGGTAGGAGAGCGTTCCGTAAGCCTGTGAAGGTGTCTTGTAAAGGATGCTGGAGGTATCGGAAGTGCGAATGCTGACATGAGTAGCGATAAAGGGGGTGAAAGGCCCCCTCGCCGTAAGCCCAAGGTTTCCTACGCAACGTTCATCGGCGTAGGGTGAGTCGGCCCCTAAGGCGAGGCAGAGATGCGTAGCTGATGGGAAGCAGGTTAATATTCCTGCACCGTCGTATGATGCGATGGGGGGACGGATCGCGGAAGGTTGTCCGGGTGTTGGAAGTCCCGGTCCCTGTAGTGGAGAAGGCGCTTAGGCAAATCCGGGCGCGCAATTCAAGGCTATGGGGCGAGCGGCTTTATGCTGCGAAGCAATTGGAAGTGGTTCCAAGAAAAGCCTCTAAGCTTCAGTCATACGAGACCGTACCGCAAACCGACACAGGTGGGCGAGATGAGTATTCTAAGGCGCTTGAGAGAACTCGGGAGAAGGAACTCGGCAAATTGGTACCGTAACTTCGGGATAAGGTACGCCCTGGTAGCTTGACTGGCCTGCGCCAGAAGGGTGAAGGGGTTGCAATAAAATGGTGGCTGCGACTGTTTAATAAAAACACAGCACTCTGCAAACACGAAAGTGGACGTATAGGGTGTGACGCCTGCCCGGTGCCGGAAGATTAAATGATGGGGTGCAAGCTCTTGATTGAAGTCCCGGTAAACGGCGGCCGTAACTATAACGGTCCTAAGGTAGCGAAATTCCTTGTCGGGTAAGTTCCGACCTGCACGAATGGCGTAACGATGGCCACACTGTCTCCTCCCGAGACTCAGCGAAGTTGAAGTGTTTGTGATGATGCAATCTCCCCGCGGCTAGACGGAAAGACCCCATGAACCTTTACTGTAGCTTTGCATTGGACTTTGAACCGATCTGTGTAGGATAGGTGGGAGGCTTTGAAGCGTGGACGCTAGTTCACGTGGAGCCGTCCTTGAAATACCACCCTGGTTTGTTTGAGGTTCTAACCTTGGCCCGTGAATCCGGGTCGGGGACAGTGCATGGTAGGCAGTTTGACTGGGGCGGTCTCCTCCCAAAGTGTAACGGAGGAGTTCGAAGGTACGCTTGGTACGGTCGGACATCGTACCTAAAGTGCAATGGCAAAAGCGTGCTTAACTGCGAGACCGACAAGTCGAGCAGGTGCGAAAGCAGGACATAGTGATCCGGTGGTTCTGAATGGAAGGGCCATCGCTCAACGGATAAAAGGTACTCTGGGGATAACAGGCTGATACCGCCCAAGAGTTCATATCGACGGCGGTGTTTGGCACCTCGATGTCGGCTCATCTCATCCTGGGGCTGTAGCCGGTCCCAAGGGTATGGCTGTTCGCCATTTAAAGAGGTACGTGAGCTGGGTTTAAAACGTCGTGAGACAGTTTGGTCCCTATCTGCCGTGGGCGTTGGAATCTTGACGGGGGCTGCTCCTAGTACGAGAGGACCGGAGTGGACGTACCGCTGGTGTACCTGTTGTCTCGCCAGAGGCATCGCAGGGTAGCTATGTACGGAAGAGATAACCGCTGAAAGCATCTAAGCGGGAAACTCGCCTGAAGATGAGGATTCCCTGGCGGCTTGACCGCCTTGAAGGGTCGTTCGAGACCAGGACGTTGATAGGCTGGGTGTGGAAGCGCAGTAATGCGTTAAGCTAACCAGTACTAATTGCCCGTAAGGCTTGATCCTATAACCAGTGTGTTTTAGCCTGGTGAGTGGAAAATCGCCTTGTGCCGATACAGCACAACCCGAAGACTACAAAGACTACATCCCGAATTGGTGACGCTGACCGAGTGTCAGCGCCACAACCCCTTATGCCTGGTGACCATAGCGAGTTGGAACCACCCCTTCCCATCCCGAACAGGTCCGTGAAACGACTCCGCGCCGATGATAGTGCGGATTACCCGTGTGAAAGTAGGTCATCGCCAGGCTCTTACAATGTAAAACCCCTCGACAGCGTGTGCTGCGAGGGGTTTTTGCTTTGGGGCGGCGGCTCGCGCAGTTTTGACGCTACGCTGACTTGATCCGCTCGATTTCTTCTTCGACGTCGCGCAAGCGGTCTTTCCCAAAATAGATCTCGTCATTGACGAAGAAGGTTGGCGAGCCGAAGGCGCCGCGCTCGAATGATGCTTGTGTGTTCTTTAGCAGCATTTCCTTGATTTCCGGATCGCTTATCCGTCCAAGCAGGCGCTCGGCATCGAGGCCGGCCTCGCGCAGCACGGTTGCGATCGTTGCAGGATCGTCCATCTTCTTTTCCTGTTCCCACATCGCCGAGAACACCGCATCGACATAGCGCTCGAAGCAGCCCTCGAACCGGGCCGCGACCGCGCCACGCATGATTTGCAGGGTGTTGACGGGAAAATGCGGGTTGAACCGGTAAGCAGTGAGTCCGTGCTTCGTGACAAAGCGCGTGATTTCCAGCTGACCGTACTCCGGCTTGTTCTTGATGCCCGCGAAGGCTTCACCTGGCGAGCGGTTGCCCGTCAGCCGGAACAGGCCTCCCAGAAGGACCGGCACATACTCGAACTTCACCCCGGTGCGCTGCTCGATGGACGGGATGACCTTGTGAGAGAGGTACGAATTGGGGCTGCCAAAATCAAAGTGGAACTGCACGACGGGGGTATTCATTTGATGTCACTCCAGTGTGGCGTTCTTCAACCAGTCACAAGGCATTACCAGGCCTCGATCCAGGGGCGCAGGTCGAGTTCGTGGGTCCACGCGTCGCGCGGTTGCTGGTGCAGCATCCAGTAGGTGTCGGCGATGTGCTCGGGATTGAGAATGCCGTCGCGATCCTTCAGGGCGTAGCGCTCGGGGAAGGTCTCGCGGATAAACTCGGTATCGATGGCGCCATCGATGATGGGATGGGCCACGTGAATGCCCTTGGGGCCAAGTTCCTTGGCCATGGATTGCGCCAGCGCGCGCAGTCCGTGCTTGGCCCCTGCAAACGCGGAGAAGCCCGCCCGGCCGCGCAGGCTGGCCGTCGCACCGGTGAAGAAGATGGAGCCGCGGCCGCGGGGTGCCATTACCTTTGCCGTCTCGCGTCCCATCAGGAAGCCGGCAAAGCACGCCATTTCCCAGACCTTGTAGTAGACGCGAGCGGTCGTTTCCAGGACGTCGAAGCGGACATTGGCACCGATGTTGAAGACCGCAATCTCGATCGGCGCGATGTTCGCCTCGATGTTCTGCACCAGCGCCGTCATTTCCTCTTCCTTGCGCGCGTCCGAGCCGAAAGCATGGGCGACGCCGCCTTCGGCTTCGATCTGGGCGACCAGGGGCGCGAGCTTGTCTGCATTACGCCTTGTGACGCACGCGATATATCCCTCGCGTGCAAAGCGGCAGGCAATGGCGCCGCCCGTCGCATCGCCTGCGCCGACGACGAGGATGGCCTTCTTTTCACTCATGGTGTCTCCTTGTAAATATTCTGCGGAATAACAAACTGCATTGCGGGTCAGTATGGATTTCACCTTTGCGAGTGTCAACGAGGAGCTCTTAAGATGCCGGAAGATTTGTCATCTTGTGGACTGCATATCGAGCTTGTAGACTGCATAGCGGTTCATTGGAGCGGATCCGGAGACACGGCGAGTGATCCGAGCGCTGGTTCGGCTTCCGCGGCACCCAACGGAAAACCGCCCAAGGGTGATATGAAGAAGCGGCCGCAAGCGTGCGAGGCAATCGCGCAAGGAAAATCAGCATGGCAACAGAATTGAAGCAAGAGGAGTTGAGCCGCGCATTGGCCACGGACGTCAACGACGCCGAGCAAGAGGCCCGGGGCGACGAGAGTCAGGACCGGCATTTCGTCACGGCGCTGGCGCGGGGCCTTGAGGTACTCAGCTGTTTTCGCAGCGGAGACAGCTTCCTTGCCAACCACGAGATTGCCATGCGCTGCGGGCTGCCGAAATCGACCGTCACCCGGCTCACCTATACCCTGACGAAGCTCGGCTATCTGCATCTCGTTCCGGACAGCGGAAAGTACCGGCTTGGCACGGCGACGGCCGCGCTGGGCAGTTCCATGCTGGTCAATCTTGACGTGCGGCAGGTGGCACGACCGTACCTGAGGTCATTGGCAGCCGAAACCGGCGCGGTCGTGGCGCTGACGACGCGCGACCGGCTCTCGATGCTGTATCTCGAGTGCTGCCGCAGCACGTCGATCGTCACCCTCAGCCTGGATGTCGGGTCCCGCATTCCACTGGGAACCAGCGCGTCGGGGATGGCTTTGCTGGCAGCGCTGCCAGCGAGCGAGAGGGCCGACCTTATGGAACGCATCCGGGACCTGGATCAGGGCAACTGGCCGCACACCGAGCGCGGCATCCTGAAGGCGATCGAGGAATATCGCGCCACGGGATGCGCGACCTCGGCCGGCAACTGGATCAGGGAGGTCCATGGTATTGCCACGCCACTATGGCCGGGCAGGGGGCTGCCCTTGATGACAATCAGCGTGGCGGGGGCAGCGGGGTATTTTCCCGTTGCACGCCTGCACGAGGAGATCCGCCCGAAGCTTCTGGATACCGTCAGGGAAATCGAACGGAATCTCGGGCAGCGCCCGGAAGCGCCGGCTCCGATGCCGTAGCGCTGCGCGCCTCGGTTCAGCGCCACCGGGCAGGCCGTCCCGTCGGAGGGGCGCCTGCGGGGCACGGATATGGGCTTCGGCCCACCTCACCGGAGCGCGCTACAGAACCTCATGGTAAGGTTGCCGAGATGCGCTCACAGACTTCAACTGGTGATAGCTGGGCGCCACTTATTTGCTGTCTGGAGAATGACGCAGCGTGGGTGATGCGAAACAGAATACGCGGCATACGCTGCTGGCCGAGAAGGTGGCGATCAGCCGGGCCTTGCGCCTGAGCGTGCCGCCAGAGGCCAGGCCCGCGCCGGTCAGCAGGCAGGAGTGGCTGCGGCAGCGCAAGGAGCAGCTGCGGGCTGCCCGCGCCGCTGCGAAGCAAAGGCGCGAACTGCTCAAGGCGGAAATCCTGTCGGCCGCGCGCGATATCGCCCGTGAGGAGCGTGTTGCCGCGCGGCTGGAGGCTGATCGCCTGAAGGCCAATGCGAAGAGCGAGCGGACCTACGCACGGGAGGACGAACGCGCTGCCGCCAAGTTCGAACGCGGGCAGCCCGCCCGTGCGGCGTCAAAACGAAAGACGCTTGCCAAGGAGAAGCGCAAGCTGGTCTCCTACACTGACCTGCTGCGCATGCGCGGGTGAACAGGGCAGGTCAGGTCGCGCAGATCGGCTCGGAGCCCACGTCTTCATTTTCCGTCAGGGACTCATGCACGGTGAGCGCCAGCAGACCCCGTTGGAGATCGTCGATCAGGTCCTGCGGGTCCTCAAGTCCCACATGCAGACGCACTGCCTGTCCCTGGTAGGGCCAGCGTGAGCCGGTGCATCCCTTGCCCGGGGTGAACGGGATCGCGAGGCTTTCATAGCCACCCCAGGAAACACCTAGTCCGAAATGATCGAGCGCGTCGATGAAGGCCGCGAGCGACGCCTTCGAATTCGTGCGCAGCACCGCCGAGAAGAGGCCGCAGGCGCCGGTAAAGTCGCGCTTCCATAGTGCATGTCCCGGGTGGGATGGCAATGCGGGATGCAGGACCGCCTCGACCTGCGGCTGACGCTCCAGCCATTGCGCGACGTGCAGCCCGGATTGCCAGTGACGCTGCAATCTGACGGCCAGGGTACGCAGGCCGCGCAGGGCCAGATAGATGTCATCCGGGCCGGCAGTCTGCCCCAGGTCATGCGTCGTCTGCTTGACCAGGGGCCAGGTGTCCCGATTGCAGGTCACCACGCCGAGCATGGCGTCGGAATGGCCCACGATGTATTTCGTGGCGGCGTGGATCGAGACGTCGACGCCGTGCGCGAATGGCTTGAAATAGAGTGGCGTCCCCCAGGTGTTATCCATGACGACATAAGCGCCGTGCTTGTGCGCCGCCGCGGAGATGGCGGGTATATCCTGGATGTCGAGGGTCTCGGAGCCGGGCGATTCCACATAGACGACGCGGGTATTGGGCCGGAACAGGGCCTCGATCGGCTTGCCGTCAACAGGATCATAAGTCTCGACTTCGACGCCGAAGCGCGCCATGACGCGCTCCAGGAAGGCGCGTGTCGGCGAATAGGCGCTGTCGCTCACGAGGACATGGTCGCCTGCCGACAGCAGGGCGGTCAGCGCCGTACTGATCGCGGCAAGGCCCGAAGGAAAGACCAGCGATCGGTGTCCACCTTCAAGGGCGGCCATGGCTTCTTCGAACGCATGGGTCGTGGGTGTGCCATAGCGGCCATAAGTAGTGGCCCCGGGTTCTTCCGCGGCGCGCGCGCGCTTCATCTCTTCCCATTCGGCCATCGACCCCGCGAGGATGGTCGATGCCCGGAAGATCGGGGTGTTCACTACGCCGCCAAAGCGCTCCGGGTGGCGGCCGGCACAAACGAGTTGGGTGCTTTCCTTCATAGGATCTCCATGGATGTTCGATGCGGCATCGGTATTGCAAGTGCCGCCGGGATGTCTGATACGCAGGCGGACGGCTAGAGTGGGGCCGCCTGGAGCGCGTCGCGATAGGCGAACAGCGCCGGAGCGCCGCCGGTATGCAGGAACAGCAGCGGACCGTCGCCATCGAAGCGTTTGCGCATCACGCCGTCGAGCAAGCCGGCCATCGCTTTCGCCGTATAGACAGGGTCGAGCAGCACGCCCTCCGTGCGGGCCAGCAGGCCGATGGCATCGAGCGCAGCCTGGTTGGGTTCGCCATAGCGGGGCAGGAAGTATTCGTCCCACAGTTCGAGCCGAAGATCCGCTGGCACTTCGATGCCGAGCAAATCCGCCGTTCCGTCGATCAGGCCCGCCACCTTGGGTGCCTGTGCCGCGACAGTTCGCGAGACGGTGATGCCGATGACTTGTGCATCGGGCATGGCATGGGCCAGTGCCAGCGCAAGCCCCCCGTGGGTTCCGGCACTCCCGGACGCCAGCACGACGGCAGAGAATGAAATGCCCATCGCTTCGGCTTGCTGCGCGAGTTCCAGGCCGGCCTGTACATATCCCAATGCGCCAAGCGGATTGGATCCGCCGATCGGGACGATGTAGGGCTTGTATCCGTCGCTACGCAGCCGTTCAGCCAGCGCTTGCAGCTGTGCGTCGGCGTTGTCGAGCGTGGCAACCGGCTCAGCGTGCGCGTCGAACAGGTCGAGCAGCAGGCGGTTGCCGCTGTGCAGGTAGTCGGCGTCGGTGGTGCCAGTGGGATTTTCCAGCAACGCGTGGCAGCGCAGTCCGAGACGGGCTGCGACGGCGGCTGTCTGCCGGACATGATTCGACTGAATCGCGCCGGCAGTCACTAGCGTATCGGCACCGTGGCGCAAGGCATCGGCCGCCAGGAATTCAAGCTTGCGCAGCTTGTTTCCGCCAAAAGCGAGTGGCGTGGTGTCATCGCGCTTGATATAGACATCGCGACCGAGCATGCCGGACAAGCGCTCGAGCTTCTGCAGGGGGGTGACCGCGCCAACCAGTTCGAGGCGTGAAAATGAAGCAATGCGATCCGAGATTTTCATGGGTTTGGACTCTGGGGAGGTAAACCAGGCAAGGCGGATGCCGCCAGGGGAGCGACTCCCCGACTTCCGTCTTCATGCCAGCCAGCACGCCTGCATCAGTGCAGGATCTTCGCCAGGAACTCCTTTGCACGGGCTGACTTGGGATCGCCGAAAAAGGCTTCCTTGCCTGTGTCCTCGACGATGGCGCCGCTATCCATGAAGATCACGCGGTTGGCAACCTTCTTCGCGAATCCCATTTCGTGGGTGACGCAGATCATCGTCATGCCTTCGCGAGCGAGTCCCGTCATGACGTCGAGCACCTCGTTGATCATTTCCGGGTCGAGTGCCGATGTGGGTTCATCGAACAGCATGGCGACAGGATCCATCGACAAGGCGCGTGCGATGGCAACGCGCTGTTGCTGTCCGCCGGAAAGCTGCGCGGGGAACTTGGCGGCATGCGTTTTCAGGCCGACGCGCTCCAGCAGCCTCAAGCCCTTCTCGCGGGCCTCGTCCTTGCCGCGCTTCAGTACCTTGACCTGCGCCAGCGAAAGGTTGTCGAGAATGCTCAGGTGCGGGAACAGCTCGAAATGCTGGAACACCATGCCGACCCGCGAGCACAACTGCGCAAGGTTGATCTTCGGATCCCCGACGCTGACGCCGTCCACGCTGATCCGGCCCTGCTGGAACGATTCCAGCCCGTTCACCGTCTTGATCAGCGTTGACTTGCCGGACCCCGACGGGCCGCAGATGACCACGACCTCGCCTTTCTCCACACGCGTGCTGCATGTATCCAGCACCTTGAACTGACCGTACCATTTCGATACGCCTTCGAGGGCAATCATTGTCTTGTCTCCTGCTTGCAGTTTGTGGTTGTAGTGCTTTGGCGGAGCGCGGGATCAGCGTGTCACGCGCAGCGTCAGCCGCGCCTCGATGCGCCGCTGCACCCACGACAGTCCCGTGCTGAGCAGCCAGTAGATGGCTGCCACCGACAGGTACAAGGGAAGCGGCTGGAACGTGGAGGCAATGATCTCCTGCGACGATCTCAGCAACTCGGTCACGGTGATGACCGACACCAGCGAGGTGTCCTTGATCAGGCTGATGAGCGTGTTGCCGAGGCTCGGCACGGCCAGCCGCAAGGCCTGCGGGCAGACGATGTAACGCAGCGTCTGCAGATGGCTCAGCCCGAGGCTGTGCGCCGCGCTCCATTGCCCGCGGCTGATGCCCAGGATCGCGCCGCGCATGCTTTCCGAGAGGTAGGCGCCGGCGTTGGCCGTGAGGGTCAGGATGCCCGCGCTGGTCGGGTCCAGCGAGATGCCGAGGTCCGGCAGGCCATAGTAGACGACGAACATCTGCACCAGCAGCGGCGTACCGCGCATGACGCTGACATAGGCGCGTGCAATGCCGCTAAGGACAGGGCTGGCGCTGATGCCCATGATGGCGACAACGATCCCGACCAGCAGGCCGAAGACCATCGAGGCCAGGGCAAACTTCACGGTGATCGCGGCGCCTTGCAGGAGCAACGGCGAGGCATGAATAATCAGATCAAAAGGGCTCATGGTGCGATCCATTGCTGTGGCCAGGCACGCCCGCGCCTGACGGGACGGGCGTGTTGTCAGGCGTGGCGGTGATTACTGTGCGAGGGGTTGGCTGGCATCGGTGCCAAGCCACTGAACGGACAGCTTGCGCAAGGTGCCGTCCCGCTGCAGCGCGTTGAGGGCGTCGTCAATCGCCTTGGCGAACCTGGGATTGCCCTTGCGATAGGGAATACCCATCTCCAGCTTTGTGCCGGCCAGCAGCGCGCCGGTACGTAGCGGCAGGTTCGCGTTCTTGATCAGGTACGGCAGCATCAGGCGATCATTGAGCGCGGCATCGATGCGGCCGGCCGCGAGATCGCGCAGGTTTTCCGAGGTGCCCGGATAGGTCTGCACCTGGATGCCCGACACCGATTTCGCCAGGTCGGCGTAGTTGCTGCCCAGCGTGACGCCGACGGATTTGCCCTTCAGCGCTTCCAGGGACCCGAACTCGCGCTTGTCGTCGCTGCGCTGAAGTACCTGCACCGCGGAATAGACGTAGGGCTGCGTGAAATCGAGCGCCTGCCTGCGTGCCGGCGTCATGCTGACCTGGTTGACGATAACGTCGAACTTGCCGGCCTGCAGGCCCGCGATGATGCCGCTCCACTCGGTGGTGATGAACTGGACCTTGAGGCCCATCTTGTCCGCCACCGCCCGGGCCACCGCGACGTCGAAGCCATCGAGCTGGCCCTGGGCGTTCCGATAGCCGAACGGCGGGTACGTGCCCTCCATGCCGACCTTCAGGACGCCGCTGGCCTTGACGGTATCGAGCAGGTCTTCAGCCTGTACGGCAGGTGCGGTGAAACCGAGGACGGTCGCCAGTAGCGCGCCTTGCAACAGCGATTGCAGCAGCTTCATGCCTTGTCTCCAATGTGGTTATAGGTATTGTCGAAGGGCAGCATCAGTGCCCGACAGGTTCTGTGAAACGACGACTTTCCTGATCGGTAACGGGCGCCCCCGCCGACCTCGAGACCGGCGTCTTGTCGAGACGCTGTGTCGTCCAGGCCGTGAGGGAAATCGTAGTGATCCGTCAGGGGAAAAAACTTTCAAAAGACAGCGAGGCGAAGCCTGCTCGTGGAATATTTTTCTCCGCATATCGGGATAAAGACAACGGAGTTCCCGGTATCCGGAAGGAAGTGCAAGAAGCCTCTCCCACTGGCAACGGCTTCGCTATCCGCGCTCAGCCAGCCGGGCGTGCTACGCCATATTGCGACGACAGGTATCGACGGATCTGGTCGGGGGAATCGATGAACCGGGTCTGGCCGACCATGCGGACCTCCACGCTGTCGTCGACCAGCGCGCGCCCGGCGCCGATCACCAGCACAGGGGCGGACTGGTTGGCTTCGCCGATCAACTCGACAATCGCCTGGCGCGGCCGCGGCGCATCGATGTACTCGACATCGATTTCGCTGCGCAACTGCGGGAAGAAGCTCAGCAGGCCTTCGACTGCAATGGCATCGCCGCAGTAGAAGGGGCCTTCCGAGCCTTGATAGAAGCCAGGGCGGAGCATCAGTAGCTTGTCTTTCACGTTGTCTCTCACTATGGATTGAAGGTTGAAGTTGGTGGTGTACGCAGTTCCCGATGTTTGCCGGGCCGCCAACCACCGGACAAAGGATAGGGTCGGGTAGGTAAACCCACTAGTGGCACGAACGACAATTAACGTCCGGATCATGCCAAAATGCGCTGCAGGGTGAATCGCGTGAAAGATGGCGCGCTGATCTCCCCGCCAGGTGGTCTCAATCGCTACTTCAATCGATCTCTTTCGTGCCAGGAAACAAAGCGCAATCCAATGCCAAAGGCGGGTTGGTAGCCGTCGTCGTCTACGATGGCCTGAGCCTTTTCGAATACGGCAGCGCCGTTGAAGTATTCGGTCTGCCCCGGCCGGAAATGGGCAACGAGTGGTATCGCTTCGCGACATGCTCGGCCGATCCCGGGACGTTGCGCGGGGCGGGTGGCATCCAGGTGCAGGCCGACGGCGGTCTGGATCTGCTGTCGAAGGCGAATACGATCATCATTCCCGGCTGGCGCGGGATCGAAGCCGAAGTGCCGGAGGCGCTTTGCCGCGCCTTGCGCAAGGCGAACAAGCGCGGGGCGAGAGTCATGTCGATCTGCACCGGCGCTTTTGTATTGGCCGCCGCGGGATTGCTCGACGGCAAGCGCGCGACTACGCACTGGCGTCATGCGGCAGCACTCGCGCAGCGGTATCCGCAAGTGCGGGTGGAGGCGGACGTGCTCTACGTCGATGCCGGCGATGTCCTGACTTCCGCCGGAAGTGCCGCGGGAATCGACCTGTGCCTGCACCTGATCCGCCGGGACTTTGGTCCGCGCGCTGCCAATCAGGTCGCACGCCGGCTGGTCATGCCTCCGCACCGTGAAGGCGGTCAGGCCCAGTACATTGCGGAGCCGGTGTCGAAGCGCAGCAGCGCTTCGCTGGCCCCGCTGCTGGATGCGGTGCGCGCAACCCTTGGAGAAGACTGGCCGATTGTCAGGATGGCGGAGCAAGCGGCCATGAGTGCCCGCACCTTCCAGCGCCACTTCGTCAACATGATGGCCATGCCGCCGGGGGAGTGGCTGCTGATCGAACGGATCAGCCGTGCCAGGGTATTGCTCGAAGAGACCGGTTTATCGCTGGACGATATTGCGGTGCAAGTGGGCTTCGGCGCCGCGGCCGCATTGCGCAATCATTTCCGCACAAGGCTTGGAACGAGTCCCGGTGACTACAGGCGGCGTTTCAGTGCCTCCGAAGAGCATTGATTCCGGCAAACAGCGGGCCAGGCTTCCGAAGTGACGGCCGTGGGGCTTTGCGGTGTCGGGGCGCAGACGTCACCCCGCAGACGTTACCCAAGCGTGCCGCCCAGCTTCGCGCTGATGGCCTGCGCCGCCCCGCGTACCGTGGGAATCAGCGCGCGCAAACGTGCCTCGTCGGTGGAATCGGCGGTGCCCGTGACGCTGACGGCGGCCACGGTCTTGCCGCTGGCATCGCGGATCGGTACCGCGACACAGCGGATGCCCGGAGCGTTTTCTTCCAGGTCGAATGCGTAGCCGCCTTGCGCGTAGGCGTGCATGCCGGCCAGCCAGGTCTCGAGCGGCAAGTTGATGTTGCCGCGCTCGGCATCGTACTGGTAGCGCTTGCGCCAGGATGCCTCGCCTTCGTCGAGGATCAGCGCCTTGCCGACACCGGTCGAGCAGACCGGCTTGCGTCCGCCGATGCGTGAGTTGACGCCGATCGGCCGCTGGGCGTCGATCTTGTCGAGATAGATGATCTCGTCGCCGTCGAGCATGGCCAGGTGAACGGTATCGCGCGTCTCATCGGCAAGCTGTTCGATGTTCTGCCGTGCGCTGCGGGCGATGTCGGAATCGCGGTAGGCGGCGAAGCCAAGCTCCAGCAGGCGGGCGCCCAGGCGATAGCCGCGGCGCGGTTCGAACTGCAGATAGCGGGCCTGCACCAGTGCCGAGGCCAGGCGATGCGTGGTGCTGAACGCCACGCCGGTGCGGTCGGCGATTTCCTGCACGGACTGGCAGCCGTCGGCAACGGCGTCGACCACATCCAGTCCGCGAAACAGCGTCTGGCTGGCCAGGGTTCGATTGGGGTTTGGCGTTCTTGACATGGCATGAAGTGTAACGCCGCTGGCGGGCGACCCACCAGCGGTGCAACGCTGCTTGCCTTAGGCGTGCTTGAGCAGGTCCAGCGCGACGTCGACGATCATGTCTTCCTGGCCGCCCACCATGCGGCGCTTGCCCAGTTCGACGAGGATGTCCACGGTCTTCAGGCCATACTTGTTTGCGGCGACTTCGGAGTGGCGCAGGAAGCTCGAATAGACGCCGGCATAGCCGAGCGCCAGCGTTTCGCGATCCACGCGCACGGGGCGGTCCTGCAGCGGGCGCACGATATCGTCGGCGGCGTCCATCAGCTTGTACAGGTCGGTGCCGTGCTCCCAGCCCAGGCGCTCGATGGCGGCGATGAACACTTCCAGCGGCGCATTGCCCGCGCCGGCGCCCATGCCGGCCAGCGATGCATCGATGCGGTCGCAGCCTTCTTCCACGGCCACGATCGAATTGGCCACGCCGAGCGACAGGTTGTGGTGGGCGTGGATGCCCGTATGCGTGTTCGGGTCGAGTACCGCCTTCAGCGCGCGGAAGCGGTCGCGCACGTCCTGCATGCCCAGCGCGCCGCCCGAGTCCACCACGTAGATGGTGGTGGCGCCGTACGACTCCATCTTCTTCGCTTCGACAGCGAGGTTCTCCGGCGTGGTCATGTGGCTCATCATCAGGAAGCCCACGGTGTCCATGCCGAGCTCGCGTGCGCGTTCGATGTGCTGGCGCGACACATCGGCTTCCGTGCAGTGCGTGGCCACGCGCACGATGCGCGCGCCGGCCTTGTAGGCGTTTTCGAGATCGTGGATCGTGCCGATGCCGGGCAGCAGCAGCGTGGCAATCTTCGCGTGTTCGATCTCGCCCGCGACCGCTTCGATCCATTCGAGATCGGTGTGGGCGCCGAAACCATAGTTGAAGCTGGAGCCCTGCAGGCCGTCGCCGTGCGCCACTTCGATCGAATCGACGCGTGCCTGGTCCAGCGCGCGGGCGATGTCCTTGACGTTCTGGATCGAGTACTGGTGGCGGATGGCGTGGCTGCCATCGCGCAGCGTCACGTCGGAGATATACAGTTTCTTGCCGGGATTGAAAGCCATGGCGCGTCTCCTCAGGCGTTCAGAGCGCATTGCGCCATGCGTTCGGCAGTGGCGAGTGCGGCGGAGGTCATGATGTCGAGATTGCCGGCGTAGGCGGGCAGGTAGTGGGCCGCGCCTTCCACCTCCAGGAACACCGAGGTCTTGAGCCCGCTGAAGCGGCCCAGGCCAGGAATGTTGAGCGGTGCATCGGATGCAATCACATCGAACTGCACCTTCTGCTTCAGCCGGTAGCCCGGCACATAGGCCTGCACGGCGGCGGCCATGTCGTTGATCGACGCCTCGACTTCCGTCTGGCTGGCGGCATCGCTCAGCACATAGACCGTGTCGCGCATGATCAGCGGCGGCTCCGCCGGGTTCAGCACGATGATGGCCTTGCCCTTGGTGGCGCCGCCGATCACCTCGATGGCCTTCGACGTGGTCTCGGTGAACTCGTCGATGTTGGCCCGCGTGCCGGGTCCGGCCGACTTGCTGCTGATCGACGCGACGATCTCCGCGTAGTGCACCTTCGCCACGCGCGATACCGCGGCGACCATCGGGATGGTGGCCTGTCCGCCGCAGGTGACCATGTTCACGTTGCGCGCGTCGAGACGGGCTTCGAGGTTGACCACGGGCACGCAGTACGGGCCGATGGCCGCCGGCGTCAGGTCGATCATGCGGATGTCCGGCTTCACTTCGCGCAGCCGCGCGTCGTTCCTGACGTGGGCGCCCGCGCTGGTGGCGTCGAACACCACGTCGATGTCGCGGAAGACGGGGAGGTTCAGCAAGCCTTCCACGCCTTCATGCGTGGTGGCCACGCCCATGCGGGCCGCCCGCGCGAGGCCGTCCGAGGCCGGGTCGATGCCGACCATTGCCCCCATTTCCAGGTGTTTGCCGTGGCGCAGGATCTTGATCATCAGATCCGTGCCGATATTGCCCGATCCGATGATCGCGGCCTTCAGTTTCCGATTTGCCAATGGAGCCTCCGTCTTCGGGCCGCCATGGCGACGGACCCGCTTTTTGTGAAGTGCTGTCTGTCGCAGGCCAGGACATCGCCGATCCGGTCCGGGTTTGCCCCTGCGCTGCGACGCAAGATTACTCCTCGCTCTCTTAAATATCAACATATAAGATTTGATCTCATATATTGAGAAAAAGATGTGGCGAATTGCGCGCAGAGGACGGCTACCAGGGGGGCATATACTGCGGCATACGAATCGCACCACCAGACCCATCACCCCGGTGGCAGCCAGCTTCGACACGATCAACAGGAGCGTTCATGCTTTCACCCATGTTCCACGCGCTGAGAGCCGCGTCGGTTGCGATGCTGCTGGCCGCGGCATCCTCGGCAGTGTTTGCCGCGCCGGCGGATGGCAAGCCGCTTGTGCTGGATACCCAAAGCGGCATCAGCGATGGCAAGCGCGGCGGCACCGGGCTGCAGACGGGCCCGCTCTCGCCACGTGACGCGGCAGGATCGCACCCCGGCATGACACCCGACGCGTCGCAGTATCCGGTCGTCGTCGCGCCATACATCGAGGTGCCGGTCGGTGGGTCTAGGCCCCCTTATCCGGCGCCGCGTCCGAGACCGACGCCACACACGCCGTAACCCGGTAACCCGGCACTTTGATGACCGCCTGCCAGCCGAGCGGGCGGTTATTCGACTGAAGCGTCTGCGGGCCGACGTTGCGGCTTCCTTGCTGGAACCTTCCACCATGCCGGCAGCATGTCCTGCACCTCGGGACGCGCGTAACGGTCATCGATCAGCCACACCACGCCGCGGTCCTCGCGGGTGCGGATCACGCGGCCGGCGGCCTGCACCACCTTGCGCAGGCCCGGATACAGGTAGGCGTAGTCATAGCCATGGCCCGCGCCGAAGGCGGCTTCCATGCGCTCGCGCAGTTGTTCGTTGACGGGGTTCACCTGGGGCAGGCCCAGCGTGGCCACGAAGGCGCCGATCAGCCGGTCGCCGGGAAGATCAACCCCCTCCGAGAACACGCCGCCCAGTACGGCGAAGCCGATGCCCCGGCCGCCCGGCGCGAACGCATCGAGGAAGGCGGCCTGGCCGGCCTCGGTCATGCCGCGTGCCTGCGACCACGTCGGGATACCGGGATGGAGTTCGGCCAGCAACGCCGCCGCCTGCTGCAGGTAATCATGGCTGCTGAAGAACGCCAGATAGTTGCCGGGGCGCTGCGCGAACTGGTCGGCCATCAGCGCGACGATGGCCGGCAGCGAACGTTGCCGGTGGGCATAGCGCGTGGAGATATGGCGCGCCACGCGCACGTCGAGCTGCTCCGCCTGGAATGGCGATGGCACCTCCACCCACACGGCACTGCCTGGCACGCCCAGCAGGTTGCGGTAGTAGTCGGCCGGCTGCAGCGTGGCCGAGAACAGCGTGGTCGAATGCGCGCCCGCGAAGCGCGGCGCGAGGTACGGCGCGGGCAGCAGGTTGCGCACGCACAGCGCGGCATCCACGCCGCTGCGGTGGCGCGGCGCGCGCGTGATATCGAACAGCGAATGCTTGCCGCCGTACTCCGTCATCTGCTCGGACAGGCGCAGGAAGTGCATCGCATCGAAATAGAAACGCTCAAGCGTGACGTCGTGCCGCTGCGGATGCTCGCTCATGTCGTCGATGATGGCGGTGCATAGCCGGGCCAGTGCCTCGATGAAAGCGGCGGGTTCTTCATCGCAAGTTTCGTAGGCGGCCTCGCCGGATCTGGCGAGCGCGTTCCATTGCCGGTAGACCCGGTTCATGTCGCGCTTGAGCGTGCCCGGCGCCGACAGCCGCACGCCGCGGAAGGCGGCGTGGTCGAGCGTGGCCGTGTACATGGCGCGGCCGCGTTCGACCAGGTTGTGCGCTTCGTCCACCAGCACGCTGACACGCCATTCGTTCAGCGCGGCCAGCGCATACAGCATCGCGCTGCGATCGAAATAGTAGTTGTAGTCGGCCACCACCAGGTCGCTCCAGCGGATCATCTCCTGGGCGAGGTAGTAGGGGCAGACCTCGTGCGTGCGAGCGATCTCGCGCACGGTGTGGCCATCGAGCAGCGCGGCATGGCTGGCGGCGTCGCGCGCGGCGGGCAGGCGGTTGTAGAAGCCTTTCGCCAGCGGGCATGAGTCGCCATGGCAGGCCAGGTCCGGATGCTCGCACGCCTTGTCGCGTGCCATCAGTTCCAGCACGCGCAGCGGCGCGTCATCGGCCCGGCGGCGCAGCTGCGCGGTGGCCTGCAGCGCAACCGCGCGGCCCGTCGAGCGCGCGGACAGGAAGAAGATCTTGTCGATGCGCTGGGTGGGCATGGCCTTCAGCGCCGGAAACACCGTGCCGATCGACTTGCCGATGCCGGTGGGTGCCTGCGCCAGCAGCGTGCGTGCGCTGGCGTTGGCCTTGTAGACCGATTCGGCCAGCAGGCGCTGCCCGTCGCGGAAGGTGGCGTGCGGAAAGGCCAGTGCCTGCAGCCCCGCATCGCGATCGCTGCGATGGGCGATTTCCCGTTCCGCCCACTGCATGAAGCGGCGGCAGCTGTCTTCGAAGAACGCACGCAGCGCCGCAGCGTCGCAGCGTTCCTTCAGCACGCGCTCGCGCTGGCTCAGGATGTCGAAATAGACCAGCGCTACGTCGATCTGCGCGAGCTTGCGCGCTTCGCACAGCAGCCAGCCGTAGATCTTCGCCTGGGCCCAGTGCAGGGCCTGGTGGTTGCGCGGAATCTCGGCCTTGTCGCCGCGTACCGTCTTGATTTCCTCGATGCGGTTGGCCACGGGATCGTAGCCATCGGCACGGCCACGCACGCGCAGGCCTTCGAACTCGCCCGACAGCGCTACCTCGGACTCATAGCCAGGCCCGCGGCGGCTGGTGACCACGCCGTGGCCTGCCACGCCTTCCTGCCCGGTGGGCGAGGGCGTGAAGCGCAGGTCGAGGTCGCCCGCCTTGGCCGTGAATTCGCATAGCGTGCGAACGGCGACGGTATAGCGCAGCGGATCGGGTGGCGTGGCGGACAAGGCGCAGGACGGGGGAAATTGCGGGGCTGTATGAATATACAGTGATCCGGAACCCGCGGAAACATGCCCTCAGCGTATTCCCCGACCGGTGCATCGCCTTCGCGCCCTAAGCAAGTTTCCGTCGATATAGTGACTTACCATATTAACAACACATACAAATCATGCACTTACGACGATTGTAATTAAAGATTACGTATCCTATACTCCGGCCGGTTGCGCGACCCCTTAAACAAAACGCCTCAAATCGAAGGACACAAGGACAAGGAGACCCCGTCATGCAATCCACGAGCACCGCCACGACGCTGGCGATTCCGCGCAGCAGCGTGCGCTGGAAGATCTTCCTGATGATGCTGCTGCTGGTGGCCATCAACTACATCGACCGGGCCTCGCTGTCGGTGGCCATGCCGCTGATCGCGAAGGAGTTCGACCTGAGCCCCGCCATGCAGGGGCTGATCCTCAGCTCGTTCTTCTGGACCTACGCCTTCATGCAGGTGCCGGGCGGCATGCTGGCAGACAAGTACAAGCCGCGCATCGTGATCGCCTGCGCCACGGTGTTCTGGGGCTTCTTCCAGGCGATCGCGGCGGCCTGCACCAACGCCACCTCGCTGATGCTGACCCGGCTCGGGCTCGGTGCCGCCGAAGCGCCGATCTACCCGGCCGGCGGCAAGCTCAATGCCATCTGGATGACCAGGAACGAGCGCGGCCGCGGCGCCACGCTGCTGGATGGCGGCGCACCGCTGGGCGCGGCGCTTGGTTCGCTCATCATCGCCGGGCTGATCAGCGAACTCGGCTCGTGGCGCATGTCGTTCGTGGTCGCCGGCGTCGGCACCGTGCTCGCTGGTTTCGTGGCCTGGTGGTACATCCGCAATTCCCCGCGCGAACACCGTGGCGTCAATGAACAGGAAGCCCGTCATATCGAGGACGCGCTTGCACTGGAGCACAGCGCGGAGCCGGCCAACCTGAGTGGCCGTTCGCTCGACTTCTTCAAGTACCGCTCGGTGTGGTGCATGGCCATCAGCTGGATGTGCTTCAACGCCGTGTTCTACGGCCTGCTGACCTGGATGCCCACCTACCTGAGCAAGGCCCGCGGCTTCGACCTCAAGCAGATGGGCGGCGCCAGCTTCCTCATCTTCTTCGCGGGGTTTGTCGGCGAACTGATCGGCGGCTGGATTGCCGACAAGTGGAAGGAAGCCGGAGGACGTCCCAACGTCGTGATGCGCACGCTGTTCGGCATCGCCGCCGTGGTGGCCACGGTGTCGATCTTCTCGGTGGCCTACGTCACCGACCCCGTGATGGTTGTGGTGCTGCTGTCTTCCACCCTGTTCTTCCTGCGCTGGTGCGGCCTGTTCTGGTCGGTGCCGTCGATGCTGGGCACCCGCAACAAGGTCGGCTTCCTCGGCGGCGTGATGAACCTGGGCGGCAATATCGCCGGCATCAGCGTGCCGATCATCGTCGGCCTGATCGTGCAGGCCACCGGCTCCTACTTCCTGGCGCTGATGTTCTTTGCCGCCTGCGGGGTCGGCCTGCTGCTCGCATCCACCAGCATCGACTACGAGAAGAAGATCCCGGTCTGACGGCGAAGTCCGGCAAGCCAAGTCCGGACGTCCGCAGATACCTGTCGGCCGTGCCCTTTGCGCAGAGGAGGCTGCGCCAAGGGCCGGCACAGCCGCACCGCGCCAATCGCCTCCATTAGCGCATCGATAAGAACTTTCAAACAAGGAAAACATGAGGCTCAAACTAATCGCCATTTCCGCTGGTCTGCTTGCATCGGCTGGCGCCTGTGCCCAATCCAGCGTGACGCTCTACGGCGTCGTTGACGCCGGTATCGAATACCTGAATAGCGTCCCGAATGCAGCCAAGGCCAGTTCCAGTCTGGTGGCCATGCAATCGGGCAACCAGTCGGGTTCGCGCTGGGGCCTGCGCGGGTTAGAGGATCTGGGCGGCGGCCTGAAAGGCATCTTTACGCTGGAGAGCGGCTTCAACACGGATGACGGAAAAATGGCCCAGGGCGGTCGGTTGTTCGGTCGCGCCGCGTACGTAGGCTTGCAAAGCCGGTGGGGCCAGTTGACCCTGGGACGCCACACGGCTCCGTTCTGGGATTTCTCCGGCGCCTTCGACCCGATGGGCAACGCTGGCCGTTTCGCCATCGGCGCACAGGATCCGTTCATGCTTGGCCAGCGTGCGGACAACTCGGCCAAGTATGTCGGCACCTTTGGTGGCCTGACTGTGACTGGCCTGTACAGCTTCAACTACAACAACGCGGAAGTCCCCGGCAATTTCACCAATGGCCGCGAGTACTCGCTGATGGCCGTGTACGCCGCCGGTCCGTTCTCGGTCGGCGCCGTGTATGACCAGACCAACCAGTCGTCTGCCGCCGCACTGACCAGCAACCAGCTGATCCGTCGCGCGGCGCTTGCCGGCACCTATGCATTCGGCCCGGCCAAGCTCTATGCCGGCTACCGCTATGCGCGCTCGTTCAATGGCGCTTCCCTGCCCGGGACTGCCGGTGCTGCGAATACCTATGCCAACCTTGCCTGGGCTGGCCTGGGTTATCAACTGACACCGTCCTTCTCGCTGACCGGCGCCGCGTACTACCAGAATCTTGCCAACGCCCACGTTGGCAACCCCTGGCAGTTCGTGGCCACCGCCGACTATCTCTTCTCTAAGCGCACCGACCTGTACGCATCCATGGCGTACGCGGTGAATAGCAATGCACGTTCGGCGCTGGGCGTGAACGGGTTCAACGATGTGCTCGGCGCATCGTCAAGTGAACAAGTGGTGCCGGGCAAGAACCAGTTCGGCGCTGTCGTGGGCATTCGCCACAAGTTCTGAGCGGTCACGAGCTTGCGCAATCAGCCCGGTTTTTCCGGGCTTTTTTTGGTTTATCGCCGCCCTGCGCGATCGAGATCCTTACCTTCGTATGCTTCCATCCATTCGCTCAAAGATTCAGGCCATTTCCACCGGCATCGTCGTGACCGCACTGGCGCTGACCGCTGGCGTGACATACGTCATCGTTCGTCACAGCAATCTCGAAACGATTCAGCAAAATCTCGACGCCATCGCGACAGGCCATGCACTGGCTCTCGATGAATGGGTGGCGGCAAAGTCGACGATGGTGGCTGCCGCGGCCGGGCAAATTGCACCCGGCGACCCGCACGGCTTGGTTCAGCAGCTGCAAAAGGCCGGCGCATTCCCGATTACCACGGCTGGCTGGAAGGACAAGTCCTTCGTGTCCAGCAAGGACCGGATGCCGGAGGGCTTCGATCCCACCGCCCGCCCCTGGTACAAGGAGACTGTGGCGGCAGGGAAACAGATTGTGTCCCGGCCATACGCCGATGCTGCGAGCGGCAAGCCCTTCGTCTCGTTTGCCGCACCGATCCTGCGCGACGGCGCCCTGGATGGCGTGGTTTCGGCTGTCGTGTCGCTCGATGGCGTGCGCGACGTCGTTGCCGCAGTTCATCCGACCCCGCAGAGCCTGGGCTTCGTGGTGGACAAGGACGGAACCATCCTGGCGCACCCGCAGGACAAGTACCTGCGCAAGCCGGCGGCCGAGCTGTCGCCGGCACTCACGCCGCTGACCCTGGCATCGCTGGCGAAAGAGACGGCTCCGCTTGAGGTGAAGCTGGATGGCGTGTCAAAGCTGCTGCGCGCCAAACCTGTTCACGGCACCGACTGGCAACTGGTCGTTGCACTCGACAAGGCAGAAGCCACGGCTGCGCTGGACAGCGTGGTCAAGGCCTCTGCCATCGCCATCGTGCTGCTGGCCATCGCTGCAGCCGCGCTTAGCGGCGTACTTACCGCTCAGGCATTTCGCCGGCTGTCCGGCGTGCGGGACGCGATGAACGAGATTGGCTCCGGTGACGGGGATCTGACGCAACGCCTGCCTGCCGCGGGCCGTGACGAGGTCACGCAGATTGCCGTCTCTTTCAATACCTTTGTCGAAAAACTTGGCGGCGTGCTGTTGCGGATCCGCCATGGCAGCGAGTCCGTCAGGATCGCGACCCGGGAGATCGAGGCCGGCAACCAGGACCTGTCGCGGCGGACCGAGATGGCGGCCAGCAATCTGGAGGAGACGGTCGCTTCGCTGTCCGAGCTGACGGGTTCGGTGCGGCGCTCCGCCGAGGCGACGGAGCAGGCCACGCGCCTGGCATCATCCGCCAGCGAGGCCGCCGCGCGAGGGGGTTCGGTGGTTTCCGACGTGGTGGCGACGATGGAGGAGATTGCGCAGTCTTCCGTCAAGATCGTGGAGATCATTGGCGTGATTGACGGCATCGCCTTCCAGACCAATATCCTGGCATTGAATGCGTCGGTCGAAGCGGCACGCGCGGGCGAGCACGGCAAGGGCTTTGCGGTGGTTGCGAACGAAGTGCGCAGCCTGGCCCATCGCTGCGCGACGGCCGCCAAGGAGATCAAGGCGCTGATCGAGGCTTCGGATGTCAGCGTCCAGTCGGGGGCGCAACGAGTGCAGGCAGCGGGCGAGGCGATGAACGAGATCGTCGACGGTATTCGTCAGGTCACTGCGTTTATTGCCGAGATCAGTACGTCCATGGGTGAGCAGGCCACGGGCATCAGCCAGATCAACCAGGCGGTTGAACAGATGGAGCAGGCAACGCAGCAGAATGCTGCGCTGGTGGAGCAGGCTGCAGCGGCTTCTTCGCTATTGAATGAACAGGCTCATACGCTGGCGGAGGCGGTTGCAGAGTTCAGGCTCGGTGAGGGGGGGAGATAGTAGGGGGGTGGCTTGGGGGTTTGGCTTGTCGTGATTGGCAGGCGCCGCTGTTTCGCCGGCTACGAGCCTGTCAGATTTTTAGTGTGCCGAGGTCATGAGACGATTACGGAAACGTCCAATGACCGACACGACAGTGAACAAGAAGAGCAAGAACCCGAAGGCACCGAAGCTGTTTCCCGATGAGCTGATCGATCAACTGCTGGCCCAGGTGCAGAGCAAGGATGCCGAGTCGATCCTGGGCGAATCGGGCTTGGCCGGCCAGCTCAAGAAGCAGTTGGCCGAGCGTATGCTCGCCGCCGAGTTGAGTCACCATCTGGATAACGAGGCCGAGCAAGGCAAGACCGGCAACCACCGCAACGGCACCAGCCCCAAGACGGTCCTGACGCCCAACGGCGAGCTGAATCTGGATATTCCGCGCGATCGGCAGGCGACGTTCGAGCCCCAATTGGTCGGCAAGTATCAACGCCGGCTGCCTGGCTTCGACGACCACGTCATCAGCATGTATGCGCGCGGCATGAGCGTGCGCGAGATTCAGGGCCATCTGCTGGAGCTGTACGGGCTGCAGGTATCGCCCGATCTGATTTCCACGGTCACCGACGAGGTGCTGGCTGACGTCGAGCAATGGCAGCAACGCCCGCTCGAGGCCATGTATCCGATCGTGTACTTTGACGCGCTACGACTGAAGATTCGCGACGAAGGCACGGTCAAGAACAAGGCGGTCTATCTGGCGCTGGGCATCCGCGCCGACGGCCGCAAGGAAGTGCTAGGTCTGTGGATCGAGCAAACCGAAGGCGCCAAGTTCTGGCTGAAGGTCTTCAACGAACTGAAGAACCGCGGCTTGCACGACGTCCTGATCGCGGTGGTCGACGGCTTGCGCGGCTTCCCCGAGGCGATCGAGGCGGTCTATCCGGCCGCGCAAATCCAGACCTGCATCGTGCATCTGATCCGCAATTCGCTGAATCTGGCGAGCTGGAAGGACCGTAAGCCGTTGGCTGCCGCGCTCAAGCCGATCTATCAGGCCGCCACGGCCGAGGCGGCGGCCGCAGCGCTCGACACCTTTGCGGGAAGTGAGTGGGGACGCAAATTCCCTACCGTCGCGGCCATGTGGCAGCGCCAATGGGAACAGGTGATTCCCTTCTTCGTCTATCCGCCTGAGGTGCGTCGAATCATCTATACGACAAACGCCATCGAGAGCATGCACATGCAGTTGCGCAAGATCGTCAAGAATCGCGGCCACTTCCCCAGCGACGAGGCCGCCAGCAAACTGCTGTATCTGGCCTTGCGCAACATCGAAAAGGATTGGAAGATGCCACCTATCACCTGGCGGCAAGCAGTCAATCAGTTCGCCATTCTGTTTGGCGAGCGATTCACCTCCGCCATGAGCTGAGATTTTTTAACCGACCTCAGCACACAAAATTCCTGACACCTCCCCGGCTACGCCGGCGAGACAGCGGCGCCTGCCAAGCCCGCCAACCCAAGACCCTTCACTTCGCCGTCGGCATCGCAAACTCAGCCCCACGCGTCATATCATCCGGCCACCGCTGCATGACACTCTTCTGCCGCGTGTAGAACCGCACGCCTTCCTCGCCATACGCATGCATATCACCGAACAGCGAGCGCTTCCAGCCGCCAAAGCCATGCCAGGCCATAGGCACGGGGATCGGCACGTTGATGCCGACCATGCCGACCTCGATGCGGCGCGCGAACTCGCGCGCGACCTGGCCGTCGCGCGTGTAGCAGGCCACGCCGTTGCCGAACTCATGGTCGTTGACCAGCTTCACAGCCTGCGCGAAGTCGTCCACGCGCACGCATGACAGCACGGGGCCGAAGATCTCTTCCTTGTAGATGCGCATCTCGGGGGTGACGTGGTCGAACAGCGTGCCGCCCGTGAAGAAGCCTTGCTCGTGCCCCGGCACCTTGTAGTTCCTGCCGTCGACCACCAGCTTCGCGCCTTCCTCCACGCCAAGCGCAATGTAGTTCTCGATGCGTTCGAGCGCCTGCCCGGTGACGACCGGGCCCATCTCGGCGGCGGCATCCATGCCGTTGCGGATCACCAGTTCGCGCGCACGGGCCTCCAGCTTCGGCATGATCTTGTCGGCTACGTCGCCGACCAGCACCGCGACCGAGATCGCCATGCAGCGCTCGCCCGCGGAGCCGTAGGCCGCGCCGATCAGGCCATCCACGGCCTGGTCGATGTCGGCGTCCGGCATCACCACCATGTGGTTCTTGGCGCCGCCCAGTGCCTGCACGCGCTTGCCCAGCCGCGCGCCGGTCTCGTAGATGTAGTTGGCGATCGGCGTGGAGCCGACGAAGCTCACCGCCTTGACATCGGCATGATGGAGCAAGGCGTCGACCACGGTCTTGTCGCCCTGCACGACATTGAACACGCCATCGGGCAGTCCGGCCTGCTTGAGCAGCCTGGCCATGAACAGCGACGCCGACGGGTCGCGTTCGCTGGGCTTCAGCACGAAGCAATTGCCTGCGGCGATGGCCACCGGGAACATCCAGCACGGCACCATGCACGGGAAGTTGAACGGCGTGATGCCAGCCACGACGCCCAACGGCTGGCGCAGCGTCCAGTTGTCCATGCCGGTCGAGACCTGGTCCGTGAAGTCGCCCTTGAGCAGCTGCGGAATGCCGCAGGCGAACTCGATGATGTCGATGCCGCGACTGACTTCGCCGGCCGCATCGCTCAGTACCTTGCCGTGCTCGGCGGTGATGATGGCGGCCAGCTCGTCCTTGTGCTGGTTCATGAGCTCCAGGAACTTCAGCATGACGCGAGCGCGGCGGATCGGCGGGGTGTCGGCCCACTTCGGGAATGCCGCCAGCGAACTGGCCACGGCGGCATCGACATCCTCTGCCGTGCCGAGCCGGACCTGCCGCGCCACGGCACCGGTCGCCGGATTGAACACGGCCTGCGAGCGCGTGCCCGAACCCGCGTAAAGATCGCCGGAAACGAAGTGGATCACGTCTGCGGAATCGCTGTAGGGCGCCGTCATGGGAATCTCCTGTGCTGGTCTGGCGGCCTGCATCGCCCGCCGTGTCTGGGAATGGGGCGAGTGTATGAAGACCGGCGAGGCACGGGTAGCTGCCCGATGCCGAACTCACTGTTCAGGATTTTTAGCTACTGGCATGCTATAGATACGAACGATTGACGACGCGGCGTGACGAAAAGGGAGCCTGTACATGTCGAAAACCAAGGTTGAGGACCTTTGGGAGCACCTGCACTGGCTGGTTGTGCTGCAGCAGCAGGGCAGTTTCAGCAAGGCCGCCGCGCGCCTCGGCGTCAGCAAGGCCTCGATGAGCCAGCACATTGCCGATCTGGAAAAGGCCGCCGGCATCACGCTCGTGCAGCGCACCACGCGCAGCGCGACGCTGACGGACGCCGGCCGGCAACTGGTCGATTCGATGCGCGGCGCCTTCGAGCAGATCGCCTCCGGCTACGCCAATGTCCGCGACCTGGCGGGCGCGCCGCGCGGCTTCCTGCGCGTCACCGCACCGGTGGCGTTCTCAAGGCAGCAACTGGTGCCTCTGCTGCCCGGATTCCTGCGCCGCTATCCACAGATCCAGGTCGAGCTGGACATGTCGGACCGCCTGCGCCCGCTCGCGCAGGAGGGCTTCGACATTGCCGTGCGGCATACATCCACGCCACCTGAAACCCACGTCGCCTGGACGCTGGCCGCGACGCGCACGGTGCTGGTGGCGAGCCGTTCCTATCTCGGCACAAGAAGCGCGCCCGAATCGCCCGAGGCACTGGCCGATCACGCCTGCCTGCACTATCCCCGCCGGCAGGGCACCGCCACGTGGACCTTCGTGCGCGGGGCTTCCGGCGCGGGCGCCGGGCACGGTGATCCGGTCACGGTCCCCGTGGCCGGCCCGCTGGCGGTCAACAACAGCGAGGCCTTGCGCGACGCCGCCATGGAAGGCCTTGGCATCGCGCTGCTGCCGGACTTCAGCGCGCAGTCAGCGCTGGCAAGCGGAAGGCTGGTCGAACTGCTGCCGCAATGGCGCGCGACCGGGGCATTCGGGGACTGGCTCTATGCCATCCGGCCGTATTCCGCGCACGCGTCGCGCGTCTCGCAGGTCTTTGTCGAGTACCTGAGGGAGTCGTTCTCGCAGGGCTTCGGGTCGCGCCCGCCGGCCCAGGTCTGACGGCCAGGCCGGCATCATGCTCAGCGGATCATTTCCCTGGCATCCCCGACCAGCCGCCGCTCTTCCTTCAAGACGATCGTATACGCCTCGCCGGACATCGACTCCAGGCCGGTCCTGTCGATGACGATGATGCGGCCGCGCGTATGTTCGATCAGCCGCAGGTTCTGCAGCTTGCCCATGGCTTCCGTGACGCCTTCGCGGCGCACGCCGAGCATTTCGGCGATGCGCTGCTGCGTGATGCGCAGCTCGTTGCTCTGGAGCCGGTCCAGCGTCTGCAGGATCCAGCGGCAAAGCTGCTCCATCAGCGTGCGGTGGCAAATGCAGGCGGCGGTCTGCCCCACCTGCGTGAGCAGCAGTTGCATGTACCGCATGACCAGCCGCTGCATCTGCGGCAGCCGCGGATACAGGTCGCGCAGGTCGCCGGCCGCTACGCGCCAGCTCGTGCCCGGCTGGCTGACTTCGCACCGCTGCGGCATGGATTCCGCGCCGGTCAGCGCGGGCAGCCCGACCAGGCCTTCGTTGCCGACCGCCGCCAGTTCCACGCTGGAGCCGTCCGCATGGAGCGACAGCAGCGAAACCACGCCTTCTTTCGGAAAGTAGACGTGCCGCACGCGCTGGCCGGCATCGCAAAGCAGCTGCCCCGTGCGCAGTGTCACGGCTTCCAGATACGGCTTCAGTGCCGCCCATTCCGATTCCGGAAGCTGACGCAACAGTAGGTTGTTGCCACCTGTCCTGTAAGTGTCCATCCCGCGCTCCCCGTATCCCACGTTGCAAAAATTTCGAAGGGTCCTTGCCGGTCTGGTGCCGGCCCGTGGGCACATTAAGCGCGTTCTGTACGAGGACGAACATTGGCTGAAGGGCTTAGGCGCCTGGTGTGGGATGAGACAGATGAGCCCCAGCCATAGGGTTGAGGCGGCTCGCCAGCCGGTCAGCTTCCGCATGCATGGATCAAAAACTCCCGCAGCGCATCGGCCGGCTTGTCCAGCTTGCGTCCTGGCTGCCACAGCATGCCGACCTCCATGTCGGGCACCGCGTCCGCGATCGGCCGTGCGGCAATCTGCCGGCCTTCCAGCGACCACGGGCGGTACACCATGTCGGACAGCACGGTGACGCCAAAGCCGTGTGCGACCAGCCCGCGCAGCCCCTCCATCGAGCTGGTGCGGAACGCGATGTTCGGGGCCAGCTTGCGGCTGCGCCAGTACCGCAGCGTGGAAGATTCGGCCTCGTCCACCGTAATGAGGATGTACGGGTAGGCCGCGATATCGCGCAGCGAAGGGCGTTCGATCGCCAGTAGCGGGTGCGTGGCCGAGGTCCAGAGCTGCCGCCGTGACCGGATCAGCGTGTGACGGGCAAAGCGCTGCGGCCGTTCCAGGTTGGAGAGCAGGCCAATCCCGAGCTCGATATCGCCGGACAGAACCGCGCGTTCGATCTCGGGGCGGTCCATGTCCAGCAAGTCGAGGTCGATGTCGGGGTAATTGGTGCGAAAGCGCGCCAGCAGGCCCGGCAGGAAGTAGCCCAGCACCGTATAGGACGCCGCCAGCCGCACGCTGCCTTTCAGCCCGTAGACCTGGAATCGCGGCTCGCGCAGGGCATCCTCGACCGAATCGAGGATCTGCCGCGCATGCTGGTGGAACAGGTGGCCTTCGGCGGTCAGCGCCACGCCGTGGGGCAGGCGGTCAAAGAGGCGTACGGCCAGCCGCTGCTCCAGTGTCAGCACCGCGTTGGTAATGGCCGATTGCGACACATGCTCGGCCGTCGCGGCCATTGAGAACTGGCCCGTTTCCGCCGCCGCGACAAAGTAGCGGAACTGCCGCAATGTGATTTCCTTGGCCAGCCGTTCCGGCGTTTCGCGCGCTTTTGCCATGGTGGTCTCCCGGTATTCGTTTCTCGGATATCAGCTCTCGGATTTCATGATTTTACGATAGCGATGACGCTTCCTACACTGCCGGAATAACTTCGACATCCCCCGGAGAGAGACACCCATGAATGCCCCGCTGCCACAAGCTCTGCGTGAGGCGCTGGCCAACGCCAGCCTGGACGACAAGTACACCCTGGAGAAAGGCCGCATCTACCTGAGCGGCACCCAGGCGCTGGTGCGCCTGCCCATGCTGCAGAAGGCGCGCGACCGTGCCGCCGGCCTCAATACAGCTGGCTTTATCTCCGGCTACCGGGGCTCGCCGCTGGGCGGCGTCGACCAGGCGCTGTGGAAGGCCAAGGCTCACCTGGCCGCCAGCGACGTGGTGTTCCAGCCCGGCGTCAACGAGGATCTTGCCGCCACCGCGGTCTGGGGCAGCCAGCAGGTCAACCTGTTCCCCGGCGCCACGCGCGACGGCGTGTTCTCGATGTGGTACGGCAAGGGGCCGGGCGTGGACCGTTCCATGGACGTGCTCAAGCACGCCAACTCGGCCGGCTCGTCGCGCCATGGCGGCGTGCTGCTGCTGGCCGGCGACGACCACGCGGCCAAGTCCTCCACTGTGGCGCACCAGTCGGAACACGTGCTGCTGTCCGCCGGCATTCCGGTGCTGTACCCGTCCAACGTGCAGGAATACCTCGACTACGGTCTTCATGGCTGGGCCATGAGCCGCTACTCGGGCCTGTGGGTGTCGATGAAGTGCGTGACGGACGTGGTGGAATCGACGGCCTCGGTCGATATCGATCCGGAGCGCGTGCAGATCGTCCTGCCCGAAGATTTCGCGATGCCCGAAGGCGGCCTCAACATCCGCTGGCCCGATACGCCGCTGCAGCAGGAAGCACGCCTGCTCGACCACAAGTGGTATGCCGCGCTGGCCTATGTGCGGGCCAACCGGCTCAACCGCGTCGTGCTCGATTCGCCCAACGCGCGCTTCGGCATCATGACCGCGGGCAAGGCCTACCTGGATGTACGCCAGGCGCTGGCCGACCTTGGCCTGGACGACAATACCTGCCAGCGCATCGGCATCCGCGTCTACAAGGTCGGCTGCGTGTGGCCGCTGGAGGCGCACGGCGCGCGCGAGTTCGCAACCGGCCTCGAGGAGATCCTGGTGGTCGAAGAGAAGCGCCAGATCCTCGAATACGCGCTGAAGGAAGAACTGTACAACTGGCGCGAGGACGTGCGGCCAAAGGTCTATGGCAAGTTCGACCAGCGCGGCAACGACGGCGGCGAGTGGTCGGTGCCGCGCGGCAACTGGCTGCTGCCCGCGCACTACGAGCTGTCGCCGGCGCTCATCGCCAAGGCCATTGCCCGGCGCCTGGAGCATTTCGACCTGCCCGAAGAAGTGCGTGCGCGCATCGCGGCGCGCGTGGCGCTGATCGAGGCCAAGGAGCGCGAAGCCGCGCAACCGCGGCTCGCCGTCGAGCGCAAGCCGTGGTTCTGCTCGGGCTGCCCGCACAACACCTCCACGCGCGTGCCGGAAGGCTCGCGCGCGCTGGCCGGCATCGGCTGCCATTACATGACGCTGTGGATGGACCGCAATACCGACACCTTCAGCCAGATGGGCGGCGAAGGCGTGGCGTGGACCGGCCAGATGCACTTCACGAACGACAAGCACGTATTCGCCAACCTTGGCGACGGCACGTACTTCCATTCGGGCCTGCTGGCGATTCGCGCGTCGATCGCGGCCAGCGCCAATATCACCTACAAGATCCTGTTCAACGACGCCGTCGCGATGACCGGCGGCCAGCCCATCGACGGCGTGCTGACGGTGCCGCAGATCGCCCACCAGGTCCTGGCCGAGGGCGCGAAGAAGCTCGTGGTCGTTACCGACGAGCCCGAGAAGTACGGCGACGGCGGCATGCTGCCAGCCGGCGTCACGGTGTTCCATCGCGACCAGCTCGACCAGGTCCAGCTCGACCTGCGTGGCACCGCGGGCGTCACCGTGCTGATCTACGACCAGACCTGCGCCACCGAGAAGCGCCGCCGCCGCAAGCGCGGCACCTATCCGGACCCGGCCCGGCGCGCCTTCATCAACGACGCGGTCTGCGAAGGCTGCGGCGACTGCTCGGCCAAGTCCAACTGCCTGTCGGTGGAGCCGCTGGAGACTGAACTGGGCACCAAGCGCAAGATCAACCAGTCGTCCTGCAACAAGGACTTCTCGTGCGTCAACGGCTTCTGCCCGAGCTTCGTCACCGCCGAGGGCGCGCAGGTGCGCAAGCCTGCCGCCGCGGGCGGCAAGGGCACGGGCGCTGATTTCGACGCGCTGCCGCTGCCTGTGCTGCCGGCGCTGGAGCGTCCTTACGGCGTGCTGGTGACCGGCGTTGGCGGCACCGGCGTAGTTACCATCGGCGGCCTGCTTGGCATGGCCGCGCATCTCGAACGCAAGGGCGTGACGGTGCTGGACATGGCGGGCCTGGCGCAGAAGGGCGGCGCGGTGATCAGCCATGTGCAGATCGCGCCGAGCCCGGCGGAGCTTCACGCCACGCGCATCGCCACCGGCGACGCGCGGCTGGTGATCGGCGGCGACGCCATCGTCTCGGCTTCGGCCGAGGTGCTGTCCAAGGTTCGCCACAACGTGACTGCTGCGGTCGTCAACAGCGCCAACACGCCGACCGCGGACTTCATCAAGAACCCGAAGTGGAAGTTCCCTGGCACGAGCGCGGAACAGGACCTGCGCGCCAGCGCGGGCGACGCGTGCGCCTTCATCGACGCCAGCGCGTGGGCAGTGACGCTGCTCGCCGATGCCATCTACTCCAACCCGCTGCTGCTCGGCTTCGCGTGGCAGAAGGGCTGGATTCCGCTGCTGCGCGACAGCCTGCTGCGGGCGATCGAACTCAATGGCGTGTCGGTGGAAAAGAACCGCCTCGCGTTCGAATGGGGACGCTATCTCGCGCATCATGGCGAGGCGGCGGTGCGGGCCATGTTGCCGACGGCGCCGCGCGAGCAGGTGGTCGCCATGCCGCAGACGCTCGACAACCTGATCCGCCAGCGCGAAGCGATGCTGACCGATTACCAGAATGCCGCCTATGCGGGCCGCTACCGCGATGCGGTCGAGCGTATCCGCGCGGCCGAGCAGAAGCTTGGTGCTGCCCGCAAGCTGGCGCTGACCGAGGCCGTGGCGCGCAACCTTGCCAAGCTCATGGCCTACAAGGACGAGTACGAGGTCGCGCGTCTGCATGCCGATCCTGCCTTCCTCGACAAGCTGCGCGCGCAGTTCGAAGGCGAGCCCGGCCGCGACTACCAGCTCAACTTCTGGCTGGCGCCGCCGCTGCTGGCCAAGAGTGACGACCAGGGCCGCCTGCTCAAGCGCCGCTTCGGCCCGCGCACCATGACGGCGTTCCGACTGCTGGCCCGCCTGAAGGGTTTGCGCGGCACCGCGCTCGATGTATTCGGCAAGACGGCCGAGCGCCGTGCCGAGCGGCAGCTGATTGCCGACTACCTGGCCATGGTCGGCGAGTTCGCGCAATCGCTGAGCCACGACCGGCTCGACACCGCGATTGCACTGGCGTTGCTGCCTGAGGACATCCGCGGCTTCGGCCATGTGAAGGAAGCCAGCATGCACGCAGTGGCTGCCCGGCGCGAGGCGCTGCTTGGGCAGTATCGCGAAGGCGCACGTCGGGCCGCGTGACGCAAGCCTGCCGCGGCGTTGTCGGGCAGATCGAAATGCAAGGCTGTCGTGGTGCATGAAAAAACCCGCGCTCCATCATGGAGCGCGGGTTTTTTTCTTCTGCGCGCCAGGCCGCCGCCATGCGCTTACCGCGCCTTGACCTGGCTTGCCCGGATATCCGATTCCAGCGCGAACACCACCAGCATGCCGCCCAGGATCGAGAGGTTCTTCAGAAAATGGTTGAGCTGGTTCTGGAACGTTGCGGCATCCGCGCTCCAGAAGCCATGAAAGACCAGGCTCACCGGCACCAGGAACACCGCCAGCGCCAGTGCGCCCCACCGGGCATTCCAGCCGGTGATGAGGGTCAGGCCGCCGCCGATCTCGATCACGATGGTCAATACCAGCAGGACGCTGGCCAGCGGTAGTCCGGCACTCGCCATCCAGGCCGCGGTGCCTGCGAAGCCACCAATCTTGAGGATGCCGGAAACCAGGAAAATCACGCCGAGCAGGGCGCGGCCGGCGGGGTACAGTCGGGAGATGCTGGGGGTCATGACAATGCTCCAGAGTGGATAGGTTCGCCGGGAGTGCATGAAATTCATTGAAGGATTCGGTTTCCCGGTGCTGATGGAATAGTAGGTGGGAACGTGGCGCCATTTGCAAGGGGCAATGAAATCAGTTAATCAAAAATTTTGATGAAATGGGCGGTGGTGGGGCAGCAGAGGCGTGCGATTTCCCAGGCACGGTGAACTAGAATTTTCAGGCGGGCCCGCGCCGGCATCCGCCTCCCGTGTGGCGTGACAGATTCTTGATGAACCTGGCCGGCGTCGGCAGCGGACGGCATGCGTGCGGCCGAAACCCTGATCGGACCCCAAATGGAAGACGACTCGATCCCTTCACAGAGCCTGCTGCCGCAGGCAGCCAATATCGACGCTCCCCCCGCCCCGGACGCCCCGACCACACGCGCGAACGGCAACGCCTTATATGTCAACCGCGAACTGAGCCAGCTCGAGTTCAACCGCCGCGTGCTGATGCAGGCCGCCGATCCCGACACGCCGCTGCTGGAACGCCTGCGCTTCCTCTGCATCTTCAGCAGCAACCTGGACGAGTTCTACGAGATCCGCGTGGCGGGCCTGAAGGAGCAATGCCTGGTCCAGTCGCCGGCCAGCGGACCCGATGGCCTTTCCCCGCAGGCGCTCTATGATCTGGTGAACGCCCGGGTGCGCGAGCTGGTCGCGCTGCAGTACCGGATGCTCAATGAGGTCCTGATTCCCGCGCTCGCCGCCGAGCAGGTCTGCTTCCTGCGGCGGCCGTCCTGGAATGCCGTGCAGGCGGAATGGATCCGCGAGTATTTCTTTAATGAGCTGATGCCCGTGTTGACGCCGATCGGGCTGGATCCGGCGCACCCCTTCCCGCGCGTGCTCAACAAGAGCCTGAATTTCGCCGTGGAGCTGGAAGGCAAGGATGCATTTGGCCGCCGCTCGGGCAACGCCATCGTGCAGGCGCCGCGTGCGCTGCCGCGCGTCATTGCCTTGCCGCCGGAGGTGGCGGGCTGCCGGCACGGTTTCGTCTTCCTGTCATCCATCCTGCATGCGCATGTCTGCGAGCTCTTCAACGGCATGACGGTGCGCGGCTGCTACCAGTTCCGCGTGACGCGCAACAGCGAGATGTTCGTGGACGAGGAAGAAATCAAGAACCTGCGCGAAGCGCTGCAGGGCGAGCTGCCGCAGCGGCATTTCGGCGATGCCCTGCGGCTCGAAGTGGCGGACAACTGCCCGCCGCCGGTGACCTTGTTCCTGCAGCAGCAGTTCGGCCTGTCCGCCATGGAGGTGTTCTCGGTCAATGGGCCCGTCAACCTGGTGCGGATGCTGCAGGTGCCCGAGCAGGTCGACCGCCCCGATCTCAAGTACCCGCCTTTCCGGCCCGGCTTGCCAAAGGGATTGCAGCCGCAAACCGACATGTTCCGCGCCATCCGCGAAGGCGACATCCTGCTGCATCACCCATTCCAGTCATTCGCGCCGGTGGTGGACTTTGTCCGCCAGGCGGCGCAGGACCCGGACGTCGTGGCGATCCGCCAGACCGTCTATCGCGCGGGCCATGACTCAGTACTGCTGTCCGCGCTGATTGATGCGGCGCGCAAGGGCAAGGAAGTCACGGCGGTGGTGGAACTGCTCGCGCGCTTCGACGAGGAAGCCAATATCGGCTGGGCCGCGCAGCTCGAAGAGGCCGGCGCCCATGTGGTCTACGGCGTGGTCGGCTACAAGGCGCACGCCAAGATGGTACTGGTGGTCAGGCGCGAGGGCGGCCGCCTGCGCCGCTATGCGCACCTCGGTACCGGCAATTACCACAGCCAGACCACGCGCTTCTACACCGACTTCGGGCTGATGACCTGTCATCCGGAAATTACGCAGGACGTCGCCAATGTCTTCGGCCAGCTGACCGGGCTCGGGCAGATCAGCAAGACCGCCCATATCTGGCAATCGCCGTTCACCATGCACAAGTCCCTGCTGCAGGCCATCCGGCGCGAGGCCGAACATGCGCGCGCAGGGCGCAGGGGCTGGATCATCGCGAAGATGAACGCGCTGCTCGAGCCGGGGCTGATCCAGGCGCTCTACGATGCCTCGCGCGACGGCGTGCGCGTCGACCTGATCGTGCGCGGTGCCTGCGCCTTGCGGCCGGGCGTACCAGGGCTCTCGGAGAACATCACCGTGCGTTCCGTGATCGGCCGCTTCCTCGAACATTCGCGGATTTTCTACTTCCATAACGACAAGGCCGAGGACGTGATGCTCTCCAGTGCGGACTGGATGGACCGCAACCTGTTCCGGCGCATTGAAATCTGCTTTCCGGTCCTGGACGCGCGTCTCAGGAAGCGTGTGATCGCCGAAGGCCTGAAGCCCTATCTGCGCGACAAGCACGATGCCTGGGAAATGGAAGCGGACGGCAACTACCGGCGCCGGCGCTCGCGGCAGGGGGAATCCGCGCAGGACTTCCTGCTGGCGAGCCTCACCTGAGCACCACCCGCCTGCCGCGACACTACGGTCGCGCTGTCCGACTCCGCGCCGTGCGCGCCTGACCCTGGCAGTCTCCACACTCGGGCACGTCACCCGTCCGGGGGATATGTGCCACATTCTTGCCGCGGCTTCCGCTGCCCACGCAATGCCGTATCGATTCCCTGCACGAAATGCTGACACACCGCAAGGTGTCCCCACGCTGCAGTCCTAGAATGTCTGCCGACCTCTTCCCGAACCCCGTGGAAGACACGTCACCCGACAGATACGACGCACGCTTCCCGTTTCCCTCGCCGGCATGGTCAAACGACAACGCCTCAAGAGGCGGTCCCATTTCCATCTCATCGCCTAAACGCCGCTGAGCCCGGCTGACTCCCTGCTTTCGGTCCTGCTTTCCACTGATCCGCAAGCGGTGGTTCGTCCGGATTGCATCAGCATTGTCTGAAGAATCGAATTCCTTCTATATCCGGTCGCGATGTGCCAAGCCTAGACTTTTCCACGCTTTTGCCAAGATCCGCGCTGGCAGCAATGGGCTCGCCGGCGCAGGGGAGATGACCTATGCGATGAACATGGAGTTCGCATCGGCACAAGCCGGGGCGCATGCCAGCCAACGGCGGATGCCACGCCGCCGGCCGGCACGGCACTGACCGGTCAGATCGAGACGCCAGCGCGGTACCCGGCGTACCGCGCTGGCTTGCGTTGGCCGCGCATTCTTGTCACCCGTAAGGAAGCCATGGAAACACAGGGAAACCGCTTGAGGCTGCATATCGGTCAGGCGCTGTCGGCCGGCGCGTTGTGCCTGCTCCTGCTGGCCGAAGCGGCGCAGGTCGGCTACGAGGAGGGCGGCGTGGCGGGTCGTGACATCGCCACGGAGCCAGCGTCGTGGCTGCTGGTCCGTGACGCATGGCCGCTACTGCTGCCCGCCCTGGGGCTGAGCCTGCTCCTGGCGATCGGCTATGTGCGTATGCGCCGGCTGGCCGCGCAGCGCATGAAGGTGGAGGCGAAGCTCTCCCATGAACTGGCGCTGAAGGAAGCCCTGCTTGCCAGCCTGCCCGGGCCCGTGGCAGCGAAAGGCCCCGATCTGCGCTACATGGACCTCAATCCGGCGTTCGAGCGCTTCTTCGGCATCCGGAAAGCGGATGCGGTGGGCAGGCATGCGCTGGAAGTCGAGCACCTGCGCGACCGGATGAGCGGCGAGCTGCTGGCCCTGCAGGACGAAGCCATGCGGACCATGGCGCCACGCCACAAGCATCTGCAAATGAAGAACGCGGCAGGCGAGTTGCGGCGCGTGAAGTTCTGGGTCTCGCCGTTCCGCAACCCGGATGGCACACCGGGCGGCATCGTCACCATGCACTTCGACGTGACGGAGATCGATGAAGCGCGCGAGCGCGCGCAAGAGTTCGAGCGCAGGTTGAAGGACGTGATCGACAGCCTGCCCGTGACCGTGTTCCAGAGCCGCTTGCGAACCCGTGACCTGGACCAGAACTGGGAGGTGACGTATGCCGCCGGCGATGGCGCGGGGCTTGGCGTCGATACCGCCTCCGCGCTTGGCGCTGGCTCGCCGGAGCAAGCCGGCGTCTGCCCGGAGGACCATCCGCGGCTTCGTGCCGCGATCCTGGAGAGCGCGCGTTCATGCCAGCCGCTGGATATTGTCGGGCGCCTGAAGCGGGAGGCGGAACTGCGGTGGATCCAGGCCCGCGCCACCCCCAGGCGGGAGGGGGTGTTCACCGTGTGGAATGGCGTGATCCTCGATGTCACCGACCAGCATCGCCAGGCCGACGCGCTGCAAGAGGCCAAGGAGGCGGCCGAGTCCGCGCTGCGTGCCAAGGAGGGATTCCTTGCCATGATGAGCCATGAGATCCGTACGCCGATGAACGGCATCCTGGGGCTGGTCGAACTGCTGCAGAACACAGGGCTGGCGCCCGAGCAGCAACGCCTGCTCGCGCTGGCGCAGGAATCTGGCCAGGCGCTCGCGCAGATCCTCGACGATATCCTGGACTACGCGAAGATCGAAGCGGGCCGCCTGGCGATCCTGCCGGCGCCGCTGGACCTGCGCGACCTGCTGGACAGCGTCTCGTCGCTGCTGATGCCGCAGGCGCAAAAGAAGGGCCTGCAGCTGCGCCTGTACGTCAGTCCGGAGGTTCCCGCCACGGTACGCGCCGACGGCATCCGGATGCGTCAGATCCTCTTCAATCTGCTGGGCAATGCCATCAAATTCACCGACCACGGCAGCGTCGCGCTGCGCGCCACGATCGAGGCATGCACGGATGAAACCGCGACCGTGCTGGTAGAGGTGCAGGACACCGGCATCGGCATTGCAAAGGCAGACATGGGCCGGCTCTTCACGCCATTCGTGCAGGTCGAGCGCAGCTCGACGCGCCGCTTTGGCGGCACCGGGCTCGGGCTCGCCATCTCGCGCAGCCTGGCCGCCATGATGGGCGGCAGCCTGGCGCTGTCCAGCGAGGAAGGCACGGGCACGACGGCGGCACTGCGCGTGCCGTGCACGATCCTGTGCCAGCAATACGAACTGCCCTTGCTGCAGCAGCGCAAGGTGGCCGTCCGCGTTCGCGACCCGGACATCGCGCAGGCGCTCCTCGCCCATGTCCGGACCGCGGGCATGGTCCCGCTGGCGGAGCATGATGAGGCAGCGCAGGCGGCTGTCGTGCTGGCCGATGCGGACCCGCTGCCGGCGCTCAGCGGCGACAAGCGCCTGGTCCTGGTGACGACAAAGTGGAAGCAGCTCGGCTTCGGGGCCGATCAACATGGCAGCGTGCGACTGAGCGCGAATCCGCTGCGGTGGGCCGCGTTCATCGGCGCGGTGGAACGAGCGCTGGAACGCCAGGCGTCGCCGGCCGTCGCCGGGGAAGCCGGCCCCACGCAAGCGGCAGCCGCTTTGCGCGCGCCGAGGCGCTGGCGGATCCTCGTGGCCGAAGACCATCGTATCAACCAGGACGTCATCCGGCAGCAGCTCGTGCGGCTTGGCCACCTGCCGACGGTGGTGGATAACGGCGAGGCCGCGCTGCAGGCGTTGGGCTCTGGCGAGTTCGACCTCGTGCTGACGGACTTCCACCTGCCGGTGATGGACGGCTTCGCGCTGACGCAGGCCATCCGCAACAGCCGGGACGCCGCGCTGCACACGCTGCCCGTGGTGGGCATTACCGCGACCACGGCGCCGGACGAACACCGGCTTGGCTTCGACTCTGGCATGAATGCGTGCGTGCTGAAGCCGGTCACGCTGGCCTCGCTGCAGGAAGGCCTGTCCCGCGCGATGGACGCACGCGGCAGCGCGCGCGAACCGATCGGGGCCGGGCCGCGGCGGGCCGGCGGCACGGGCATCCCTGCTTTCGATGCCACGCGCTTGCGGCGCGAAAGCCTGCTGGAGGTGCTTCATGCGGGATCGGGCGACGCCGGGCTGCAGGACTGCATCGCGGCGCTCGCGGAGGATCGGGAGAGATTGGTCGATTGCCTTGCCAGGGGAGCGATCGGCGAACTCAAGCCGTGGTGCCACCGCATGCGCGGCGCACTCTCGGTGTTCGGCCACCCACACCTGGACGAAATCATGGATCGCTTTCAGAAGACCGTGCAGTCGGGCGCCGCGGCGCAGGTGCGCGCCGCCGGCCAACCGGTGCTGGATGTCATCGCGTACCTGATCGAAGCGCTCGGAACCGACGCCGGTGCGGCGAACGACGGTGCCGCCGGCCGCGTTCAGGGGCCGGTGAGCTGCCGCGACTGTGCGCGTCCGGATGATGCATGCCCTGGCGGCAATTCCGGTGGCGACCTTGTATCTGGAGTAGAGGAATAGCGATGGTAATCAGAGTCGTGCTGGCGGACGATCATCCGCTGATCATTTTCGGGGTGCGGCAGACGCTGGCCGCGGCGGCAGGCATCCGGGTCGTGGCCGATGCGCCCAATCCCCGGGCGCTGATGGAGCTGTTGCGCAACGTGCCGTGCGATGTGCTGGTGACCGACTTTTCCATGCCTTGCGGCGCCATGCCAGATGGCCTGACGATGCTGGCCGCGCTGCGCACCCGGTTTCCTCACGTCAGGGTGGTGATCCTGACCATGCTGGAGAACCCGGGACTGATGGCCAGCATGCAGGACGTTGGCGTGCTGGGCATCGTCAACAAGCGTGACGACCTGTCGGAACTGCCGGAGGTGATCGCGGCGGCGTACCGGCGCAGGCGGATGCTCGGTACCTCCGTGCGCGAGGACATGAAACGCTGGGAACAACAGACGTTGCAGCGGCATGCCAGGCGCAGCCTCAGCCTCAGCCCGCGTGAAATGGAGGTTGTGCGCATGTACGTCAAGGGCATGACGACGACTCAGGTGGCGCGCTACCTGCATCGCAGTGTCAATACGGTTAGCACGCAGAAGAGCAACGCCATGCGCAAGCTGGGGTTGTCTAATGACGCGGAGCTGTTTGATTATGCGCATGAGCATGGGTTGAAGTCGTGAGGGGGGAATGCGCGTTGTCTGGATGGGTTTGGATGTCGTTCTTGCTCGGACAAAAAGTGACTCGCCGGCTACGCCGGCGAAACAGCGGCGCCCGCCAAGCACAACGAGCCAGTCCCCACCACAAAGCCCCGCCGGCCACGCCGGCGAAACAGCGGCGCCTGCCAAGAACGACAGACCCCACCCCTTAGCCATTCCCGCAAAGGCCCTTTTTTACCAGTGGAAGCCGGCACCGATCGTCGCGCCGACATTGCCGCGCGAATTGGTGGTCACGCCTCCCTTGAACACCCACTTGCCAGAGTCTGAGAGCGCCGACACCCCCAGTGCAAGCGCGGACTGGCCGCTGTAGGTGCTGCCGGCCAGCGCGACCATGCCCTTGCCTGGCAGTACCGACTGCGGCAGCCCCGCCAGCGCCATGGCCGAGGCGGCGCCCGCGTTGGCGTCGCGCTGCACCCCGTCGATCCGGTTGTTCAGGCTGTTGATGGACTGGGTGTTGCCGCCAACCTGCTGGTTCAGGTTGGCAATGTCCTGCGTGTTCTCGTCTACCTTCTGGTTGGTCGCGTACAACTGCGAGCCGTTGACCGCGTCGGTGCTGCCTGCACTGATGCGGCCGGCAGCGACGTTGGTCACGGTGCGCTCGCTTCCGGCCGACCCGACGCTGACCGTGCCGGCCGCGCTGCCGCCGGCGAACTGGTAGGTGGTGCCGCCCACCACGCCGCTGGCGGTGGCCACCGCCGCCGCCGTGACCGAGCCGGCGCCGAGCGCTACGCTGTTGGCGTCCGATGCCACGGCGTTGCGGCCGAGCGCGAGTGCGCTGTCGCCGGTGGCCGTTGCGTTGTAGCCCACCGCTGTCGATCCTTGCCCCTGAGCGTAGGCGTCGGCTTGCGGCAGCCCCGTGTCGTTGGTGCGGACATAGCGGATGCCGCGCCCGTTCTGCTCGGTGTACTCGGTCGACTGGTCGCCAGCGAAATTGTTGATGACGGCGTTGGTCTCGTTGAGTTGCGACATGTTCACCGCGTCGCTGTCATTGACGCCGCGTGCCACATTGGTGATCTTCGTGCCTCCGGCCTTGGTCACCGAATTGTACGTGTCGCCGCCCATCGTCACGCTGTTGTAATTGACCGTGCCATCGGCATTCGTGTCGTACTTTACGGCGCCCTGGTCCAGGGTCGAGATGTTCGACGCGATCTGCTCGATGGCCTGGTTTGTCGCATACAGCTGGGAACCGTTGACAGCATCGGTGCTGTCGGCACTGATGCGGCCAGCGGCCACATTGGTGATGGTGCGCTCGGCGCCGGCGGCGCCGACGCTGACGGTGCTGGTCGGCGCGGTGCCTGCAAAAGTGTAGTCCTTGCCGGCGATGGTCACGTCCGTGGTGGCCACCGCGGCGGCGGTGACCGAGCCAGAGCCGAGCGCAACATCGCCCGCATTGGCGGCGACGCTGTTGTGGCCGATTGCCACCGCATCCGCTCCGGCCGCATTGCTGTCGCGTCCCATGGCCACGGCACTGTCCCCGGATGCCTGCGCGTTATAGCCGACTGCGGTCGAGGCCTGCCCCTTGGCGTAGGCGTCAGCCTGCGGCAGACCAGTGTCATTGGTGCGGACGTAGCGGATGCCGTGGCCGTTCTCTTCCGTGTACGTGGTCGACTGGTCGCCGGCGAAGTTGTCGACCGTATTGGTGATGCTGGTCACGTCGGCCTTGACTTCATTCAGCTGGGACACGTTCACCGCATCGCTGTCAGCCACGCCGCGCGCCACGTTGGTGATTCTCGTGCCGCCGGTCTTGGTCACCGTGTCATACGTCTCGCCCCCCATCGTCACGCTGTTGTAATTGACGGTGCCGTCCGCAAACCGGTCGTACTTGACCGCGCCCTGGTCCAGGGCCTCGATGGCCTCGTTGGTCGCATAGAGCTGCGAGCCGTTGATGGCATCGGTGCTGGTGGCGCCGATGCGGCCGGCGGCTACGTTGGTGATGGTGCGCTCGGCGCCGATGTCGCCAACGCTGACCGTGCTGGCCGGCGCGGTGCCGGCGAAGGTGTAGTCCTTGCCGGCAATCGTCGTGCCCGCCGTGCCAACCGCGGCCTGCGTCACGGAACCCGCGCCGAGTGCCACGTCGTTGTCGTTGGCGGCCACGGCATTGCGGCCAAGCGCCAGCGCATCGCCGCCGAGTGCGACGGCGTTGTAGCCCAGTGCGGACGAGCCGACGCCTTGCGCGTGCGCATCGTCCAGCGGCAGGCCGCTGTCGTTGGTGCGCACATAGCGGATGCCGCGGCCGTTGTCGTCGATGTACGTATCGGACTGGTCGCCGGCAAAGTTGTTGATGATGGCGTTGGTCTCGTTGAGCTGCGACATGTTCACCGCATCGCTGTCGTCCACGCCGCGCGCGACGTTGACGATCTTCGTGCCGCCCGTCCTGGTCACCGGGTTGTAGGTATCGCCACCTAGCGTCACGCTGTTGCGGCTGCTGTCGTCGTACAGGACCGCATTCGCCGTGGCAGCCTGCAACTGGCTTACGTTGACAGCGTCGTTGGCCGCCGTGCCGGCGGTCAGGCCGGTGATCTTGCCGCTGCCGCCGTCATTGACGGTGACGTTGCCGAATTTCGGCGCGTCGGCCAGCTGCAGGTTGATCGCGCCCGAGATCGGGTCGGTTACGGTTTTCAGGTTGCCGCCGGAGTAGGTGCCGGCGGTGGTGGCGGCACCGGTGATCGCCAGCGTGTCGCCGAGATGGCGGTCGACGCTGCCGCCGCTGTTGCCGCTGAAGCTGAGCGGCTTGTCCAGTTCCTGTGACACGGCATGCAGTTGCGAGCCGTTGATGGCGTCGGTGCTGGTGGCGCTGACCTGGCCGGCCGCAACATTCTGGATCTGCCGGGGAGCCGCCGCGGAACCTACGCTCACCACATCGCCCGCCGCCAGCGACCCGCCGGCAAAGGTGTACGCAACGCCATTCACGGTCATGCCGGGTGTGGGCGTGGCCGCGGACACCGTGGCATTGTTGCCCAGCACGACGGCACCGCTCAGGCCGGCCGGAACGGACACATTGTTGCCCACCACGAACGCATTGTCGGCGTCGATGGTGTTGTTATTGCCCAGTGCGTAGCTGCCGGAGCCGTTGATGGTGTTGGGGTCGCCGATGGCGCCGGAATGATCTCCGTTGACGAGGTTGCCGGCGCCGATGCTGATGGATTGCACACCAAGTGCCTGCGCCGCCTTGCCCACGGCAATGGCCTCGGTATTCGCTGACTTTGCGCCATCACCGGCGGCGATGGACGACGTGCCGCTTGCGAAGGCATAGTCACCCAGCGCAAGCGCCTGGTCGCCGGCCGCTGTCGAGAGCACGCCCACGGCGACAGCGGCGTTGTGCGAGGCAACGGCCCCACGCCCGAGCGCGACGCTGTAGTTGCCCGTGGCAAACGCCGCGGTACCGACGGCGGTACCGTCAAGGGCTGCGGACGAATCCACCCCGAGCGCTACGGCGCCATCACCGGAGGCACTGGTGTTGCTGCCGAACAATGTCAACCCTGCATGCTCGTTCGCGTTGGCGTTGTTGCCGACAATGGTCGAACCCGCGCGAGGCAGCGGGCTTCCCCATGGGTCGGTGGTCATGGTGGGATAGAAGTAAGTCGGGTACGAGATGCCCGCCGCGTTGTCGCCGATGACGAGGTCGCTGGAAGCGCCGGTCGCGTTGTCCCCGATCGGCTGGAATGCGTAGGCGCCTTGCATGGCGCCTTGGGCAGCCATGGCAAGCACCGCGACGACAATCGTGCGGCGGGCGAGCTTGAGGCGCCCCTTGGCGGTTTCGGGCGCGGCGACCCATGTACCCGTGGATGCGTTGTAGACGCTGCGGTATGTCTTGTTCATGATGGCTTCCTGTTGGCTAGGGACGGCAGGGCAGGCGCTCGACGCCAGTGGCCTTGCCTGGGGCAACCCACATAAACCGGGCGTGAGTTCGCCCCTGCCGCATGCGCGGCATGTTCAAAAAGTGGGGGAATGGAAGGGATCAGCCGGTCGTCACCACGCCGGCCGGCCGGTGCGCTACTTCACGCCGGTGGAGCGGATCTCCACGCGCCGGTCGGGCGCCAGGCACGCAATCAGCCGGGTCCGGGGCATGGCGCCGCAGCGGCTGACGGGGTTGGCCTCGCCACGGCCTTGTGCCGTTACCACGCGGCTGTCCACGCCTCGCGCGACCAGCAGGTTCTTCACCGTCTCCGCGCGCCGTTGCGCCAGGCGCTGGTTGTAGGCGGCGGAGCCGAGGCGGTCGGTGTAGGCGTACACGTCGACATGCCTGAGCGATTTCATCGCGGCCAGCTCCCTGCCAAGTGCATCGACCAGGCGGCGGCCTCCCGGCAGAAGGTCGGCCGGACCCGAGCCGTTGAAGGCGAACAGGGCATCGGCGCCCAGCGTTGTGGTTCGTTCGGTGACGGCAGGCATCACGGCGGGGGCTGCCGGCGCGGGCGTGTCCGGGTACTTCAGGAATGACGCGCACGATTCGGGCGCCCAGTAGTACGAGCGCGACAGCATGTCCGTGTCGAACAGCACCTTCATCTGGCATTGCACGACATCGTCCAGTGCTGCGTTGCCGGTGCGGAAATTGAACAGGTAATCCCACTCGCGCACATCGAGCATGCCCTCCTTGAAGTGCGGGCGGCCGATCAGCGCGTAGTGCTGGTCCTTGGTCATGCCAGGGCGCAGCTGCCGCAGGTTGTCGAGGTTGGCGAAGGTGCCCTGCGCGGGCCACGCGCTGGCCTTGTCGGGGAATACGACCTGGCTCGACGTGCCCTGGTGGGTTGGGGGGCTGGAGGTCGTGGAACATCCGGCCACGATGGCGGTGGCCATGGCTGCCGCGGCGAGGGAAGAGGTAGTCAATCTCATAGTGATGCCTCGGTTTGATCGAAGAATTCCGATCCGCGGCAAGCACTGTTCTCGGCCAGACGATCTGACCGGGAGATTGGGTTCAGTCGGAAAGAGAGCGGGCGATGTTGTCGCCGCGCCGGGTCTCCCGCCGCGCCGATCACTCGGGTGACCAGCGCGGCGTCGATGGAGACCGGTGCTGAATGCTGCGGATCTTCGCCTCGTAGACTAGGGTTCCGCAGCAACGGAAACTATAGAAGGACTTCGATTCTGCGCGGGTTTCGTGTGCGGGCGGATGCCGCGGTTGCCGCGGCTGGGTGGGGCGCGTTGATCGCTGATGTCGTGCTGATGCGCTGGCTGTTCAGATAGCGCCTTCCGCGCGCAGCGCATCCACCTGCGCGTCGCTGAATCCCAGCGCACCGAGAATATCCGCCGAGTGTTCGCCGAGCGCAGGCACGCTGCCCATGCATGCCTGCGCGCGGGACAACGTGGCGGGAGGCAGCAGCGCCTGCTCCGGCCCGGCCGGCGTGGCGACTTCGCGCCAGCGGTCTCGCGCGGCGAACTGCGGATGCGCCCAGACCTCGTGCATATCGTTCAACGGCGCATTGGCAATGCCGCCCCGGTCGAGACGTTCGATCAGCTGGTCGCGCGTCATGTGCGCAAGGCACGCGCCGATCTCGGCATCGAGCGCGGCACGGTTGGCCACGCGCTGCAGGTTGGTCGCGAAGCGTTCGTCCGCGGCGAGCGCCGTGTCGCCGAGCACCTCGCGGCAGAAGCATTGCCACTCGCGATCATTCTGCAGGCCGAAGATCACGCTGCCGCCATCGCCGGCCCGATACTGGCCGTACGGTGCGATGGCCGGATGGGCAAGGCCGGTGCGCGCCGGCGGCGTGCCGCCATAGTGGGCGAAGTTCAGCGGGTACGACATCCATTCGCCCAGCGCTTCGAGCATGGTGACCTCCACGCGCTGGCCCTTGCCGGTGCGCGCGCGTGCCAGCAAGGCCGAGAGGATGCCCGAGTAGGCGTACATGCCGGCCGCGATATCGGCAATCGAGATGCCCGCGCGCGACGGGAAGGTTGGCAGAAGTACCTGCTACGCAAGCGCTTGCCGGCGCAAGGCTGATATCCCTGCGGCGGCGGTGGGCGACAGCGAACTGGCTATCATCGCCTGTCGCATGCACTACGGCGATCGGTAGTTCGCATGGCCGCTGGCTCGCGGCCGAAAGCGAGTTTTCAGGCCACCGGCGGCGCCGCTGTCGACCCACGCACAATCAGTTCAGGCTTCAGCTCGACCGTCACAGCGTCGGCCCCAGGCTCGCGGATCTGCTTGAGCAGCAGCCGCGCCGCTTCTTCGCCCATTTCATGGACGGCAATGCGCACCGTGGTCAGCGGCGGAGTCAGCGCGTCGACGAACGGCATGTCGTTGTGGCCGATCACCGAGATGTCTCCGGGGCAGCGCAGGCCGCGCGCGCGCAGGCAGTCATAGCAGCCCATGGCGATCAGGTCATTGCCGGCGGCAATGGCCGTGATGTCCGGGAATTCGGCCAGCAGCCGTTCGCAGGCTTCGCGGCCGGCATCGCGTGAATAGCTGGCCGCCTCGATGACCTGCCATTGCCCGGCCCGCAGGCGGTGGCGCCGCACGGCGCGGACAAAGCCCTCGCGGCGCAGGAAGCCGGTCGAGAGCGTGGCGGGCCCCGCAATGTGGCCGATGTTGCGGTGCCCGAGCCCGACCAGGTGGTCCACGGTCAGGCGCATGGCCAGCAGGCTGTCGCTGACCACGCACGATGCGCGGCCGGTGTCCTCGCCGCGGTTCACCATGACCACGGGAATGCGCTGGGCCACGCAGTACTCTAGGACAGGGTCGTCGCGCTCGGCGGTGGCCAGCACCAGCCCTTCGACCTGCCGCCCGAGCAACTGGTCGATGACGTAACGCTGGCGTGCCTTGTCCGTGCCGGCATTGACCACGATCGGCACATAGCCTTGCTGGCTCAGCACCGCTTCAATGCCCGCCAGGATCGGCGGGAACACCGGGTTGGCGATATCGGGCAGCACCACGCCGACCAGTCCCGAGCGCTGCGTGCGCAAGCCTGCCGCGATCCGGTTCGGCCGGAACCCGCGTTCGTCGGCCAGCGCCAGCACGCGCGCCGCCACGTCTTCCGCCACCAGGTGCCGCGTCGCCGGGTTCATCACGCGCGACACCGTCGAGTAATGCATATTGATCTCGGCGGCGAGGTCTTTGAGGGTCAGGCGTTTGCGCTCGGACATGTCGGCGGAAGGCGGTGCGGCGGCGCCTGGGGCGCTGGGCGAACTGGGAATGCGCCATTCTACGGCACCCGCTACAGCCAGCGGGCGCCGCGCCGCCCGCGCTGGCGTTCTACTGGCCGCCCTTGACGCCCGACTGCTTCACGACCGGCGCCAGCTTCGCGATCTCCGCCTGGATGTACGTGGAGAACTCCTGCGGCGTGGATGTCCTGGGCTCGGCCCCCTGCACCGCGAGCTTTTCCCGGACGTCGGCAGAGGCCAGCGCCTTGCCGATCTCGGCATTGAGCGCGTTGACGATCTCCTTCGGCGTGCCGGCGGGGGCGAGGATGCCGAACCACGAATCGAAGGCGTATCCCGGCAGGCCGGATTCCGCCACCGTCGGAATATCGGGCAGGGTGCCGGCCCGCTTCGCGGTGGTCACGGCCAGGGCCTTGAGCTTGCCCTGGCGCACGAACGGCATGGCCGACACCGTCGGCGCGAACATCATGTCGCCACGGCCGGCCATCACGTCCGTGAGCGCCTCGCCGGTGCCCTTGTACGGGATATGGACCACGTCGATGCCGGCCTGCATCTTGAACATCTCGCCGCTCAGGTGCGTGGAGCTGCCCGAGCCGGCCGAGTCGAAGTTCATGGCACCGGGATTGGCCTTGGCCGCGGCGACGATGTCGCGCACGGAGTTGTACTTGCTGGCGGCATTCACCACCAGCACATTGGGCACGCTCGCCACCAGCGACACCGGCGCGAAGTCCTTGACGGTGTCATAGGCCAGCTTCGGGTACAGCGTGGCGTTGATGGCATGGCCGACCGAGACCAGGATCAGCGTGTAGCCGTCCGGCGCGGCCTTGGCGACGCCGGTGGCGCCCAGCGTGCCGCCGGCACCGGGGCGGTTGTCGACGATGATCTGGTAGCCGGCGTTCTGTCCCATCCTGGTCCCGATGATACGGGCCAGGATATCGGTCGCGCTGCCGGCCGAGAACGGCACCACGAGGCGGATCGGCTTGGACGGGTATTGCGGCTGCGCCATGGCGCCAGGGGCTGTGGCCAGCATGGCCGCAGCGGCCGGCAGCGTGAACAGGGCACGCAGGGTCTTGCGACGAAGGGGGCGGTTCATCGTATGTCTCCTCACAACAATGGGTTCAGAAGAAGTGGGCCAATCGCGAAGGTCTGCGGGTCCGCACCGGCGCTCATACCGAGTTCGTTGATGGCGAAGTCGTAGCTCGCGTTCTTCTTGTTGTCGATGCGGCTGTAGTAGTGGGTTGTCTCCCCTACCTGTGATGCTTGTTCTGGAAGAAGGTCCCCGCAATGTGGAGGACGGCGCCATGCCGTGGCGCCGGATACTGCGCACTGCCTGTCGTGGCTGCCGGCTCAGGCCTTCGGGTAAGGCATGGCCAGCAGCAGCATGGCCGGGCGGTTGCCCGGGTTTGACACCTGCCGCGCTTCGCCCGGCGCGAGCCGGACCGAATCGAACTGCTGCAGCGTCACGGCCTCGTCGGGTGTGCGGATGCAGACTTCGCCTTCGAGCACGACGTAGTGCTTCTCGACGGCGGACGCATCCATGCTGGTGTGTCCACCGGGCAGCAGCACCGACACCCCCAGCCACAGCGACTCGGATGGCCCGGCCTCATGCCCTTGCAGGCGCAGGCAATGCATGCCGTCGTGGTTGGGCGGAAAGTACGCCGGCGCCTGGGCGAAGCGGGTCGTGTTCATGGCTTGAGCACCACGCGTTCGGTCGCACCCTGCAGCACGGCGCGGTAGGCCTCGGCAGCGTCAGCCAGCGCGTAGGTGTACTCGGGCAGCACGGGGAACGGCTTCAATGCGCCGGACGCGAACATCGGCGCGAGCTGGTCGAGGATGCCCGCGCAAGCGCTGCTGTCCAGCGCGAGCGTATCGACGCCCACGTAGGTGTGCTGGCCGCGGTAGAACGCGAAGATGTCGAACGGAACCGGGCGCTCGATGGTGGAGATGAAGATCTGCGCCGCGCCGATCGCCATGGCCTGGTTGGCCTGCTCGAAGTACGGGCTGCCGACGGTGTTGTAGACGATGTCGGCGCCGTGGCCGTCGGTCTCGTCGCGCACCACCGTGGCGATGGCTTCATTGCTGGCATCGATCATGCGCACCGGCGCGCTGGCGTGGCCGCGATAGCGCTCGGCGGTGCGTTCCACGGCGAACACGCGCGCGCCCAGCGCGGTGGCGATCTGGATCGTGGCCTGTCCGACCTTGCCGTTGCCGCCGCACACCAGCACGACGCTGCCCGGCTTCGGCATGCCGGCGCGGCGCAGGCCTTCAAAGGCGGTGATGAAGGGCACGCCGACCGCGCCGGCTTCCAGCAGCGAGACCGTGGCCGGCTTTTCGCGCACCGCTTGCGCGGCCACGCGCAGGTACTTGCCGTGCGTGCCGTCGCGGCGGATGCCCAGTTCGCCGCCACTGCCCCATACCTGCAGGCCGACCAGGCCGCTCGGGCCGTCGATCACGGTGCCCGCATAGTCGCGGCCTGGCGTGCGCGGCCACACTGCATGCGGCATCAGGCCAAGCGTGGCCTTGACGTCGCTGGGGTTGACGCCGGCGCTGGCCACTTCGATCACGCACTGGCCGTCGCCGGCCTGGGGGCGCGGCGTACCCACCAGTTGCAGTTGCAGGGTGTCGATGCCGGCGGCTTTCTCGCTGACGCGAATCGTGTTCATGTTGTCTTCCTTGTTCAGTGTCTGTTGCCGTGTCCGGCTTGGTTCAGGCTTCGCGCAGGCCAAGCGTGCGACGCGCCTCCTGCGATGACGCGATCTCGCCGCCGAGCGAGCGGACGATGTCGCGCGCCTTGGCGACCAGTGCGGCATTGCTCGGTGCGAGCACGCCCTTTTCCAGGTAGATGTTGTCTTCCAGCCCGACGCGGACATGGCCGCCTGCGAGCCACGCCTGCGCCACGATCGGGAACTCCGCGCGGCCGATGCCGAAGGCCGACCAGTGCGCGCCGGGCGGCAGCATGTTGCGCGCATAGAAGATGGTTTCCGGCGTCGGCGCGAAGCCGTATTTGACGCCGAGTACGAAGGTCCACAGGCCGGGGCCGTCGAGCACGCCTTCGCGGATGAAATCGAGCGCCATGTTGAGGTCGCCCGAGTCGAAGATCTCCAGCTCCGGCATGACGCCGGCCGCGCGGATCACGGCCGCCATCTTGCGGACATTGGCCGGCGTGTTGATGACCACGTCGCCGCCCGAGTTCATGGTGTTCAGGTCGAGCGAGCACACGTCGGGACGCAGCGCGGCGATGTGCTCCACGCGCTTGGCCGGGTGCAGCAGCGTGGTGCCCGGGGCGGCCACGCGCGGTTCGTCCTCGCTCGGCACGAAGCGGCCGCCGGGGCCGGTGGTCAGGTTGATGATCAGCGTGCGGTTGCGCTTGCGGATGCGGTCGATGACGTCGTCGTAGTACTCGAGCGACATCGACGGACGCCCGGTCTCGGGATCGCGCACGTGGATGTGCGCGGCCGCGGCGCCGGCTTCGGCGGCCTCCAGCGCGGCATTGGCGATCTGCTCCGGCGTGACCGGCAGGTTGGGGTATTGCTCGGGCGTGACGATGTTGCCGGTCACCGCGCAGGTGATGATGGTCTTGCGTGCGTGCATGGTTGCGTTGGCGAATGAGTGGAAAGCAATCAGCCGAGCTGGCGTCCGCCGTCGACGACGATGGTGGTGCCCGTGGCAAAGCGCAGCGACGTGGCGCAGGCGACGACGGCGTCGGCCACGTCCTGCGCCTGGCCGATGCGGCGCAGCGGCGTGGTCCTGGCCGCGCGTTCGTTGAAGCTTTCGTCGCGGCCGGGCACGAAGCCCGTGTCGACCACACCCGGCGAGACGTTCAGCACGCGGATGGCCGGCGCCAGCGCGCGGCCCAGCGACATGGCCATGACGTCCAGCCCGGCCTTGGCCGCGCAGTACGCCACGTTGCTGCCCTGGCCCGTGCGCCCCGCGATCGAGCCGACATTGACCACCAGCCCGTCGCCGTTGGCGCGCAGGTGCGGCGCGAATGCGCGGATCGCCGCGAACTGGCCGCGCCAGTTGATGGCGAACAGTTCGTCGATCAGGGCATCGTTGAGCGCATCAAGATCGGCGTGTGGAATCGCCCGCGTAAAGCCGGCGGTATTGACCAGGATGTCGACGCGCCCGTAGTGGCGGCTGACCTCGTCGGCAAGCGCGTTCAGTGACGCGGTGTCGCCGATCTCGGCGGCCGCGCCCATGTGATTGCCGGCCGGCAGCGATGCGGCCGCGCTGTCCGCGCTGTCGCGGTTGCGGCCGGTCAGGACGACGCTGGCGCCGAGCTGCGCCAGCGCATTGCCGGTAGCCAGGCCGATGCCGCCGGTACCGCCGAGGATCACGGCAACCTTGCCGGAAAGGGAGAAGAGGCTCATGGTGTTCAGTCGTGCTGCGTGAAAAGCGAGGGGGCCGGGCGGTCAGTCGATCGGCGGCTTCGGGAAGGTCTGTTCGCCGGGTTCGAGGGTGAAGTCGAAATCGAGCGTGTAGAACGGGGCGGGCAGGTTGCCCCAGGGGCTTTGGCCATGTTCGACGTGTTCGAGATGGCCGACGAGCTGCCGGTGCACGCCGAAGGTCACGTCGGATTCCAGCGCTTGCGGCTCGTCCACGAACACCTGCGTCACCAGCGTGCGATAGCCCGGCGCCGCGACGATGAAATGGATATGCGCGGGCCGGTACGGATGGCGCTGCTGTGCGTCGAGGAGCGTGCCGATCGGGCCGTTGGTCGGCACCGGATAGCCGGCCGGGCGTACGGTGCGGAAGTGGTAAGCGCCTTGCTCATCGGTATGGAAGCAGCCACGCAGGTTGCGGTCGGGCTGGCGCGGATCCTGGTTGTCGTACAGGCCGACCGGAGAGGCCTGCCAGATTTCCACGAGCGCGCCGGACAGCGGCATGCCATCGGTGCCGCGCACGGTGCCGCGCACGAATAGCGGCAGGCCGGGGGCGTCGTCCTGGACCACGCAGTCGCCGCAGGCATAACGCGGGGCGTTGGCGCGGTAGAACGGGCCCAGCAGCGCGCCGGGGGTGCGGCCGTCCGTGGTGTTGTTGTTCATCACGGTCACCAGCGTGGACAGGCCCAGCACGTCGGCGGCCAGCACCACTTCATTGTTGGTCGCATGGGTGGCGTGACCCAGTGCGGCGATGAATTCCAGCGCCTGTTCGAACTCCTCGTCCGTGGGGCGTACCTCACGCAGGAAATCGTGCAGGTGCTGGACCAGCAGGCCCATGACGAAGCGCAGCCGCGGGCTGGCGGCCTGCGTCATGGCGGCCTGGACGATCTGGGTGACGGAATGCTCGTCCTCGATCAGGCGAAGGGGGTGGGGTGGCTGGGGCTGTTGTCTGGTCTCCATCTTTCTGCTCCTTGCAAACGTTTGCAGCAAACGTTTGCAATTATGCGTCAGGAATGGCGTTGGTCAAGGGGATTTTTTGGGAGTTAGCCGGCGGGGAGGATGTGCCGGGTTAAAAACGCAGGAAAAACAAGGGATTGCCGAGGGTGGGGCGAACCCTTATGGTTCTTGGCGGGGCTGCCTATACGAGTCATCCGGCTTTCGATGGAGGGAGGAATCAGAGGGGATGCAATGGGGAACCAGGGTCATCGAGCCACGATCGAGCCGTCGCAGCGGCTCCCCGGTCCCTAAACCCCCCGGCGCTATACTGACCCCCTCCATCAAAGAGGACGACCCGCTTGCCCGATCCCGACCTCTCCAGGCTGAAAATCGACCGCGGCCCACTCACCGCACCTTCGCGGCGGCGCCGCTGGCTTCCGTATATCGCCATCGCGGTGGTGCTGGCCGCGGCGGCCGCCGTCACCTTCAAGCTGGCCAGCCCCACGGCAGTGGAAACCGTGACGGTCTCATCGGCCTATCCCTCCCAGAACTACACCCTGCTCAACGCTACCGGCTACGTCGTGCCCCAGCGCAAGGCGGCTGTCGCTTCGAAGGCGCAGGGCAGGTTGGAATGGCTGGGTGTGCTGGAGGGCTCCCGCGTGAAGAAGGGCGAGATCATCGCCCGCATCGAAAGCCGCGACGTGGACGCCACGCTCGCGCAGTCGACCGCGCAGGTGAAGGTCGCGCAGGCCAATCTGGAGCTGCAACTTGCCGAGCTCCGCGACGCGGATGTGAACCTGCGCCGCGACGAACAGCTGCTGGGCCCGAAGGCGATCTCCGTCCAGCAGTACGACGCCGACCTGGCCCGCTTCAGGAAGGCGCAGGCCTCGGTCGCCAATTCGCGCGCGGCGATCGTGTCGGCGCAGGCCAGTGCGCGGGCCGCCCAGGTGGCTGTCGACCAGACCGTGATCCGCGCGCCGTTCGACGGCGTGGTGCTGGTCAAGCATGCCAACGTCGGCGACAACATCACGCCGTTCTCGTCGGCGTCCGACACCAAGGGCGCGGTCGTGACCATTGCCGACATGGATACGCTGGAAGTCGAGGCGGATGTCGCCGAATCCAATATCGCGAAGATCCGCGCGGACCAGCCTTGCCTGATGCTGCTCGACGCGCTGCCCGATGTCCGCTTCGCGGGCCAGGTGTCGCGCATCGTGCCGACGGTCGACCGCTCCAAGGCGACCGTGCTGGTCAAGGTGCGCTTTGTCGACCGCGACGCGCGCGTGCTGCCCGATATGAGCGCCAAGATCGCGTTCCTGTCCAAACCGCTGCCCGAGCAGGACCGCAAGCCCGTCGTGGCCGTGCAGCCCGCTGCCATTGCCACGCGCGACGGGCGCAAGGTGGTGTTCGTGATCCGCGACGGCAAGGCGCATGAGACGGCAGTGACGACCGGCGAGCGCATCGGCGAACTGGTGGCCGTCAGTGGCGTGGCCGCCGGAGCTACGGTGGTGCTGGCGCCGGCCGACAAGCTGCGCGACGGCGCCAGCGTCACGGCGAAGAAGAAGTAACGTGGCAGCCGATCCGCTCGTACGCATCCGCCATCTCGCCAAGTCGTACCGGCGCGGCATGCAGACCGTGCCGGTGCTGACCGATATCACGCTCGATATTGCCGAGGGCGACTTCATTGCGCTGATGGGGCCGTCGGGCTCGGGCAAGAGCACGCTGCTCAATCTGATCGCGGGCATCGACCGGCCCGACAGCGGCGAACTGCTGGTGGCGGGGCAAGACATTACCCATCTGGCGGAGTCGGAGCTTGCCGCCTGGCGCGCGGCCAACGTCGGTTTTATCTTCCAGTTCTACAACCTGATGCCGGTGCTCACCGCCTTCGAGAACGTGGAGCTGCCGCTGATGCTCACGCGCCTGTCGCGCCAGGAGCGGCGCGCGCGCGTGGAGATGGTGCTCGGCATGGTGAACCTGGCCGACCGCATGAGCCACTATCCGTCGGAACTGTCCGGCGGGCAGCAGCAGCGCGTGGCCATTGCCCGCGCACTAATCACCGACCCGGTGCTGATCGTGGCCGACGAACCCACGGGCGACCTCGACCGGAACGCCGCCGCGGACATCCTGGCGATGCTCCAGCGGCTGAACCGCGAGGCCGGCAAGACCATCATCATGGTCACGCACGACGCGCATGCCGCCAACGCGGCGCGCTCGCTCTTGCACCTCGAGAAAGGGGAACTGAACCATGGCAACAGCGCCTGAACGGCACTGAACGGACGCGCCATGTTCGTGCTCAAGCTGATTGCCCGCAACGCGCTGCGCCACAAGCTGCGCACCGCGCTGACCGTGACCGGGCTGGTGGTCGCGGTGCTGGCCTACGGGCTGCTGCAGACCGTGGTGGACGCCTGGTACGCGGGTGCGGCCGCGGCTTCGAGCGGGCGGCTGGTGACGCGCAACGCGATCTCGCTGGTGTTCCCGCTGCCGCTCAGCTATGAAAGCCGCATCCGCGGCGTGGACGGCGTGACGCTGGTAGCGCGCTCCAACTGGTTCGGCGGCGTCTACCGCGATCCCAAGAACTTCTTCGCGCAGTTCGCCGTCTCGGACAACTACCTCGACCTGTACCCCGAGTTCGTCGTCACGGCGCAGCAGCGCGCCGATTACCAGCGCGACCGCAAGGGCTGCCTGATCGGGCGGCAGCTCGCGGACCAGTACGGCTTCAAGGTCGGCGACGTGATTCCCATCAAGGGCACGATCTATACGGGCACGTGGGACTTCATCGTGCGCGGCATCATGGAGGGGCGTGATGAAAGCACCATCACGCGCCACATGGTGTTCCACTGGGAATACCTGAACGAGACCGTGCGCAAGCGCTCGCCGAAGCAGGCCGACCAGGTCGGCGTGTACATCCTGGACATCGACAACCCCGACAACGCCGCCGCGATCTCGCGCGGCGTGGATGCGGTGTTCCGCAATTCGCTGGCCGAGACGCTCACCGAGACCGAGCAGGCGTTCCAGCTGGGCTTCGTGGCCATGTCGAACCAGATCATCGCGGCCATCCGCGTGGTGTCCTACGTGGTGATCCTGATCATCATGGCCGTGATGGCCAACGCGATGGCGATGAGCGCGCGCGAACGCACCACGGAGTACGCCACGCTCAAGGCGCTCGGTTTCGGGCCCGGCTTCCTGGCGCTGCTGATGTTCGGCGAATCGATGTTCATCTGCCTGGTGGGCGGTGGCATCGGCATGCTGGCCACGCCGCCGATGGCCGCGATATTCAAGCAGGCGGTCGGCGGCGTGTTCCCGGTGTTCACCGTGTCGCGCCAGACCATGTGGATGCAGGCGGCCTGCGCGCTGGCCGTGGCGCTCGTCGCCGCCGTGGTGCCGGCCGTGCAGGCGGCGCGCGTGCGCATCGTGGAAGGCCTGCGGGCCATCGGCTAGGCGAGCGCATGGCGATCCCGTTCAGCTACATCGCGCGCAACCTGTGGGCCCGGCGCCTGACCACGGCGCTGACGGCCGGCGGCCTTGCGCTGGTGGTGTTCGTGTTTGCCACCATGCTGATGCTTGACGCGGGGCTCAAGCGCACGCTCGTCACCACCGGCGAGCCGGACAATGTGGTCATGATCCGCAAGGGCGCAGAGACTGAGGTGCAGAGCGGCATCAGCCGCGACCAGGCCAGCATCATGGAGATGCACCCGTCGGTGGCGATGGACGGCAACGGCCGGCCCATGGCCTCGAAAGAAGCGGTGGTGCTGATCTCGCTGACCAAGCGCGGGTCGGATACGCCTGCCAATGTCGTGATCCGCGGCGTGTCGCCGAAGGGCCTGGGATTGCGGCCGCAGATCCGGCTGGTGGCGGGGCGCACGTTCCGGCCGGGCTCGTCGGAGATCATCGTGGGCAGCAGCGTGGCCCGCGGCTTCACCGGGGCGCAGCTTGGCGGGCGCCTGCGCTTTGCCCAGCGCGACTGGACCATCGTCGGCGTGTTCGACGCGGGCGGCAGCGGCTTCGATTCGGAGATCTGGGGCGACGCCGACCAGCTCATGCAGTCGTTCCGCCGCACCAGCTATTCGTCGATGGTGGTGCGGCTGTCGCGGCCGGAAGCCTTTGCGCGCCTGCGCGCCGACATCGACGTCGACCCGCGCCTGACCGCCGAGGCCAAGAGCGAGCAGGCCTTCTACAGCGACCAGTCCAAGGCGCTGTCGACGTTCATCAACATCCTGGGCCTGACGCTGTCGACGATCTTCTCGATCGCGGCGATGATTGGCGCGATGATCACCATGTATGCGTCGGTGGCCAACCGTGTTGCGGAGATCGGCACGCTGCGCGCGTTGGGTTTCCGGCGCACCAACGTGCTGGCCGCATTCCTGGTCGAGGCGCTGCTGCTCGGGCTGGCCGGCGGCGTGGCCGGGCTCTGCTGTGCGGCGCTGATGCAGTTTGCGTCGTTTTCCACGACCAACTTCCAGACGTTCGCGGACCTGTCGTTCCGCTTTATCCTGACGCCGGGCATTGTGGCAAAGACGCTCGGGTTCTCGATGGCGATGGGCCTGGTCGGCGGCTTTCTGCCGGCGCTGCGCGCGGCCCGCATGAACATCGTCGATGCGCTGCGGGCGCGCTGACGTTCGCCGATCAGCTCGCGGCAAACTCCTGGGGCGCAGGCGCGCGCCGCGCCAGCCCGAGCGTCAGCATGGTGCCGCCGGCGAGCAGCGCGGGCACGCCGATCAGCACGAACAGCGTGGGCATGCCCAGTCCCAGCGACAGCATGGTGGCACCGCCGACGGAGCCGACCACCGAACCGAGACGGCCCACGCCGTTGGCCCAGCTCACGCCCGTGGCGCGGCAGTCAGTCGGGTAGAAGCCTGCCGACAGCGCGTTGGCGCCGACCTGCGACCCCGATACGCAGAAGCCCGCGAAGAACACCGCGACACTGGCCAGCGCAGGCGTATCGGCGAGACTGCCGATAGCGGCGACGAACACGCCGGCCAGCGCGTAGCTGACGGCCAGCACGTAGTGCGGGTTGAAGCGGTCCATCAGCCAGCCCAGCACGATGGCGCCGAGCGTGCCGCCGACCTGGAACATGGTGGTGACCAGCGCCGCGGTGCGCAGCGACAGGCCGGTGCCGCGCAGCAGGGTCGGCAGCCAGCTCGAGAGCAGGTAGATCACCAGCAGGCTCATGAAGAAGGTCAGCCAGAACAGCAGCGTGCCGCGCACCAGTTCAGGCTTGAACAGGTGCCGCACCGGAGAACTGGTGCTGCGCGTCTCGGCCACGGTAAAGGTCGCGCCGCGCAGGTCGGCCTGCGGGGCAATGCGCTGCAGCGTGGCGGCGATGCGTTCCGGCGCGCGGCCTGCCATCACCAGGTAGCGCACGGACTCCGGCAGCAGCAGCGCCAGCAGCACTGACAACGCCAGCGGCAGCACGCCGCCGACCACCAGCACCGAGCGCCAGCCGTAGGCTTCGATCAGCCCGGCAGAGGCCAGCCCGCCCAGCGCGGAGCCGAGCGTGAAGCCGCAGAACATGGTCGTGACCAGGAACGAGCGGCGCTTTTCCGGACAGAACTCGGACGTCAGCGTGATGGTATTGGGCATGGCGCCGCCCAGGCCAAGGCCGGTCAGGAAGCGCAGCGCGATCAGTTCCCACAGCTCGCCCGACCACGCCGATGCGAGGCTGGCCAGGCCGAAGAACAGCACCGAGAACACCAGCACGCTCTTGCGGCCGAAGCGATCGGCCAGCGGGCCGAACAGGAAGGCACCGGCCATCAGGCCGCCGAGCCCGGCGCCGAACAGCGGGGCCAGGTGTGCCGGCGTCAGCTGCCATTCGGCGCGGATGGCCGGCGCGATGAAGCCGATCGCGGCGGTGTCGAAGCCGTCGATGGCGACGATCAGGAAGCACAGCACCACGATCATGACCTGGAACGCCGATAGCGGATGGCGGTCGATGAACGCAGAAATATTGATTCTCTGGCTGGCAGGCATGGGTTGTCTCCTCCTCGTTGCCTGTTTCGGGACAAATTCGGGCTGGCGGCCGTGTCGGCCGCCAGTCACCGCGGTGGTCACTGCATGGTCTTCCGGAAGTTCAGAGCCAGGGCGTCGGGCTCAGGCAGCGTTCGGCACGCCAGCCGTGCAGCCACTGCAGCGCGTCGTAGTACTGCGCCTGCGTGCGGCCGGTCCACAGCGTGTTGCGCACCATACGGTCGACACCCTTGGCGTGGTACACGCGGCCCATGTCGCGCGCGGCGTAGAGCACGCGTGCGGTGCGCGGGATGCGCGCCTGTTCGTACAGCTTGAACGCCGCTTCGAAGTCATTGCCGGCCGCTTCCACCGCGGTGCCCAGCGTGACAGCATCTTCGAGCGCCTGGCAGGCGCCCTGCGCGACGTATTGCGTCATCGGGTGCGCGGCATCGCCCAGGATGGTCGCGCGGCCGAAGCTCCAGCGTTCCACCGGATCGCGGTCGGCCGTGGCCCAGCGCTTCCATGAGGTCGGGCGATCCAGCATCTGGTGCGGCAGCGCGTGGATGCCGTCGAAGTACGACAGCACTTCTTCCTTGCTGCCTTCGCGCACGCCCCAGGTCTCCTGCTCGCGGCTGTGGAAGGTCACGACCAGGTTGTACTGCTGGCCGCCGCGCAGCGGGTAGTGCACCAGGTGGCAGTTCGGGCCGGCCCAGACCACGGGCGCGTTGACCCGCAGGTCCTTCGGCATGTTGTCGACCTCGACCACCGCGCGATACACGACGTGGCCGGTCACGCGCGGCGCGTCGCCGATCAGCGCCTCGCGGATGGCGGACTTGACGCCGTCGCAGCCGACCACGGCATCGGCATGGTGGCGTTCGCCGCGCTGGTCGATGACGGTGACGCCGCGCTCGTCCTGCTCCAGCTTCTCGACGCGCGTGGCGGTGCGGAAGCTGATCAGCGGGTGGTCCTGCACGGCCTCCAGGATCGACAGGTGGATGTCCGCGCGGTGGATCACCGCATACGGGTTGCCGAAGCGCTCGCGGTAGGGCGTGCCGACATCGACGCGGGCGATCTCGTGCGTGTCGATCGCGTCGCGCAGGCTCAGGTAGTCGGTGAAGACCGCCCGGCCGCGCGCGGCCTCGCCCACGCCGAGCGCGTCCATGGCCGCGAAGGCGTTGGCTGCGAGCTGGATGCCTGCGCCGATCTCGCCGATCTGCTCGGCCTGCTCCAGCAGCTCGATGCGAATGCCCTTGCGCGCGAGCGCCAGCGCCGCGGCCAGGCCGCCGATGCCGCCGCCGATGATCAGGACTTTGCGCCCCGTGTCTTGTGGTGTGTTCATGCTTGTCTCCTGGCCTGGATCGGTCGATCAGGCCGTGTAGTCCGGTTGCTGCGTGGGCGCCGCCTTGGCGAAGGCGGGGTGTGCGCTGGCGTGCGCATACACCGCCAGGGCGCGCGGGTAGGCCGACAGGTCGCAGCCCATGCGCTGGGCGTTGGCGACCTGGGGCACCAGCGTGACGTCGGCGAGAGTCGGGCTGTCGCCAAAGCACCACGGGCCCTTGCCGTGCAGCGCGAGCAGGCGTTCGACGCCGGCCATGCCTTCGTCGATCCAGTGGCGGTACCAGGCGTCCTTCTGTTCCGGCGTCACCTTCAGCACATCCTGCAGGTAGCGCAGCACGCGCAGGTTGTTGACCGGGTGGATGTCGCAGGCGATCAGGCTGGCCAGTTCCAGCACGCGCGCGCGCTGCTCCGAGTCCTGCGGCAGCAGGCGCGGTTCCGGGAAGCGCGCATCGACGTAGTCCATGATCGCGAGCGACTGTCCGAGCGTGAATTCGCCGTCCACCAGCGCGGGCACCGAGGCGGACGGGTTGATGCCCTGCACGTACTCCGCCTCGCGGTGCTGGCCGGTGCGGATGTTGACCGGCAGGGTCTCGAAGGGTAGGCCCTTGAGCGCCAGCGCAATGCGCACGCGGTAGGACGTGGAGCTGTTGAAGAAACTATAGAGCTGCATGATGGCTTCGCTGCTTGCCGTATTCCGGATTCAGACCACGCGGACCTTGAGTTCGCCGAGACCTTCCACGCCGGTCACCATGGTGTCGCCGGTCTTGACCGCGCCCACGCCTTCCGGGGTGCCGGTGAAGATCACGTCGCCCGGTTCCAGGCGGAAGAACTGCGACAGGTAGGCCACCGTTTCGGCCACCGACCAGATCAGGTGCGTGACATTGCTGCGCTGCTTGTCCTGGCCATTGACGGCCAGCCAGATCGCTGCCTGCTGCGGGTGGCCGATATCGCTGGCGCGGTGGATCGGCGCGATCGGCGCGGACGCGTCGAAGGCCTTGCCGATTTCCCACGGGCGGCCCATCTCGCGCATCTTCATCTGCAGGTCGCGGCGGGTCATGTCCAGGCCCACGGCGTAGCCCCACACGTGCTCGAGCGCCTGCTCGACCGGGATATCGGCGCCGGCCTTGCCGATCACGGCCACCAGTTCGGCTTCGTAGTGGTAGTTCTGCGTCTGCGCCGGGTAGGGCAGCTCCAGCGTCTGGCCGTCTGCCACGGGCACGATGGCGTCGGCCGGCTTGCAGAAGAAGAACGGTGGCTCGCGGTCGGGGTCGAAGCCCATTTCGCGCGCATGGGCGGCATAGTTGCGGCCCACGCAGTAGACGCGGCGCACGGCGAACTGGTCATCGGTGCCGGCGACGGGAATGGCGACGGTGGCGGGAGGCGTGAAGACGTAGGACATGGTCGGTTCGGTCAGTCAGGAGGTGTAAGGGGCCGGGGTGCCGCGCCATGCGCGCACCCGGGCATCTGGATTCGGACGAGTTGGGTTTAGAAGGGGCTCAGGTGCGCGCTTCGCGCAGCAGGTTCAGCGCCGACAGCACGGGGCGGTCGGAGTAGCTGAACAGCACCGCGTCTTCCATCGCGCCAAGCTGCACCGGCGCCCATGACGGCGCCACGAACACGTCGCGCGGCTCGAACTGGAACTGGGCATCGCCGATGCGCACTGTGCCGCGGCCTTCCACCACGCTGTAGACGGTGGCGTCGGTGCTGCGGTAGGTCTTGCCCTGGAAGCCGGCCGGCAGGTACTGCATGAAGGTGGCGATGGTGGGCATCGGCCAGCCGCCCGTGGCCGGGTTGACGTAGCGCAGCTTCACGCCGTCCCACGCATCGAGTTCACCGTTGCGGTAGAGCTGGTCGAGCGCCTCGCGCGAGCGGTCGTACGGATAGCTGAAGACCGGCGAGGTCGGGTCGGTGACCTTGTGGCGCACCGGCATCATGTTCTGGCCGAAGCGCGCAAAGCTGTCGCCCTCGGCGCGCGTGACGGGTTGCTGGGACTCGGGGTAGTTCTCGGCAAAGCCGGCGTCGAACTGCTGCACCAGCGGGATGTCGAGGCCGTCCAGCCACACCACCGGCTCGCCGCTGTCCTCGAGGCTCGGGTTGCCGTGGTCGTGCCAGGTCCACGACGGCGTGATGATGAAGTCGCCCGGATGCATGGTGGTCCGCTCGCCATTGACGGCGGTCCAGGCGCCCTTGCCTTCGACGATGAAGCGCAGCGCCGACTGCGTATGGCGGTGACTCGGCGCGATCTCGCCCGGCAGGATCAGTTGCAGGCCGGCGTAGAGCGTCGACGTGATGCTCGACTTGCCCGGCAGTCCCGGGTTCTCCAGAATCAGCACGCGGCGCACCGCCTCTTCGGCGCTGATGACCTCGCCGGCCTGCATGACCAGCGGGCGCAGGGCGTCGTACTTCCAGATAGCCGGGACGATCTGCGGGCGCGGCTGGGGCGGCACCAGGCTGTGCAGCGATTCCCACAGTGGTGTCATGTGGCAGCGGCCGATTTGCTCGTAATAGGCGGTGCGTGCGGGATCAGGCGTATGGTCGGACATGCTGTCTCCGTGGCTTTCTGTGGTCTCCGGCGGCATTGCCGGGCTGTTGCTTGGAGTTATACGTCGGTCGATATAAGATTTGAAATGAAGAATTACTCTTATCCATACGATTAATCGTATAGGTGAACCCGACGATCAGACATGGACTGGACCCAGCGACTGCGCTTGCGCAACTTGCAGATGCTTCTCAGCCTGGCCGAGACCGGCAACATGAGCCAGTCCGCGGCGCTGCTCAATACGACCCAGCCCGGGCTTTCCAAGTGGCTCAAGGACCTCGAGGACGACATCGGGCTGCCGCTGTTCGAGCGCCAGGCACGCGGGCTGCAGCCCACACCGTATGGCGAGTCGCTGATCGAGCACGCGCGCCGCATTGCCGCGCAGCTCGACACCGCGCGCGACGACCTTGCCGCCATGCGCGAAGGCGGCAGCGGGCTGGTGGTGGTCGGCACGTCGGGGGCATCGGCGGCCGACACCGTGCCGCTGGCGGTGCTGCTTCTGTTGCAGCGCATGCCGCGCGCGCAGGTGCGGGTGGTCGAAACGACCATGGACCGGCTCATGAACCAGCTTGCGCACAATGAGCTGGATATCGTGGTGGGGCGTTCCGCGCCCGAGCTGCAGGACGCGCAGACCGTTGGCGAATCGCTCTACCTCGAGCCGATCCATTTCGTCGCGCGTCCGCGCCATCCGCTGGCCACGCAGGAGGCGGTAACGTGGGACGCGCTGCACGGCTACCGCTGGGTGGTATGGCCGCGCGGCACCCCGATCCGCAATGCGCTGGAGGCCGCACTGGCCAGCGCCGGCCGGCCGTTGCCGCCGGACTGCGTGGAGTCGAACTCCACCGTGCTGAACCTCACGCTGCTCAACAACAGCGACATGATCGGCCTGGCCTCGCACCGGACCGCGCGCCGGCTGGAAGCGATGGGCGCACTGCGCATCGTGCCGCTGCGGCTGGCCGGTTTTGGTTCGGTGTCGATGTACTGGCGGGAGGACACGATCAAGCGCTCGGCGGTCGCGGCCATGCTCGACAGCCTGCGGCGCGCGGCCGACCGGGACGTGCCGGACGCCGTCGTCTCCGCGCCTTGAGGGCCAGCGCTCTGGCGCCTACATTGGAGGCTCACGCCGGCGCCCCGGCGTACTGCACATCCACCATGGAGGCGAGACATGGAGTTCCTGAATTCCGGCAAGGTCCTGCCAGCAGGACTGCCATTTTCCGAAGCGGTCCGCATCGGGAATGTGCTCTACCTGTCAGGCCAGTTGGGCATCGTGCCCGGCAGCACGCGGCTCGTTCCGGGTGGCATTCGCGAAGAAGCGAAACAGGCCTTGATGAATATCCGCACCACGCTGGAGGCGCATGGCGTGACGATGCGGGATGTGGCCAAGTGCACGATCATGCTGGCGGATATTGGGGAGTGGCAGGTTTTTAATGAGGTTTATAAGGAGTTCTTCGAGGCTCCTTATCCGGTCCGGAGCGCGCTTGGCGCCAATGGACTGGCGTTGGGGGCTAGGGTGGAGGTGGAGTGTTTGGTGGTGATTGGGGGGGCGTAGATTTGGGGGTTTTTGTGCTTGGCGGGCGCTGCTGCAGCGCCCGCCAAGCACGCGGACCTACCCAGCCCGCCAAACGGGTCAGCGCACCGCTGGGTATGTGCCGGCCCGAATACCGGCGTCTGCACTTCGGGATTTGACTGCGGGCCACAGCGTCTAAACTGCAGCCGGATCAACCCGGAGACGTTCATGACACAACAGGCCCATTACGAACTGCTGCACGCTGGCAAGGGCCACCCGGTCAAGATGTGGACCCGCGGCGTCCCGGTGGAGGAAGAGGCGCGCCGCCAGCTCGCCAATACCGCGCAGATGCCATTCATCTTCCACCATCTGGCGGTGATGCCGGACGTCCACCTTGGCAAGGGTTCGACCATCGGCTCGGTGATCCCCACTGTTGGCGCGGTGATTCCCGCCGCGGTCGGCGTGGACATCGGCTGGTCTTCCGACATCAATCTGTTACCTCGGAACTTACCTGCTCTGCTGTGGGGGGTGTTGAGTAGCCCAAGCCTCTTTTAGAGGCGAGTAGCCCTGTTTTTCGCATTATGAAAAAGTAATTCCAAAGGCGCTCACGCCCGAAGGCGCCACGACTTTTTCAGACTTGCCTTTCGAAGAGTCTGTTGGGGTTGCCCGCGTGCCGGCTCCTAGGCGGTAACACGGTGCTACGCTTTAGTGCGAAAAGACGGAGGTTTGTATGGCGCTGACACCTGCCCGCTGGGAACACTTCCGGCACGACGCAGATGTCGGCGTGCGTGGCATTGGTGCGACCGCCGAGATTGCATTTGAGCAGGTCGCAGTCGCCTTGACGGCCATCGTGGCTGAGGTCGAGCACGTGCGAGCAAACGATGCGGTGGAGATTGCCTGTCAGGCTCCAGACCTCGAATTGCTGCTAGTGGAATGGCTAAACCGCATCATCTTTGAGATGTCGGTACGACGGATGCTTTTCAGTTCGTTCCGCGTGACGCTGCAGCCTGGCGGGCTCTCCGCTGTGATAGGTGGAGAATCCATCGATATTTCTAGACACCAACCAGCGGTGGAGCCCAAGGGAGCCACCTATACGGCGCTCAGCGTAAGACAGGATTCAGACGGTTCGTGGCTGGCGCAATGCGTCATCGATGTCTAATGGCGTTGGAGGATGCGACCATGGAATCGGCTAACCTGACCCGCCATGGCGAATATGAGTGGCATATATCCCCAGTGCGCGGAATGCGTGTACCCGGCGTCATTTTTGCGGACAGTCACCTCATCCACGGTATGGACGACAAGGTCTGTCAGCAGGTCTGCAACGTAGCCAAGCTGCCCGGAATCGTCGGCGCCTCGTTTGCCATGCCAGATGCGCATTGGGGCTACGGGTTCCCAATCGGCGGTGTCGCAGCATTCGACCCCGACGAGGGCGGCGTCGTCTCGGCAGGCGGCGTTGGCTTTGATATTTCCTGCGGCGTAAGAACTTTGCGCACGGGGCTCGAACGTGAAGCGCTTGAAGGCGTCAAAGCCCGTCTGGCCGATGCACTATATACCGCAATTCCTGCTGGCGTCGGCAGCACCGGCGTAGTTCACCTCTCGCACGGCGACATGCATGACATGCTCATGGGAGGTGCTCGGTGGGCCGTGGCCCAAGGCTACGGAGAGGAGGACGACCTCGAGTACATCGAGGAGCGGGGCACGATGCAGAACGCCAAGCCAGGTGCGGTTTCCACTTCTGCAAAGCGCCGCCAGCAGGACGAGATGGGGACGCTCGGCTCGGGTAACCACTACCTTGAAGTTCAGGAGGTTGCCGAGATTTTCCATCCAGCCATCGCCAAAGGATTCGGGCTCGAGCCAGGGCAGATAGTTGTGTCGATTCACTGTGGCTCGCGAGGCCTTGGGCATCAGATTGGCACCGAATTCCTTAAGGAAATGGTGATTGCCGCAAGCAGTTTCGGTATTGAACTACCGGACCGCGAGCTTGCATGTGCGCCAATCCAATCGGAACTGGGTGAGCGCTACCTGGGCGCGATGCGTGCGGCTATTAACTGTGCCCTGGCCAACAGGCAGATTCTTACGCATCTCACGCGGAAAGCGTTTGCCAAGGTGCTGCCGCAGGCAAAGCTCTCGCTCCTCTATGACGTATCCCACAATACCTGCAAGGTAGAAGAGCATTTCATCAATGGCCGAAAGCGGCTGCTCTATGTTCATCGCAAGGGTGCTACCCGCGCTTTTGGACCGGACCATCCGGACCTCCCGGACGCCTACAAGGACCTGGGGCAGCCCGTGCTCATTGGTGGCAGCATGGGTACTGAATCGTACGTGCTTGCTGGTGTCAGCGAGATGCCAGGCCTAGGGCAGGCGTTCAGTTCCGCATGCCATGGAGCGGGGCGACAGATGAGCCGGACCGAAGCCCGCAGACACTGGCAGGGAAGGGCCGTAGTCGACTCACTCGCCGGGCGCGGCATCCTTGTGCGCAGCCCTTCCATGCGGGGCGTGGCGGAGGAAGCGCCGGATGCGTACAAGCCGGTTGCGGATGTCGTCAACTCAGCCCAGGAAGCTCGCCTAGCATGCAAGGTGGCACGGCTGCTCCCGGTTATCTGCATAAAGGGCTGACTGGGCTGCCCACTACTGGTCGTCAGTCGACAAGCGAACGAGCAGCAATAGACAGGTCGAGCGGCACTGGGCCAGAAGAGCGCGCCCTTGAAGCGGCATGCAACCACCACCCCCAGTCTTCCCGGCTGAGCCCACTTTCCGTGGTTTGACAGCGTTATTCCTGTATCGCTACTCAGCAAAGGGAGCGAGCAACGTCCCATTCCCGCTGAAACTTGGATTCACGAATGTCACGCCGAGCGGCGTCACTTGCAAATTGCTTCGCCGGGGCATGCTTGACGCGCCTTGTGGCGGCTACTTGTTCAAGGCTATCCTGCTTTTCCACTCCTACTCAGGAGCGTGCCATGGAGAGCACTAGCGGATTCTATGGTTGGATGTTTAGTGGCGAGACGGTCTTCCGGACCTTCGCGCCGATGTATCCTCTGCTGTCTGATAAGCGCTACGCAGGAGGGAGGGTCACCTTCGAGACGTTTCCGCACGCCATTACTTGTTCGCTTCTCGGCAAGGAAGTCGCCTCAGCCAAACTGAAGCGAGTGCAGCGGCGCAGATTGCTGGAAGATGCCGGTATCGAAACTACATCGCTTACCTCAATTGATGCAGTGGATGCTGCGCTCTGTGCGCTGACTGCGCATTTTCTGCTCCGGGAGAAAACGCGAGCCTACGGGGACGCCTTTAGCGGACACATCTTCGTACCTGATGCCGACTCGTGGAAAATCTGCCACCGCTCTTAAGCCATTGCTCCCTTCAACTACCGGCCTCCCTTGCGTCCCTTCGCTGGCGCCAAGCCGAGCCCGTCGAGCACCCGATAGAATGCCGAGGGCGACCAACTGACCCGTACTTTTTGCACCGCTCTCGAGCGCTAACTTGTAAGCCGTGGTCACTTCCGCGTGTTCATAATCATGATAGTAAAGTTACCTGTAACGCTGGACCGCGACAGACTTCCTCGACTGTTTGGCGAGCTCGACGCCACGCGGGACCAGCAGGAGGTCACCGTAGACTTCGCGCCACTGCGGTTCTCGCTGCCGACGGGCATGCTAGCGCTAGGTTCGAAGCTCCGCGAGTGGGTCGCCTATCGAAAGCAAAGGAATCTCTTCTCGTATGCGTTAGGAATTAGTGGCGCGAGGCAAGCTCATTCATATCTGATGCACTTGGGCTTCTTTCATTTCATCGGTTTGGAAGCGGGGCTAGATGTCGGCGAAGCCAGAGGTTCCCGCAGCTATGTGCCGATTACCCGCATTGTTCGTCCAGACATCGATATTGGCCGGCAAGGTCTGGAAGATTGGTACACGGCGATAGAAACGGAAGCCCGTCGAGTTGCCGGAATTCTTGCTGGCTCGTTTGATGACTCACAGCCGCTCAGAACCTATACGTACTCAATTCGAGAGGTTATTCGGAATGTCTTCGAACATTCCCAAGCTGCGGAGTGCTATATCTGCGGCCAGCGTTGGAACAACGGACAAGTTGAGATAGCGATTCTCGACGAGGGAATTGGGATAGCCAGAACTCTTTCGGAGTCGCATGGGGCTGCAACCGATGCCGATGCGCTGTTGATGGCGGTTCGTCCAGGGGTTTCGCGAACAAGCAACTACGACAGAGAGCAGAACATCTACGATAACTCTGGGTTCGGGTTGTATGTCATGAGCGAACTGGCGGCAAATTTTGGTTGGTTCGCCCTAGGAAGCGGAGATGCCTTGCTGTTTGGATATCAGCAGCAGCGTACAGTGAGCGACGCTTCATTCCGAGGTACATTCTTTGGAATGAAATTTCTTAGTACTCCTGCAAATATCCGTTCCGTTCTCGATGACATCATCGCTGCCGGTGAGGAAGATGCTCAACAAGCTGGCATTCGCGTCCGAGCATCCGGTCGGAGTCGAATCGTCCAGTGATGTGACATCCCTCGCGCTCTGAGAATTGCGGCCACAATCGCGCCTACACCGTAGGTGCACTCTCATCGGGGCGGAACTCATCTGGGTCGAAGCTCGTCCCGCGAAATCCACTTCCAGCCCTGCACATAGGCTCCGCCGTCTTCGGAGAGTGGTACAGGGCATCCCCCATCGAACTCCCAATCCCCTTCGCTTACTAGGTTCTCGCAAGCATAGTCTGAGTATGCGCGTTCCAGTGGCGAGCAGTTTTCGGTGAATACCCGGTTGAACTTGAGGTGGTCAACATCGACGCCGACATTGGCGTCCAGTTCCATTATTTAATTGGCGGGTAGAAGCGCACAAGCCAAATGCGTCTGAGCAGGCGTGCTGAGGAGCGATTCGGACTTACCAACGGAGCGTTTGATTGAGCTTGTGGTCGTTATGGTCGAACGAGAATTGCCAGTCGCGCCGGCCACACTGGGTCCTGGCGCCATTCCGCGAATCCCTTGAGTTGTTTCTGGCCGTACTTATCCGCGCAGCTACTTGACTGGCGAGACAACGTCTTCCGGGGGCTCTACCCGCGCGCCATCCTGCGGGGTGCTGGCGGCGCCTTCCTCCAGCGCGTTGTACGAGATGAATCGGTTCTTGCCTGCACGCTTGGCTATGTACAGCGCAGCGTCCGCCTGCCGAAAGAGTTCGTGCTGAGCAGTGGGATGGCAGGCAGTGTTCACGGCAATGCCGACCGACGCGCTGCACGCGACGGGGTGACCATCGATGAGGTAGGGGTCGGACACTGCCGAGACTATTGTTTGAGCGATACGCTCCGCCGTCTGTATCGAGGAGATGCCCTGGGCAATCACGGCAAATTCATCGCCACCAAATCGGGCCACAGCGTCAGTGGCACGGACCGCTGATTGGATGCGTACGGCACACATTTTCAGCAGGGCGTCGCCAGCGGCGTGCCCATGGCTGTCATTTACGGCCTTGAAGCCGTCGAGGTCGATAAGGAACAGCGCCAATTCACGTTCGGCGGCGCGCGAGTTTGCCAGTGCGGATGCCATGCGGCGGTCAAATCCCTTGCGATTCAGCAGTCGAGTCAAATGGTCGTGACCGACATGCCGCTGGACGCCGCCGATGATGAGTACCATCAAGAAGGTCGAGAAAAGGCCGACGCTCAAGGTCCATGCCAGGCGCGCCATGATTAGCTTGCGGCGCGTGGTGTTGACGTCCTCGACATAGAGTTTTGCGGCTACCACCCAGTCCCAGCCAGGCAACGGACGCGCGGCGGAAATTTTTTCGGCCAGCGTGCGGTCCACCAGCCTGTCAAACGCGGCGACATGGCCCGTGTCATTGGTCCGTGCCAACGCTGCCAGTTCCACATAAGGGCGACGCCCCACGGCATCGGTGAGGTTCTCGACCGATTTGCCTACCAGCCTGGGCTTGCCAGGATTCAGCAATAGAACGTAGTCCCTAGTGAATGCATACACATAGCCGCTGCCGTGAAATCGCATCAGTTCCCATTGTGTGAGCACTGCCTTTTTGGCGTCGTCCTCAGTCAGTTCGCCTCTCGCGACGCGCTCCTGGTACGACTCCGCGATACGTATGGCGACGTCCAGTATATTGTGCAGACCTTGTCGGCGTTCGGTAAGTACTCGCTGGTGGGCATCAATGGCGCTTTCAATGCTTACGGCGAGTAAGCCGGTCCACATGAGCGCGAGTGCTAGCCACAGTTTTGTACCGAACGATATTCTTTGATGCATGTCACGCGTTGGCCTGAGCTGACCTTGCGCGGCGGCGCGCACGTGTTGGCTGCAGGCATCTCCTCTTGTGCCAACGCAGCCTGTGCAACAGTATGTTGGCTTTCTATTTTTTGGGCGCCAGCCGATAGGCCATGTATGCCGGGCGTTCGAAAAGAGCGCTGTTATTTAGTCATGCTTGCAGTCAAATATAAACCCCACCAATGTGGGGCGATGCCTCCTATCTCATTCTTCTTGGTGCGGTCGAGTTCATTGAAATTTTGCTGTGACCGCTCCCATCCCCGGGTGCTTATAAGCCATAAGTGTGTCAACGAGTGTGTCAAAGCCCCATATATACCTCTCTTGTGGGGTCTAAAGCTTATGGAAACGCTCCGATAGTTGGATGTGACGATGGGGATTTGGTGAGCTGTTTTTGTGGCGCAAGCTATTGCTGAAGGCGTAACATTGCAAGGTTTGTGCTCTTGTACCAACTCGCCCATGTCGCGTTGGGGTGCTCGCCGCCAGTTTGGTGCAGCGTAAAAAATGATAACAAACGAGTTGAGATGGAATTCTTGAATAGGATGACCGTTTTTAAGCGAGTGATGTTTGCCTTCATGATTGTGCTGGCAATGTCATGCTTTCTTGGGATATTTTCCATCTTCGAAATGGCGAGGGTTAATGACACAACCAACGAGATAAAGAATAATTGGCTTCCATCTGTCCGTTTCTCGATGGAGATGCGAAACAACTTGTCAGCATTTCGCTCTGCAGAATTGCAACACATCCTCTCTGTCTCACCTGAGGACATGGACAAGTATGAAAAGCGCATGAGCAAAGCTCTCGCTGACTATCGTGGTGCCGAGGAAAAATACGTGCCTCTGATTTCGGAGCCCGAGGAGAAGATGCTGTATGGGGAGACGCAGAAGCTGATGGAGCAATATCTCGCTGTACACGAAAGGGTTCTGGAGCTTTCCAGGAAGCAGGAAAACGATGCGGCGCTCGCCTTGATGCGAGGGGACTCCATTCGCCTGCGAAACGAGGTTGACCAGCGGTTGGCAAAGATTGTTGAAGTGAATGTCGCAGGTTCCGACCGTAGCGGGAAGCAGGCGGAGGATGTCTATTTGACGGCTCGAACGCTCATTCTCAGTGTACTCGGCGCCACGACGATGCTGGGCGTCGCGCTGGCATTCGTGTTCGCGCGCAACTTGGTTAGGCAACTTGGTGGCGAGCCAGCTTATGCTGCCGAAGTTGCGGGCCAGGTCGCAGCCGGCAATCTTGCTGTGGAAGTACAACTCCGGCCGGGCGACACGTCGAGCATGCTCTACGCGATGAGCCGCATGCGTCGGACCTTGGCTGATATTGTGCTTCGCATTAAGGCATCAAGTGAAGCCGTTGCAACTGCATCCGGGCAGATTGCCCAAGGCAACATGGACCTGTCCCAGCGGACGGAGGAGCAAGCTTCCGCGCTTGAGGAGACTGCAGCGAGCATGGAGGAACTGACGGTCACTGTGAAGCAGAACGCCGATAATGCAGGGCAGGCAAACCGACTGGCATTGAGCGCTTCTGGCATCGCCGAGCGCGGCGGTCACGTAGTCGGCCAGGTAGTGACCACGATGCATGACATCGCCACCAATTCCACCAGAATTGTTGACATTATTAGCGTCATTGAAGGCATTGCTTTCCAAACCAATATCCTCGCCCTAAACGCGGCAGTTGAGGCAGCGCGTGCCGGCGAACAAGGACGAGGATTTGCTGTCGTGGCTGGCGAGGTGCGTTCGCTCGCGCAACGCAGCGCGGCAGCAGCTAAAGAAATCAAGGAGCTCATCGAAGGGTCGGTGCAGAAGGTGGACAAGGGCTCAACCCTGGTCGATGAGGCGGGTAAGACGATGGAGGAAATCGTCCGCGCCGTTAAGCACGTCACCGACATCATGGCGGACATATCAGCTGCCTCGGCGGAGCAAACCAGCGGTATTGAGCAAGTCGGGTCGGCAGTGGCGCAGATTGACAAAGTGACGCAGGAGAATGCGGCGTTAGTCGAGGAGGCTGCCGCTGCGGCGGCATCGCTCAATGAGCAGAGCCAACAATTGCTCGACGCTGTCTCGGTCTTCAGGCTAGGAGCCGAAAGGACAGATGCTTTCGGCGCTCGGGCCAGTGAGGTGAGGAATAGCTTCTCCAAGCAGGCGGGGACCGTAACAGCCTAGGTCTGGGAGTGCATTGGCCTTTCGTCAGCCTGCGCAAGCCAGGGGCATCGCGGCAATCTCGACCAAGATGGCGCGTGGCTCCCGGCTCATCAAAGCTCAAGCCAGATGAGCCGGCGGACATGGCTTCTATATCTCGTAACACCGTAACAAGGTAACACTACCCGTCGCTTTGCCGGGGCTAACTCTAGTTGGGGCGGCATCGTGTGCAATGGCCAGGGGCGGGACTCAGGGCGCCACCTTACTCCGCCCAAACTTCATCCACGTCCCGCATCAGGTGCCCGGCGAGAATGTAGTCCCCCTGACTGGTTGCCTTCGCTTCCATTGCCTCAAGGTCATTAGCTGCGAGGCGGTCCAAATTGAACTGGCAGTACAGATTTCGCTGCCGGAAGGTTCTCTTGGGCCGCTTGAGGCCAGCAATCAGCGCTGCACGCGAATTGACCGCAATGCTTTCGTGACCGCGATACTCAACGCGTATCCCGCGCTTGTCGCCAATGCGGCCGAGCTCGATGGCGTCTTGCCAGCCTGACTCGTAGTCCAGTTCCACCACTGTTACTCCCTGTGTTTCCAGGAGCTTCAGCGCCTCCTCTCTGGTGCCAGCCCGAGCTGTCGCCATTTTTTTCCTCCACCGCATGTAGGGCGTGTGGTTATTTGTACGCTTCTTCGGCCCCGGTTCATATTGCATTGCAGCATTGTAAGCGGGGAAGAGCATTCTTTGCTGGATGCGGCCCTGTGGCGACTGGGAACCGTACATAATGTTTTGGGAGAATCCTAGTCTTTGTGAGTGTCGTCTGCATCACAGGAAACACTATGCAACCGAAGCAGGCTCCTGCGCAAAATGACTTCCTGAATGCGGCACGCAAAGAGCGAAAGCGGGTCGACGTGTACCTCATTAACGGTGTCAAGCTGACCGGTTCAATCGCGTCATTTGACCACTTCGTGGTGATGCTAAGCGCGCCGGGCGGCGACATGCAGACAATCTACAAGAGTGCAATCTCGACTATTCAGCTGCAAACTGGGATGCGTCCATCGAGCTCGGGTACGCGTCCTCCTGCGCGGAACTCGCGGCATTGAGTTCGGGAAACTTGAGTGGTCGCGCGGGAATGCCGGCCTTGGTGACCTGGGGGCACGGCACTTCTGCCCCTTTGAACTCCCCCGCGCACTTCCTTGCGTTACGACAAGCCACTTTGGCATATCTTCTGGAAGATAAGTATTAGTTTACGCCAAGTATTCGTGGCAGGTCGTGATATGGGTTCTCGGCCAAAGTATTACGTTCCATTACCGTGTGTGCGGTAAACAGCTTTTGGAATTAGAGTCGATAGCTAACATTGCCTAATGTTTCGTGTGCAGGTTCCGGACTCGGCCTGCAGGCCCCTCGTTCGCGCCCCGCATGTCTCCAGCATCGGGACACTTTTTACAGGGGAAGGACACCGGAAGCACACACTGCGCGTCGAATGCCTTCTCGCATTGCGGGCGTCGGATGGTGAGGAAACACCTTGCGACTGACCGAAGGGAACGAAAGCAAAGCGGGCTGCGGTAGGTAATGACTTATTGCTGCAACAACACCCAATCGAGCATATCAGGTCGCGTAATAGCGAGAAGAAGTTGTCACGTAATCAGTCGCTGGGTCGACAGACTGCGGGCGGATTTGATGAAACACGTAGGAGCCTTGCCTGGCATGACAGCACGGGTGTCGCAGAAGCACCCGGCTGCGGGCACAACGCATTCGAATGTCTTCTAGCCGGGTTCTCGGAGCAACCCTATCAGGGCGGCTCTTTGGCTCTTTTGTTTTGGGCTGCAGTGTTTGAGACTTCCCGAAGCAATGTCAATGTGAGTCCGCGCGGCCATCGAAATCGGAAGAAACCGCTTGCGACTTACCGAAGACAACGAACCTAGCTTTGCCGGCATGTTTAGCCGCGTAAAGTGCAGTGTCTGCTTTCAAGAAAAGCTCGTTCCGAGTGCTGTCCTCATCCGGTTTGTGGAGCACGCCGCCAACGCTCGTGCTGCAAGTAATCCGGTGACCGTCAAGGATACAGGGCTCAGCGGTCGCTAGAACTATCGCTTCGGCGACACGTTCCAATGCTTGCGACGTCGAAATGTCCTCCAGTACCACTGCAAATTCGTCTCCGCCGATTCGCGCGATAGCGTCGTGCCGGCGAACACAGGACCTGAGGCGCGTCGCGAGGACGATTAGAAGTTTGTCACCAACCGCGTGGCCGTAAGTGTCATTCACAAGCTTGAAATTGTCGAGGTCGACGAGAAGCAATGCCATTGCCTTTGCGCCTCCCTCGGCCTGTTCCATGGCCGATGCCAGACGCCGGGCAAAGCCTTTCCGATTGAGCAGGCCAGTCAGGTAGTCTGACAGGGTCATTTGCTCGAGCTCCCGCATCTTCTGGCGCTCTACAGTTATATCTCTGGCAAAGACATGCACGCCAACGACGGTGTCTGCGGTGCCGTTCCAGGCTGGTTGATATGTGACCTCAAGATAAACCGGCTTGTTCTCGTAGTGATACTCAGCGTCAAACGTAACGAGGTCTCCTGAGAGCGCGAGATTGAGGTGAGGCCTTATCGCTTTCGCATAAACGTCCTCGCCCCAAAGATGGCTGGGTGTCAGACCGATGATTTTGCTTGCAGGCATCCTAAATCGCTGTTCGTACGCCTGGTTGACGAACACGTAGCGCTTGTCCACGTCGAGATAGGCAACGAGGTCCGGTATGTGATTGGCAACGGCATGGATGCGTGCCTCCCGTTCCTCCGCCACCCTTCTAGCTTCCAGCAAGGCACTGGTGCGGTCTGAAAGTTGGCCCATCACGCTCGAAAACGTTCTGGCTAGTGCGCCGATTTCGTCCGCTCTGGAAGTGGGAAGCGCAGCGCGAACTGACAAGTCCATCGCACTCTGCTCTACGGCCCGCTCCAGGTTTCCCAACGGTGCCAGCAGGCGACGGGCTACTCGCCACATCAGCAATCCAGCAATAGCCAAGGCTGCTCCCGCCGCAGTCAGAATCTTCACTCTGGCACGGGTGATTGGCGAGAAGGCTTCTCTCGCCGGGAGCGTGGCGACCAATTCCCACCCTGCCGTTTCAAGCCGATGTCGAGCAACAATGGGTCGTGTCGGCCAAGCCGATTCCCACATGAAGTTGGCCCGGTCAGTACCGCACGATTCACCTACGGAAGCCGCAGGCTTGAGTATCTTTTCTGGGTCAGCATGCACGACGTAGCGAGGGGATTGACCCGATGAGATAAGGCAATAGGTTCCCGTCATGCCAATGCGACTGCGAGACAGCGCCCGGAGGAAGTTTTCGCGCCCGAGGTCGAAGCTTCCCACCAGAACCGCCAGCACTCGTCCATCAGCCGAACGCACGGGTACAGCGATACCGATGCCCGGCGCGCCGGTTACCTTGGTTATCACCGGTTCGGAAATGACGACAGACGCGCCGCCCAGAATGTCACGAAAGTACTTTCGGTTCGAGATGTCGGGGTTCTGGTCTATCGGCCTCGTATCGAATGCCCGCTTACCGTCCGGCCAAGCGAGAAATACCCAATCAAACAATTCGGGAATAGGCGCGGCCTGCTCAGTGACGCGCTTCAGTTCTTCTGGGCCACGGGCCAGCAGCGGGGCAAGGTGCTCAGCAAGCCGGCGCAGGATGACGACACGTGTTTCGAATTTGTCGTTGAGTTGCTCTGCAACCAGTCTCACCTGCGCATCCTGCTGTGCCTGCAGGGAATCCTTTAGGTTGGCGAAAATGTACTGGCGGGCAATCAATAACAGCAGGACCGCGAGAAGAAGAACCACAACGACTGTTGAGGCGACCACCCGGGATTTTAATGACCAGCGCACCATTCTTCAGCCTTTGCTCTTCTTCCCTGGCCAATCGCACGCTGTCCAGTTGCCCTGAGGTGGAGGTGAGCGGCATTACTCGGGACAATTGCGGCAGGAGGTCAATTAACCCTAGACGTGTAGGGGTCTTAAGAGGCAATGTTAGCGGAATCTTGGACATTACAGTCGCGTTTTCGCCTGCGTACGAGCCATTCCCCCTAACATTCGTTAATGGGCGGTCAAGCAGACATCTATGCTGCCCGCAACAGGGGAGACAATCTGAGGCCTTCCGACCGCCGACCGCTTGAGGACGGTGGGGCAAGTATTAGCTGAGCGGTCGCATCCGGGGAAATTCAGCGTGCCAACGGCCCATCGCCTCGCACACTTTGTGAAGAGCGCCCATGCAGAGTGGAAGAATCAGTCCCGTCTCCTTGGCCACGGATTGGTGCCAGCGCACCAGAGCTTCCACCCCCACTATCTCGTCGGTCTTCGAACTCAGAATTGGTCGTGGAGGACGAATTCATCATTTTGCAGGACGCGCCGCAAATGGGTCACCATTTCAAGGCGGTTTGCCGCTTACCGATGCATGGAGTGCTCGTAGACTTCGTGGCGCCTCTTTTCCTGGCGTCTTTGCCCGGTACATTGCCAAATCTGCTTAGCTGAGGATACTCACTGCCGATGGAACCTATAGTTTTCCCTATGCAGTTCGTGAAATCAGGTAGCATATTAATGTTACTTAACAAAGGGACTTTTAAGTGGCCACCTACAAGCAGCTCATGGCAGAAAAGAAAGCGCTCGAAGCCCAGCTCGCTGAAGTTCGCGCGACTGAAATTGCTGGCGTCATCGAGAAAATCCAGGGGTTGATGGCTGAGTATGAGCTGACGGTGGACGACATTGCCACGACGCGTCGGCGCGGGCGACCCGCCGCTGCTGGGAAAGGTACGACTGCTGCCAAGGAAAAGGTGTCGCTGCCGGCAAAATATATGGACCCGAAGACTGGCGCGACGTGGTCAGGACGCGGGCGTGCGCCGGCGTGGCTCGGCAAGAATAGGGCGAAGTTTTTGATTGCAGAGGCCTGAGAAGGAGCGCCCAGCAGCGAGCGGCGGAACCCTTTGAAGCTAGCTGAAAAGGGTGGTGTCGAAGCTGCCGTTCGTGAAGCTCAGGCTATTGCGGCCAAAGGCGAGTTTTCGCACGAAACGTCCTGCCCGCAGGTCCCCACGAGGAGTGCGCGGAGCGCATTCTCATCGATAAGTCCCTCGCCGCACGCCAGGCATCCAAGGATGTCCAGCAAGGCTCTCTGCCCATCCTGCGGAGAAGCTATTTCAAGAGAAATTGCAGACAAATCAGCTTGCCCGCAGCTTGGGCACCGAGCGAGGTCATTCAAGGTCGGTGGTAGGTCAATGACGAGTAGAGGCGCGTCGACTGGCGCCCGGCGTGCACGCGGTTCTTGCGGCATCATCGGTTCGAAATCGAACTGGACGGGGTACAGGTGCTCCATTCTTCCATGAGATTGGGCAAGCAAACCGAATTTGACCCAATAAAGCGAGCACTCATTGCGCTACGTCCCTTCCACGTACAACTGGAAGGCTCCAGGAATAGCGCACCGCTAGGGCGCGGAGCCCAAAACAAGTCAAAGCGCCGAACCACGGCGTGAGCGCGAATTTCCACTCCATGAGTTGCCCAAGCACCTGGATGGCTGCCCCGACCAGCGCTGCAATGGCGTAGATTTCTTTCTCGAGGATAATGGGTACGCGATTGAGGACCACGTCTCTCACCACACCACCGCCAACGGCGGTCACCATGCCGAGAAGAATCGCAACTTCGACGTTATGGCCGAACTGCAGCGCCTTGTGCGCGCCAATGACGGCGAAGAAGCCCAGCCCTAGCGAGTCGAAGAAAACAATGGGGTGTTTGAGGTGGTCAATGATTGGACGCGCCCAGATTGCCAACCCGGCGGCTAACGCCGACGTCGCGAGGTAGCGCCAGTCCGAAATGCCGACTGGCGGCAGAGCACCGAGGCACAGGTCACGAATTACTCCCCCACCGCAAGCCGTCAGGTAACTGATGGCCAGCACGCCAAACAGGTCAAGCCGCCTCTGCTCAGCGGCAAGGGCGCCACTGACCGCGAACGCGAAGGTCCCCAGCAGGTCCACCAAAACGAAGAGGTTATGTTCCATCACGCCTCGGGAGCCGTACAAAGCCACGCCGAGGCCGCCGTCAACATCGCATGCAGGCCCGTTTCGAGCGTCGGGTGAATCACGGGTGCGAACTTCGGCGAATGATTGCTCGGTATTTTGTTCAACTGCTTTTCGGCCTTGGCCTGCGCATAGACTTCAGGGTCGGTGCCGCCAATGAACCAAAACACGTAGGGCACATTCCAGGCTCGGCCAAAGACGCTAAAGTCCTCACTGGCCGAGGCCGGCCGTGCCTCATAGGCCTTATCGCCAAACTGCGCCTTGAAGGCGTCGGCCACCTGACTTGTGGCTGCGATATCGTTCTCCGTCAGAGGATACGTGCTGAGCGTGGTGAACTCCGGCGGCCGCTCAGCGTTGGATGCATCGCACTCCGCACAACAGATTCGCCGGATGGATGCCAGCATGTACTCGCGCACGTCATCGTCGAACGTGCGCATATTCAGCTTGATAGTGGCTTCGTCCGGAATGATGTTTTCCTTGGTACCCGCTTGCAGGGAGCCAATGGTCAGCACGGCGTTGTCCATCGGCGAAATCTCACGCGAGACGATGGTCTGCAGGCGTAGCGTCGTGGATGCGGCCATAATGACCGGGTCGATGGATGTTTGCGGCTGCGAACCATGCGAGCCACGCCCGAACAGCTTGATTTTCAGACTGTCTCCCGCTGACAGAATGACGCCCGGGCGATAACTGACGGTGCCGCTGGGGCCGACCATGACGTGCTGGCCCAGAATGATGTCTGGCTTGGGAAAGCGTTCCGCATCCCAGTCATCGACCATGCTGCTGGCACCTCGTCCAACTTCTTCGCCTGGTTGAAAGACCAGCATGACCGTGCCCTTCCAGGCGTCGCGGTGCTCGGCCAAGACACGCGCCACCCCCATCAGCCATGTCACGTGCATGTCATGCCCGCAGGAATGAGAGACGTCGACTTCGACGCCGTCTTCATCTTTGGCCTTTATGCTGCTGGCATAGGTTAACCCGGTGTTCTCGGCCATGGGTAATGCGTCCATGTCTGCGCGGAGCATCACCGTGGGGCCCTCGCCGTTGCGCAACACACCAACGACACCAGTGACGCCTACCTCACGCGTCACTTCATAGTCCAGGGCCTCGATGTAATCTGCGGCGACCTTGGCGGTCCGGACCTCCTGCATCGACAGCTCGGGGTGCTGGTGAAAGTCCTTGTAGATGATTTCGAGCTCCGCCAGCAACTGGTCGCTGCGGTTCGCCAAAGCTTGGACGAGTGCGTTCATGAAACACCTCCGGACATTTAGTGTTCAGTTTGCTTCATCCGGGTTGCTTCGTCCAAGAAGAGCAAACCTTGGCCTTTCCTTGAATGGACCTATTGCTACGCCGTTCTGCCGCGTCGGAACCCAAGCTGAGGTTGCGTTGCCTCTCCGGAAGCCCTTGAGCTGTTCAAAGCCATTGAGGTCGGCGGTCTACGAGGTCGCTGTCGCCAGCCGAGGTGTTGGGGCATACCGACACGAACTTCGTCAAAAATTTGTCTCCCTGATTGGAGACGTATCGGCCATGCCCGCCATCGGAAGTTTAGGTGACAGGGCCCGGGCACATTGTTCATATAAGAGAAATAATTATCCATATTTTAGGACAATTGCTTACATGTTACTGTCACATTTCTGTCGCAATATCTCGCAGCCGAGTCGGTGGGGAGTCGCGGCTCGCGTACTAGCCGCGACACCACCGCCAGGAACCTTCGCTCAAAAAGAAACCGGGATTGACAGTGAAAAAAACTCTCCTTGCAGTGGCAGTCACAACTTGCGCCATGTCCGGCGCCGCGTTTGCCCAATCGTCCAACGTGACGCTCTACGGCATCGCTGATGCTGGCATCAGTTTCCAAAGCCATGTCAATGGCGGCGCCAATGGAAGCGGCTCCGTAACTGGCGTAACTTCTGGCGGTCTCTCTGGCTCGCGTTGGGGCCTGCGTGGAACCGAGGACCTCGGCAACAATCTGAAGGGTATTTTCGTGCTGGAAAGCGGTTTTGACATCGACACTGGCAAATCTGCCCAGGGCGGCCGACTGTTCGGCCGCCAAGCCTATGTCGGGCTGCAAGGCGACTTCGGCGCTGTCACGCTCGGCCGGCAGCAGAACTCGCTGTATGACCTGTTCGGCGCCTACGACCCGATGGCAGTGGGACCGATGTACTCGCTCAACTCCGTCGATAATCAGTTCAATGGCCGCGCGGACAATGCCATCAAGTACACCGGTAAGTTCGGCGGTCTGACGGCAACCGGTTTCTACAGCTTCGGCCGCGATGTCACTTCCGGTCTCGGCGGTGAAGTGCCGGGTCATTTCAAGGTCGGCACCAATTTTGGAGGTGGCCTGGCCTATGCGAACGGCCCCTTCTCGGTGGGCGCTGCCTATGACCAGTTCCAGGGCAGCACCCTTGCGTCGGCGGACCTGACGGCCAAGCGTGCTGCGATTGGCGCCTCGTATGCCTTCGGTGACGCCAAGGCATTCGCCGGCTATCGCTGGATGCGCGACGAAGTCACCACCGGTACGGCCCGTCACGACAACTTGTATTGGTTGGGCGCGAACTACAAGTTCACGCCGGCCTTTACTCTGACTGGTGCGGCTTACTATACGGATGCCCGCACTGACAGCAAGGATTCGTGGATGTTTGTGCTGAACGCCGACTACGCCTTCTCCAAGCGCACCGACGCGTACCTGCTGCTCGGCTATGTGAGCAACAAGGGCAATGCCACCTTTGGTGTGACCGGCACGGCCAATACGTTGCCGGGCCAGAACCAGACTGGCGCCATGGTCGGCGTGCGTCACCGCTTCTAATCCGCCTTGGCGCGAGAATCGGCACACCCGCTGGGTGTGCCATGACAGCTCATATCGACCTTGACTTGTCACTGGGTTAAGGACGTTGGCCGGCAGCAATGCCGGCCTTTTTTTCGCCTGTAGCTGTGATTGTCGTTGACGCGCCAGTGCCGTCTCCGAGTTGGAAGCGCTAGCTGTTGTCATGAAGCGATGGCTCAATTGGGGGGCAGCCAAGTCAATGCTGCCAGGAAGGACGCGTGGCGGTATGGCTATCGCGAGACTCCGCCGGCCGCCGGACAGTCAGTCTCATCGCGCACCGTCGCGGGAGGACTCATGATGAGAGACATTTCGATTCGTGCAGCGGCAACGGGTGAGTGGGTGCCACTGGTCGACCTTCTAGAGCAAACTGGGTTAGATACTTCCGATGTTGACCTGGCCAGGACAACGCTCCACGTTGCTGTGGCGGCGAAAGTGATAGCAGGATGCGCGGGCGCCGAACGTCACGGCACCACAGCTGTCGTAGGGCCAGTTGCAGTGCTCCCCCACTACCGAGAACAGGGTATCGCATCACATCTGGTTCAGGCCGCCCTGATGAGAGCACAAGCCGACGGGTGTCGGCTGGCAGTGGTTCTATCGATGTCTTGCGCGAACTTCTTTTGTAGGCATGGATTTTCGTTGACGCCCTATAGCGCACTGCCAAATGAGGTACGAGCTGCGAAGGCTTATCAGCGTGCCAATAGCCAAGCCGACCAATGCATGACTCGGGACTTGACTCGGGGGTGGAATACTTGGACGTATTCAAATTCGCATTAACCCGAATAGTCTGAGAGGTTGTCGTCCTGTCACAGTTCAAGAATACGTGCGTGTGCCTCGGCCTCTTCCCGCCGCAGGAGGACTGTTCAGTATCCAGGTGACCTATGACGACCGTAGCCGGATGAGCCTGCCAGCACGAATATCTCTGCAGATTCGATGAAATGCATGTAACGATTCGTACCATTACCATCCCGGGAACTCGGAGCCGGGCGCCTCAGCATCAAGCAGCCGTGTACCCTACGACGGAACAGGACGCCGAGCCACTGATGAAAAGTGGTTGGGGTCAGCGGGAGCCGGACGTGTTTAAGGCAGCCCAGAATTGGGCACAACGGAATCATTACACCGTCTCGAATCCTCGGTCCGGCTCGCTTTATGGAATCGTTGCCGGCCGTCTCCCATTCCCTTGACTGGTACGTGCAGCTAGAGTTCAGCTTTCAGTAGCGTGGCTTCACTGATATTGGTGTTAGCAAATTCACGGGAAGCCAGTAATTCCAGTGGGACGTCCGCACGGTCAGCAGGCGTGAACCCAAGGCCGGAGAAATAGCCGGCAGCCACCTTAGTCCCGACGACCAAGGTATCGATGCCACGCAGGCGGACATCGGCGACCAGCGCGGAAACCAGCAGGGCAGCTAGCCCTGCCCGTCTCGCGCGCTGGACGACAGCGACCCCTCGCAACAGGCCAACGCTGCCGCCGAATTCCTCGACTCCAGCGCACCCAAGGAGGCCAGTTCTGTCCCGGCTGACATGAAATTGCACCGCTTCACCACATATCCCACCAACGGGGAGTGAGCACGACCGAAGCAATGCTTCCACATCACGAAGGTCTGCCTTGGTCGCATGACGGGGCCGCATGGTACTACGTGAAAATCCAGGGTGATGGTGTCTTGAGGATGCCGCGATGCCTCTAATCGATTTTTCGGGTAGGGCGGTGTGCGGATATTAGGCGGCGAGAAGTGTCAGGGGGTGCTCGATGGCTGTGGTGAGGTGTTCCGGTGGAATGCCTGCCTTGGCGAGCACGCGCAATCCCGCGATGTTGGTAACAATCATGAGCGCGGCTTTGGCCGAGTTGAGGTTTCGCTTGAATTCTCCGGACCGCTGCCCTGCGAGGACGAGAAGTTCGAACGCATCGACGACGGACTGAAAGCAAGACTGCAGGAGTTGTCGTACGCCAAAGTCGTGCTGACCAAGTTCAGCAGCCGTATTTACCAGAAAGCAGCCCATACCGTCGTCATTGTTTTGCGCGATATCGACCAGCAGCGCGCGCATCTGCCCAAGTACATCGGGCGAGCCGGCTATCTTGCGGATGGTTGTGGCCCTTACATCGGCATATGCAGCGAGGGACTCGAGCAGGAGTTCCCGTTTGGTTCCAAATGAGTTGTATAGCGAGGACTTGGACAGGCCCATTTCTTCCGCAAGAACGGCAGTCGGAAGCCTCTCATAGCCGTAGCAATGGAACGCGTCCATGGCACGCGCCAACGCCTGGTCTCGGTCAAACTCCAACGGTCGCCCTGCCATCTTTCGGCCTCAGTCTAAATTGGACCAAGCGTATCAAAATTCGATGTAACGAATATGACACCTCTTCCGTGACCGCCTGACGATGCCGTTGGCTCGCGCTGTGGCCTGGGTTACGCAGGACGACTTTATCCTGTGCGCGTTATCTAGTTGTCACACTTGTGTAAACCGGGTGTCTTAGCTTGGCCGCGACCCGTGGGGAGAGGGAGCGATGGAAGGCAAGGTTGGGCGGTTGGAGAAAACGGAAGCCGGTCGGCAGGAGCTTACCGGGCGAAATGGGACGCTTGACCGTCGCAGCCGCGCGCTGCTCATCATGGTGGATGGGCAGACCCGCTCGCGGGACCTTCGCGCCCGTGGGGAGCATCTCGGGCTTGACCCTGATACGCTGCGCCAATTGCTACAAAGGGGATTCATCAGGCTGGTCCCCGAACGCATCCATGAAACGGCTACCTGGCAGTTGGAAGAACAACCTTCAGCCATCCCGCCAAAGCTGGTTGGACAGAAGCGCTCCCTTGCCGCCGCCCGGATGTATCTGATGGATGTGGCAGAGCGAACGCTCGGCCGAACAGGGCACCCTATCAAGACGCGTCTGGTTGAGGCAATGGACTTGGCATCCATCGAACTAGCCTTCCAAGAGTTTCTCGACATAATGCGTCGGAAGGCTACCCCGGCCATCGTGGCTCATATCGAGGAACGTTTCCGAAACGTTCTTCCCCTTAGCAATGAGAGTTTGGGGCGTGGTTCGTCGGAAAGCGACTGAGTTCGTCGTGGAAAGCCTCGGCCGACGTACACTCGCGGTCATCCTATATCTCGCATGAATGGGTCACGCCGCTGTTTCCTGCCCATCCGGCCTCTCTTGGTCCGTAGACACCGGGCAATGGAGCATTGGTTTGTGGTCCGCTCTCGAAAGCCCATATGAACCTTTTGCCGAAGAGAGTTGGCAGGCTTAAGCTGCGGGCCTTTGCGATTTCAATAGTTGGACACATCATGTCTGTGAGCACAGTTGCACCTGTTGATGTACAGCCGCTCGTCACACTTAAGCGCTGGCGGGTTCGCGAAACAAGGTCGGGTCAACGACATTTTGTGGGGTACTGCGTCGAGAACAATGAGGCTCGAGTGAGCAGCGCAATCCAATCCTTTGACAGAGAAACAGCGGTCGGCGTCACCTCAAGCGGGCGGCGATATATGCTGTCGGGCTCGCCGTGCTTCGATGGTGAGGCTAGGCGTGTTTGGGACGAGATAGCCGGACAGGATGGCATCGGCAACACCAAGGATGTCAGCATGGATTTTATGGCGTCGGGTAAGCCGTGAGAGCGCATACAGCTAGTGCTCCTCTTCGTGCAGAGCTAGAAGACCGAATCGGTACCGATGGACTTGATTCTCCCTGCGCAGCCAGGGGCGCTCGGGCGCCATGGGTCTGTTCAATGTGGGAGAGCTCTTATGCAAGCAGATAGAAGCGACGCGCCCATCGAGACGCGGCTGGTATGCGGCTATGGTCTTGTGCAGGGTATCGGCTATAGGGAGGCGAGCGTGCGCCGTGCCCATGAGCAAGGGGTTACCGGTTGGGTCCCCAACCGCATGGACGATACCGTAAAGGCAATGCTTCAGGGCTCGCCAGAGCAGCTCGTCGACATGTGCGGTTGGTTGAGTGAAGGCATGTCGGCAGCGCTTGTGGACGAGCTTGAAGTTACTGAAGTGAAGCCACCCTTTGCACGCTTTGACCGGTTCGAGCGCTTGCCAACCCTGTAAGGGTGTTCATCGCGCACCGTATTCGTTGACTGCTAGCCCGACACCTGCGTCAGGACGAAAACTCCTCAAATGCCGCGAGCGCGTGCGTGGCGTACATCATCGACGGCCCGCCTCCCATATACACGGCTGTTCCCAGCACTTCCTCTAATTCAGCTCGGGTGGTTCCGAGTTGGACAAGCGTTTTGACGTGAAAGCCAATGCAGTCATCGCAGCGGCACGCGATTGCAATACCCAGCGCCACTAACTCCCGGGTCTTTTTGCTTAGCGCGCCTTCTTTGGTGCCGGCTGCGGCCAGTTGGCTGAAGGCCGTCATCAAGTCCGGCTGGCTCTCTCGCAGGCCGCGCATTTGCGCCGACACGTCTTTGACCACAGTCTTGAATTCTGGCAGGCCACTCATGAAAACCTCCTTCATCTTGAGGCCTGCGATGGCAGGCCGAACGATATGTGGACTTACTTGGCACCAGACTTCGATGACGCGCAGGTCTTTACACCAAGAATGCTGTAAGCGGGGCAGACGCGCACGATGCCTGTCAGCAGAGGCAGGACGCCAATCCAGCCCCAGGCGCCAATGCGACCTGTCGCGGCCAGACCAATGAGGACCAGCCCGACAACAATCCGGAGGACTCGGTCAACGGTTCCAACATTTGCTTGCATGACTGGCTCCTTGCCAATAACAAGATGGGGTGGATGAAAAGCGGAGTGGGTTGCTGCTGAGAACATTGAGTTCTGGAAGCGAGAGCTACTGAATAGTCTCGCCCCCTACAGGACGTCAGGTGTTGACGTGGCGCAAGCTCATGCGGAGCGAGTAGGCTGTCGGCGCTGGGCTGAAGCTATCGTGCGTCCTTCGGTTTGTCGCCCTTTGGCCAATCTTTCACCCTGGCGGCATAATCGGGCCTCGGCTGCTGCGTGAAGTAGGCTGCAACGTCTACGGAATCCTGTGCCGATAGCGTTCCACCCTGGCCAAGCGGCATGTTGTGCTTCACAAAAGCAGCGGCGGTGTACATGCGCGCCATCCCGGCTCCTACATTGAAGGAGTCCTTGCCCCAGACGGGCGGGAAAATATAACCGCCTTGCGGGTTCTTGGTGCCAAGCCCCTCCGCCCCGTGGCAGGACGCGCATTGCGCTGCATAGATTGCCTTACCGTGCTCACGGTTTGGGACGAGCGCGGTATCAATCTTTTCGAAACCTCTGCCGGTCATGTTGGTGCCAGTCGGGACCCCCGTAGACAGCCACTTCATATAGGCCATGATGGCATTCATTTCGGCCGAGTCGAACGCCAATGGCTTGCCATTCATCGAGCGCTGGAAGCAGTCGTTGATGCGCTCCTGAAGGGAGATGACCTTGCCGCTCCGGGACCGGTATTCGGGGAAGGCGCCAGCGAGTCCAACCCAGGGCGACGCATAGGCGGTCGTCCCGGCATTCAGGTGACAACTCGTGCAATTCAGGCCATTACCGACATTGTTTGGAAGTTGTTTGTGGGTGTCCGTCAGTAAGACCTTCCCACGTCTGATGGCGTCGCCCATTGGCCCCTTGGGAATCGAGGCCTCGTCTGGCACGGGCATAGGCATCGCCTGCGTTTCAGATAGCGCTGGCGCACTGGCGGCAACCAGCATTGCCAGGGTCAAAATGCGCAGCTTGATTGTGTTCACGAATGTCTCCTCAGAAATGGTTGTATCGACTAATGTGTTCGCTTTGGTATTCGCATTAGGCAGCCATGGCGACTCTCGCGACCATGCCGATGGCAATCAGGCCGGCGACCACTGCAAAACCTTGTTGCAGCCTGTGGCCGCTTAACCGGCTGGCGACGAGCCTGCCCCCTAACATGGCAGCTACGGCACCTCCAGCGAACGGCACACCAATCTGCCAGTTCATGCGCCCGGCAATCGCGGTCGAAATGACGCCGGAAGCGGAGACCAGCGTGATGACTGCCAGGGACGTCGCCACGATGGCCTGCACTGAGGCGTTGGTGGCCTTCTTCAGAGCGGGAACAATGACAAAGCCGCCACCAACACCGAGCAGGCCGGAGAGAAAGCCGGCGCCTACACCGGAGAGCGCAAGGGCGCGGGTGCAGGAAGCGGTCCAGACAAAGCGGCCGGTGCGATTGTCCAGTTGGCAAGGCCGCAACAGGCCGGCTCCCGTTGGGTGTTCCGGCGTGCTCCCGGTCGCTTGCCAGAACATCCGCCATGCCACAAAGGCCAGCACGGCTGCGAATAGCAGCGTTAGTGGGCCGTTCGGCAGACGGTGCGCGAGCCACAATCCGACAGGTGAGAACAGCGTGCCGGCGATAGCCATCAGCATGGCAGCGCGGTAATGCACAATGCCTGCGCGTAGTCCAAGTATGGCTCCTACGGCGGCAGACAGGCCCACCGCAAGCAGCGCGACCGGCGCGGCCTCCGCAACGTTCAGATGCAGAACGAAGAGCAGTAGCGGCACAGCGAGAATAGCGCCACCTGCCCCGGTCAACGCCAGGATGAGACCGACTACCGAGCCCAGCGCTGCACTGACGGCAAGTACGTTTTCCATCGATGTACGGCTTAACAGATGCGTTCATTGGACGTCGCCGCCGGGTGCTGGCCTGCTTACGCCCGTTGCAGGGGCGACTTGGCCCGCTCTGCAACTTCGAATACGACCATGCCGGCCACCATCGCCACCACAAAGCCAACGGCCTTTGGATAGCCAGCGCCCAAGGCCACCAGCGCGGGGCCGGGGCAGAAGCCTGCCAGACCCCAGCCGATGCCGAACGCCGCGCTGCCGAGCACCAGCCGCAGCGTCACGGTGGTGCTTGCGGGCAGTTGCACAGGCAGCCCAAGGAAAGAGCGCTTGCGGCGTTTGGCAATCAGGAAGGCGAGTGAGCCGACGGCAATCGCACCGGCCATCACAAAGGCCAGCGACGGGTCCCAGGTTCCTGCCAGGTCGAGGAAGCCCTGTACTTTGGCGGGGTTGGCCATGCCGGAGACCATCAGGCCGATGCCGAAGAGCAGGCCCGCGAGCAATGCGGTAATGGCGGTCATGTCAGCCTCCAATTAGGTGCCGCTGTACGAAGACAGTCAGAAATCCCGCCACCATGAACGTCAGGGTGGCGACCAGGGAGCGGACGGAACCGCGCGAGATGCCGCACACGCCGTGACCGCTGGTGCAGCCGCTGGCGTAGCGGGTGCCAAGGCCAACCAGAAAACCAGCGACCAGGATTTCTCCCCAGCTCGCCTGGATATCGGCAACAGCGGGCTTCCCGAGCAGGCTCGCAAGTACTGGGGCGCCGACCAGTCCGGTAAGGAAGGCTAGGCGCCAGGCCATGTCCTTTCGGGGCAGGCTGAGTAGGCCGCCAAGAATGCCACTGATACCGGCAATGCGGCCGTTGAACAGCACCAGCACGGCTGCTGCCGCGCCGATGACGAGTCCGCCAGCCAGCGACAGACCGGGCGTGAAGTTACCGAGGTCAATCAACATGTCGCCTCCTATTTGGCGTTGGCGCAGAACTGCTCATAAAGGACTGCCATGACGGCGAGCGCCTCAGGGCTTGCCACGGAATAGAAGATGTTCTTTCCTTCTCGGCGCGTTGCGACGAGGCCGTTTTCGCGTAGGACGCCAAGTTGCTGCGATAGCGTCGGCTGCCGAATGCCAAGTTGCGCCTCCAGTTCGCCGACTGACAGCTCGCCCTGTGAAAGCTGGCACATCAGCAGCAGGCGGTCCGGATTGGCGAGCACCTTGAGCAGCGCACAGGCATTCGTCGCAGCAGCTTGCATTGTGGGGAGGTCAATGGTCGGGTGGGGCTGGTCCATAGGTCGTCTAAACTTTGTGTCTTGATAGTATATTGAAAAATAGAATGTGTGTGAATAGAATGTATTGCATCCAAGGAGGCACGCATGCAACCGACCATTCAACCGTTCTTCGACCCGGCGACCTGGACCGTGACCTACGTGGTCTATCAGGAGGGGCGTCCCGAGTGCGCCATCATCGACTCGGTACTCGACTACGACCCCAAGGCGGGGCGGACATCAACGACAAGTGCCGATAAGGTCATCGCCTTCGTGCACGAGCACGAATTGCACGTCGAGTGGATTCTCGAGACGCATGCGCACGCCGACCACCTGTCTGCGGCGCCCTACCTCAAACGCCACCTCGGCGGTCGTATAGCCATCGGCCAGAACATTCGCCGTGTGCAGGGGGTGTTCAAGACGCTCTTCAACCTGGAACCTGAGTTCCGGCTCGACGGGTCGCAGTTCGACCACCTTTTCGAAGAGGATGAGACGTTTGCCATCGGTGGCCTGACCGGCAAGGCGATTCATGTGCCCGGCCATACCCCTGCCGACATGGCTTACCAGATTGGGGACGCGGTCTTTGTCGGCGATACGATGTTCATGCCGGACGTCGGCACTGCCCGCTGCGACTTTCCCGGGGGCAATGCGCATGAGCTGTACCGCTCCATCCGCAAACTCTTGGACTTTCCGGGCGAGACGCGGCTCTTTATGTGCCACGACTATCCGCCCGAGGGGCGGGGTCCGGCCTGGGAAACCACAGTGCGCGACCAACGGAACTGCAATATCCACGTCCACGATGGCGTGAGCGAGGACCAGTTCGTGGCGATGCGGCACGCACGTGACGCAACGCTGGCAATGCCGACGCTGATATTGCCGTCGGTCCAGGTCAACATCCGCGCCGGCGAATTGCCTCCACCCGAGTCCAACGGGGTGCGCTATCTGAAAATCCCGCTCAACGCCATCTGATGAACGGGCCTCGTTGCACCCATGCTATCCCCGACAGCCATTGTTGTTCTCGCCGCTCTCCTGCTTGGGGAGACCATTGCCTTCTGGCTGGGTCGCCGCTCGAAGGTCGATATCGACAAGAGTGTCATCACCATCGTGGTAGCCGGGGCCATCAGTGCACGCCTAGCCTTCGTCTGGAAGTGGCACACCGCCTATCTGGCAGCGCCGCTGAGCATCCTTGATATTCGCGATGGCGGATGGAGCCTTACCGCTGGCCTGGTAGTTGGCTGCGTTTTGGTACTCTGGATTGGCCTGCGCAACGCCACCCTGCGAAAGCCCCTGGCCGCTGCGATGCTGGCCAGCTTCAGCGTTCTGGGCATTGGGTCTGTTGTCGTTGACAGGCTCGATTCTGCCAAGCTTGCTCAAGGCAGGCTGCCTGAGCTTCCTCTAGCCTCGCTCCAAGGTGAAGCTGTCGTGCTGTCAAGCTTTGCCGGACGACCAACAGTACTCAATCTGTGGGCCAGCTGGTGTCCTCCGTGTCGGCAGGAGATGCCGATGCTTCGCGCGGCACAGGCAAATCATTCGGACATCAACTTTGTTTTTGTGAACCAGGGCGAGACCGCTCATCAGGTGCGGCGCTACCTTACGGAGCAGCACCTCACGATGTCCAATTTGCTTCTCGACCCGCAGAGCCACACGGCTGCTGCCCTTGGGCAAATCGCATTCCCGACGACCTACCTGTTCGATGCCACCGGACGCTTGATTGACGTCCGAGTCGGGGAATTGTCCGCCGGCACGCTAGCTGAGCGTCTTGCTCGCCTGATAGCACAGGATGGCAAGGCGAGTGCAGGCCAAGCTTCCCGAACCCACGACTAGCCATCCAGAACATACGCGACTTCGTTGTCGCCTCCCCCATACCATGAAATTTCCCCGCAATACCTCGCCCTCACTCCGCATTGCCTTTCCGCTTTGGCGCACTGGCATCTAAATGACCGCGTCCACGCATCGCATCATGATAGAAAACCCAAGAAACGTTGACCGTTTGCTTTTCGGATTCAGCAAACTAGATTTCCTGGACATAGCTTGGCTGCGGGACCGGTTCAAAAAGGCCGAAATTGCATTCGAGGCCTACGCCGGCATACAGCTCAAGAGTACATTCCCGGAGCTATCGTTTTCGACTGAGTGGCTGGCGAAAGCATGGTCGCTTTTTGAGCGGTACGCCAAGCATGGCAGCCAAAATCCTACGCGCCGGGAACTTCCTTTCCTGCTTTTTATGCTCGGGCTCAAGGCTGCGTGGCCAATGAAAACGCACTTCTCGCGCGAAACCTGGGAACTCGCCATGGAAGAAGGAACGGCCCGTGCGAAACAGATGCTCATGATAGTTTTTATTTTTCATGAGGACGGCGGGCCTTTGCTTAGGCTTGACACGGGACACCGTTAAGCCAGGTAAAGCAAACGCGAGACGAGGGATTCCCGTCAAACCGCACGGTTTACTTATCGTGCGGCCGAGGGTCCAATCATGGATGCCTGTCTGGTGATTCCTTTCGCCAGCACATTTCACATCTTACTGAGCTCTCTGGCATGGATGTACAGTCCAAACGACCCACTGGCGCAAGGCGGTAGCCGACCTAGAAGTTCAATCGTTAAATTTCTTGTTCTGTAAAAGTCGAACAGAAGCGAAGTGTTTTTGGTTAACGTAGCAACCGAATTTAGCCAATCCTCTGACGTGCGTGCGCCGCCAAAAAAGTCAGCGTGCGGGGTTAAGGCGCGGATGGGTTTCCTCGCCCCACAGGTAGAGCAGCAGTCCAGACAGGAACATTGTGCCTGCCACAAACCAGAAAGCGCTCTCAATATTGCCTCCCAACGCGGCGGTAATACCCAGTCCGAGCGCCCCGATGCCATAACCCAGGTCACGCCAGAAGCGATAGATGCCGATGGCCGAGGCTCGCCAATTCGGATGAGCAATGTCGGCAACGGCCGCGCTCAGGTTCGGGTAGAGCATTGCCATCCCGAGTCCTGCTATAGCAGCAGCAGTGCTCCACCACATTGAACCCGAGCCAAGCGGCAGGAGCGCAACCCCGCCGCCGCAAATCCACATGCCTAACGTGTTGAGCAAATGACGGCCCAGGTGGTCCGACAGTTTTCCGGTGAAAAACTGTGCTGCGCCCCAAGTGAAGCCGTAGACGCCTACAATCCAGCCGATGCCCGGCAGGCTCACCCCGCGCTGATGCAAATAGACTGGCCAAAATACCCATACCAGAGCATCGACGAACTTCTCGACCATTCCTGCCTGGCACAGTACCGCCATTCGCCGGTCCCGCCAGGTCATCAGTGCGAACATTTCTGCGGTCGTCGGCTGTGGCCCCACAACTGCCGGGTACTTGGGCCGCAATGCTTGAGTTCCCGGACTCGTATGGCGCTTCACTTCATCACGTGCCCAGGGGAGGGTCTCGGTGATGGCCAGCCAGGCCAGAATCGTGGCTAACCCGATGACGACGCTGCCGAACCACAGCAAGCCTTGCCGGGGGCCGAGCATTGAGGCGAGATAACCTGTCATGATGCCCGCTAGCGCGACGCCGACGTAGCCAGAGAACTCATTTAGCCCAATGACAAGACCGCGCTGGTCAGCGCGTGTGATGTCGAGTTTCGCAGTCTGAGTCATGGACCATGTCAAGCCTTGGTTGACGCCCAGCAAAATGGTGGCGAACACAACCCATGACCAACTGGTCGCAAAATAGACCAGAGGGGGGATGGGTAGTGCGACGACCCAACCCAGCAGAAGGACGCGCTTTCGGCCAAGCTTCTCAGCCATGCGTCCTGCGACGAAGTTCATCGCACCCTTCACGAAACCGAAGGCGACGACGAATGCCACCAACAGCATGAATGAGCCACGCGGGACGCCGAACTCGGATTCGGCCAATGCGGGCACAACATTGCGCATCATGCCTATGGTGAGACCGACGAGCAGCACCTGCAGCAGTTGCTGCAAGAATTGACTCAGATTTACTCGAATGCCAAAGAGCACGATATTTCTACACCTCTGTTGTCTCAGGGAGCACGCAGCGCAGGGTTGCTCCCACGATGCGGGCCATCTCCGCTGGTTGAGGCGGAATCTCTTTCGTCAATGACTCGATGAACGCAGCTTTCGGCAAGGAGAGCATGGGATTGAAGCGCTTCCCGAAGGTCGTCCAGAAAACCGGGGCCTTGTCGTTCACGTTACAAGTACGCTCGCTGCCATAGAGCACATCATTCAGTACGAGCAAGGTTTTCAAGAACTCTCCTTACACTTCGACCGGCAGTCCGCGAGCGCGCCACTCAGCGACGCCATCGGTCAGATGGAACGCCTGATACCCGCGCTTGCGTAGTAGCTCGACGGCGTCTTTGGCCATCAAGCAAAACGGGCCTCGGCAATACGCCACAACAGGGACGTCTTTCGGCAACTCGCTAAGACGCTTTTTGAGCTCCGCAACCGGTAATGACCGCGCGTGCGGGAGGTGTGCCACATTGAATTCGCTCTGAGGCCGCACGTCGAGAACAACAACTTCCCCCGCAGCCGCCTTTCGAAGGATTTCTTTCCGGTCCATGCCACGCAATTCGTCGCGATGTTCCACTAAGCTTGCGACCGCCATTTGTAATTCGACGAGCCGCGCCTCCGCTTCAGTGCGCAAGGTGACCCACAAGTCTGCAACGCTATTGCTGGCCAAACGGTAGAGCACGTATTTGCCTTCCTTCCGGCTTTCAACCAAGTGAGCATGACGAAGCTCCTTGAGGTGCGCGCTAGCCAGCTTCATGCTGATGTTGGCCTGTTCGGCCAGGGTCTCGACAGTCTTCTCACCCTGGCACAAGAGCTCAATCAGCTCCAAGCGTTTGGGGCTGGACACCGCCTTGCCGATGCGGGCGACCTGCTGGTAGAGGTAGTCTTTGACTTCTCGCATTCTTTCATTCTAACGGCTATTTGAATATATCTTAAGCGCAATACGTGGGGGCTGGGGGTGTCGTCAAGGATACAAGGCGCTTAAGCGGCGACGGGGCACGTGCGGCGAAGATTCAAGGGGCCACGATACCAACAAGCGTTTCATGCCCATTCACGCTCTGCAGTGACGCCAACGACTCAAACTGTCTGCCGGCGAAGGGGAGTTCCCCCAACGGGGTGCGAAAATCACACTGTTTTTCTTACGTGTTCTCCTTGCTTGCTCTACGATACGAATGATTCGTATTTGCGAAATAGGGGATGCGATGTTCTCAATGCTCATGGTCACCTTTCGTGAGGGGGTGGAGGCATTCCTGATTGCGGCCGTCACGCTGATGTTCCTTCAGAAGACGGGGCGCCAGTATTTGGTGAGCGCGGCGAGGGCCGGCATTCTCGCCGCATTGCTCCTCTCGGCGGTGCTGGGCTTGCTGCTGTATCGCTTGGGCGGAATGAGTCCCTTTGCCGAAGCCTGGCTGGCACTATTGGCAGGCACCCTCGTGGTTTCATGCACCTGGCATATGCTCAAACACGGCAAGGCGATTGCCGGTGAGATTCGCGGCCGGCTTTCCAGGGTCCCGGACGAGAGGTCGGCGGGACCATGGCTTGCCGTTTTTGCTTTCATGCTGCTGATGGTCGGGCGAGAAGGTGTCGAGGCAGCAACGATGATTGCCTCGCTCTCCGCTGGTGCGGCAACCGGTCACTTGGCATTGGGCGGCGCTCTGGGCGTGATTTGTGCTGGTGTCTTGGCATGGGCGTGGACCAAGTATGGGCGGAGGGTCAACCTGTCGCTGTTCTTCCAGGTCACTGCCATATTCATGGTCTTGTTCTCGGTTCAACTGGCCATCTACGCCGTCCATGAATTTTCCGAAGCTGGTGCACTGCCGTTCGTCAATAACGAGTATTGGCACGAAATGACCGAGCCTTTCGGCCCCGAGGGGATGTACGGCATCTGGCTTAGTTACGGCTTGGTACTTGCGCCACTCGCATTCCTCGTCTTTGCAAGATTGAACGGCCGGAATCAGTCAGCGCCAGCTGAGAAGGGCTGACCCTCATTTTGTGCGTCCCAATCCGCCGAACAGCATGTCGCGCGCCAGACACTGGTCGCTCTATGCCGTATTTGGAATCTGGCTTGCCACGGGGCTTGTGTGGCTCGCCATAAGCTTCGCGACTTGACAGCGTCGGAATGGTTGGGTGGAGCATGAGGCTCCACGGCGCTGCGGGCCTTCATGTCGATGTTCCTGCTCGGCGGCATTTGGTCAGCGCATATTTCATGTTCCTGGAAGCAACACCGCAATTGGTTGGCTGGGATGAGTTTCGCCGGCGGTGTGGCTGTGTTGGTGGTGACCGGATACGGCCTCTACTATTTCAACGGTGAGGAGCTCCGTTGCTATCGGAATGGGTCCACTGGACCGTTGGGGTAGTGCTTGGCTTCCTGTTCTGGTACCACCTTGCTCGCTGGCGTCGGGGGCTGCACGGGCGTTGAGGACCTACTAAGCTCTTATGGGGAGTTGCTCAGCAGAGTTCGGAAGACGGGCAGAATCTTGTGTTGCATCGACGGGACCAGAAGCCGGCAATAGCCGGCTTCTCTTGTCTCCGCGCGCAGGTCACACTATCCCCGCAAAACGTCTGGCCAAGTGATAGAACCCGGTCGCGGGGGGAATGGGCTCGAATTTGCCATCGTTCGGCTTGCTGCTTCGCACCTCGCTGGAAGAGTCAACGTGCCGCATACTCGCATCGGATGGTCTGCCGAGCCACGGGGCGCACATGGATTTTCTCGGATAACTGACGAAAATCTGGCGTTTTGGAACCAATGACGCCACGAATCCTTGGTCAGCATTGACTCCGAAGAGAAAAATGAGAATGACTACATCTGCTGGTACCTTGCGTCAGATTCCCTTCAGCATATGGATGCTGGGCTGCGTGAGTCTGCTGATGGATGTCTCCTCGGAAATCATCCATAGCCTGCTTCCTGTGTTCATGGTCACCACGCTTGGCGCTAGTGCCATGGCGGTTGGGCTGATAGAAGGCGCGGCGGAGGCGACGGCGCTGATAGTGAAGGTCTTCTCGGGTGCCTTGAGCGACTATCTTGGGAAGCGGAAGGCATTGGCCGTACTTGGTTACGCGCTCGGGGCACTTTCAAAGCCATTGTTTGCAATCGCCCCCGGTGTCGGAGCCGTGCTGACCGCTCGTTTGACCGACCGAATTGGCAAGGGCATTCGAGGCGCGCCGCGTGACGCACTGGTCGCGGACATCGCTCCGCAGCACATTCGCGGTGCTGCCTTTGGCTTGCGCCAGGCGCTGGACACCGTCGGCGCCTTCCTGGGCCCCTTGATTGCCATCGGCCTAATGTTCCTTTGGAAGAACGACTTCAGGTCGGTGTTCTGGGTGGCCGTCATCCCCGGTGTCTTGTGTGTCGCCGTGCTTATTCTCGGCGTACAGGAGCCCGAGGCACACCAAGGAGCAGAGCGTGTGAACCCCATCCAGCGGGCAAACCTCGCATCTCTGAGCCCAGCTTACTGGGGTGTGGTTGCGGTCGGGGCGGTATTCACACTGGCACGATTCAGCGAGGCGTTTCTGGTGCTCCGGGCTCAGCAGGCCGGGCTGCCCCTATTCCTGGCACCTCTGGTTTTCGTTGTGATGAACATCGTGTATTCCGTGTCGGCTTACCCATTCGGAAAGCTGGCAGACCGGCACAGTCATGCGAAGTTGTTGGTGTGGGGGATTGTCGTCCTGACTGGTGCCGACTTAGTGCTAGCGACGGGTTTACACTGGGTCGTTGCGCTGTGCGGGGTTGCACTATGGGGCCTGCACATGGGTATGACGCAGGGCCTGCTCGCGACAATGGTGGCCGATACAGCACCGCCGGAATTACGGGGTACGGCATACGGGGTTTTCAACCTTGCGAGCGGCCTCGCTATGCTGATTGCGAGCGCATTGGCTGGTTGGCTTTGGGACAGCATCGGAGCAGCCTTCACGTTCTACGGCGGAGCCATGTTCTGCGGGGCGGCTATTGTGTTGATTCTATTAATAGGGCGAAGAACGAGCTGACGCTATGGTCGCAAGGTCGAGGAGCCTGAAGCCAAAGCATGAGAAATGGCTGGCGGCAGCTTTGGTTCTGGGCGACCAGGAATTCGATGCCGCGCAATCGTAAATCGGCAACCTGAGCGGATGCGTTTCTTGCGCGTTCGGCCACAGAGGTTGGGCCAGTTGGCGGGGGTACGCGCTGGGCGCCGCTTACGCTGTATCGTGCCTTCGTCCGTGTGGCATCTTTTCACTCACAAGCTGCTCCATCTCACCTTGCAGCGAATCGTGCGCACGAGCTGCAAGCCATGCGGCGAGCCCGTACTTCGCGAGCTTTCCGCTGAAGATGGCAGCGAAGACCGCAAGCCGTGAAAACTTTGCCAGCGCAACAACGACGAGCGCAGGCGTTTGCGGAAGGGGGGAGGCGGCGATGGCCAGTAGCGCGACCAGACCGTAGTCCTCTGCAAGTCGTGCAATCCTGGCCCACTTTGCAGAGCGTGTGAGTTCAGGGAAATACTCGAGTAACTGCACCCAGCCGAGATGGTGGAATGCAACATAGAGGACGAGCGCAGCCGTGCCGCTCCCCACAGCGGCACAGAGCGCTATAGTTCTCCATCGCCGCGCGTTAAGCAGCACGGAAGCGGACAAGAGCGGCACCACAGGTACGGACATGCTCAAGGTGGCAAGAAATGCCAGTCCACCGACCAGGACGGGGTAGGCCCTTCGGTCCGCTCGCTTGCTCAACATGTCGAGGACACCGGGGAAGACTAGGCGACTGAGCCTTTTTGGCTGCGCAGTACACGCAGGAAGCCCGCCCCCATTACCGTGGGGCGATGGGCTGGGCTGATGGTGTCTGGCTTCTGCATCCATGGAAGACAGCTGAGCTGGCAATCAGTGCGCAATGGCGCTCACTTCGGAAGGAATGTTCCAAAGGCTGAAATGGGGGTTCCGGCAGAGGGTACCATAGAAGGAGAAGATGTCGTCTAGCAGCCGTGGTGCCGCTGATGCTGGTACACATATCGCGCGGGGTCTTGTTTAAAGACGGCGCGCGAAGCCTGAGATTCGAAGAAGTATGTCCGACCTTCAAAGTTCGCCGTGATGGCATGAGCGACCTCAACCTTCCTTCCTGTGACGGGGTCGCGGGCGGTGGAGCTGTACTCCTGCGTTGTATGGCGTTGCGCGCGCTCTTGACTGTTTCGGCGACTCATGAATTGCTGCCACGCTATCAGGGCGACGACGGCCAGCCCGCAAAGCAGGAGCCATGAGAGATTCTGTGAGAGCCAGTTCATCGTAAGGCCTCCTCGTCAATGTTTGTCTTGGGGTTCGCATTCGCCCGCATTCGCATAGCGCGCCAACTGTCATCAAAGGCGAAGACTGCCCCACATCACATTGACCAGACAGGAGAGTAGATGTAGTCCAACCAGTGTGGTGAGCGGAGTCCGCCGAAGCCGGTAAGGCGAATGCATGCCAGGGGCGAGTCCCACGGCGTCGGCGGCCTGATGACCAGAGAGCCAAATCTTCAGAAATGCCGAGTTGGCCACCGCACTCAACGGAATGCTGCCCTCGCTGTAGCGGCAAAGACGGGAGCATGGGCCCCGCCCCTCTGGAGGGAGCGGGGGCGATAGGCGGCCTGCAAGGCACAACTTGCACTTTCCAGTATGGGCATCCAAGGCCATTGGCTCTTGATGCCAATCAAGGAAGCGACGTGGTCTCTGCAACGTAGGCTGCCCCCGTAAGTCCCGTAGGGCGACTCCCGCACCGAATCCGCGCTGAACGGACCGCGTGGCGAACTCGAGTCTGGGCTAACTGCAGGATGATTTCGCTCGTAAGGACAGTTGCCCGACATCAACGCTTGCCCCCATTTTTTGCCTAGATTCCAAGCAAGCCAGAAAGGGGCCGGCTGGTTGCGCGAGCCGGCCTCTCCTCGACAGTTGTGCACGGTCCTGTTTCAGGACAATCCTGAACTCGTTCAGCATATAAGGAGAGAAACGATGAAGAGGAAAATCCTAATGCTGGTACTTTCAGCACAGCCGCTTACTACCATTCCCGCGCTTCGCTGCAGACGAAATCTGCTAGCAAGAGCGCTCAAACTGCGCACGAGCTTGTCAACGTCGCCTCGTTCGACAAGCCCACGCTCAACAGGTGCCAGGTGTGGCGCTACCCAAGAATCGGAGCAGGGCTGTCTTTTTACCGATTGACACGCCAAGATGGACGTAATCAAAGTCGTTGAGAGTCAGCTGGAGGCCGCGATTGCCGCCAAGAAGTGCCATGCGTGCGGTTGCTTGGCGTCGACACTTAAGGCGATGGGCGGTGCCACGGAGGTTCTTCCCGAGCTTGGACCGATGCTGGCTGCAGCAGAGCGCGTCCTTCTTACGCAGAAGTACGAGTGCCTGGGGTGCCAAGTGTGCTTCCCAGCAATCGCAGCGAACGCGCTCGCCGAAGCATATCCGGAAATCCTCTCTCAAGCCGCACTTTGTCCCACCGAAGCGCCCGAGGAGCGCCACGGCTGGCCACCTCTCCCTGGGGACTACACCGTGCTGCGCTATGGAGCCTCCGTCGCTGTTTGCACCCTCAACAGTGATGCCCTGGCGAAGGAACTCGCCGACCAAGCTCCGGATGGCTTGGCCATTGTCGGCACAATGCATACGGAGAACTTGGGGGTCGAGCGCGTCATTCGAAATGTGCTCGCCAATCCGAACATCCGCTGGTTGATTTTGTGTGGGGAGGACACGAGGCAGCTTGTTGGGCACCTTCCCGGCCAGTCGATGGAATCCCTGTGCACCAACGGAACAGACGACAGCCAGCGCATCATTGGCGCCAAGGGGAAGCGCCCCTACTTGAAAAACGTTTCCCGAGAGCACATAGAGGCTTTCAACCGACAGGTTGGACTTGTCTCAATGATTGGCACCGAAGATGTCGGCCTTATCAGTCAGGCAATTGTTGACCGGCACAGGCAAGGGGTGCCGCCGTTCGGGGAGCATGTTGCTGATATTGCCGTCGAAACCGTCGTCTCTCGGGAGCCTCAGTTTTACAAGTCAGACCCTGCTGGCTTTCTCGTGGTCTATCCAGACCACCGAGCAAAGAAGTTGGTGGCGGAGCATTACACCAATGCTGGTCAGCTTGACGTCGTCGTCGAAGGGGCAACGCCAACTGCTGTCTACTCGGAAATTGTGAAGCGTGGACTGGTGAGCCAGCTCGACCACGCTGCCTACCTGGGTCGCGAACTTGCAAACGCCGCGCACAGCCTCCTGACTGGCCAACAGTACGTTCAGGACCGGGCGCCCGGCAAGCCCATGCCCCTTTCCGATGCTGCATTCTCGATACGAGGGAAGCCCTAACTTTCGACGGCCGGACAACGGTTACTCGGCGTTAATGCGAAGCCCTCACAAGTCCATGGCCAAATGGTCATCGCAGCCACATCGAGTTCTTGATGGGTCCCCGCCAGCGTGCGAGTGAGCGAGTGAACGCGCCAAGGAATTCTGGCGTTACGATTAGACCTTGCATCACGGGCACGGAGGGGGAAAATGGGGTGCGATTGCGGTCACTCACCGGCACGGACAGACGAAGAGCGGAAGACCGTGCGCATCGCGCTGGCACTGAATCTTGCGATGTTCGTCATTGGCACGACTGCGGGCCTTTGGGCCCAATCGAGTGGGCTGCTGGCTGACGCGCTTGACATGCTATCCGACGCAGCGGCCTACGCGATGGCACTGATAGCGGTAGCGCGAGGGCCGGCTTTCAAGCACCGCTCCGCACGATTGAGCGGTATCCTGCTGTTCGTGCTCGGCCTCGGCATTTTTGTCGACGTAGCAAGGCGGGCACTAGGAGGTACGGAACCGGTCGGCGGCGTCATGATGGTGTTCGCGTTGCTGTCGTTGGCAGTCAACGCTACTGTACTACGCATGCTCGCGCGCTTCCGAACTGGGGAGGTCCATCTTCGCGCCACCTACCTTTTCACTCGAGCCGACGTTGTTGCGAACCTCGGCGTTTTTGTGTCCGGCGCAATTGTTGCGATAACGGGGCTTCGCTGGGCCGACCTCGTTACAGGTTTTCTCATCGGAGCCTATGTTGTGCGCGAGGCGACGGAGATTTTGCGGGACTCCCGAAAAAGAGGAAGTCCTGCCTGAATAGCGGACCCACATGCTCAGGCGGCGCCCGCTCATTCCATCTCGGTGGTCGGCGGCTTGCCAGTCTTTGCGACTGGTGGTCTTCTGTCGTTGGGCTCGATGGTCGGATTCATCTCTCACTACAAGCAACTGGTTCATGTGGAGGGACATTCCCGGGGGCTGGAGACGGCAACGCTAGGCGCAGAGGAGCGATTGGCGCCAATCCTGAGACGGCGATGGTCACTGGCCTCGGCTTGTTACCGTTAGCCCTTCAAAGTGGGGAACCCGGAAATGAAGTGGAGGGACCGATGGCCGTAGTCATTCTCGGCGGCCTTGTCACCTCAACGGTGCTGAACCTTCTTGTGCTGCCGACGCTAGCGCTTCGCTTCGGGCAATTCGACCGCTCCCGCTGCATTTTTGACCGGCGACTCTTATCGAATAGCAGTTGCTATTTCGGACACAGTGAGCATGATTGAATTGCGCAGCGTGATGCCGAACAGGGTAACGAGCAGCGGGCCACGCCGGCTGCGTAGGGCAATATAAACCAACAGGCAGATGACGACCCGCTTATCGGCGAGGCGGTATGCCAGATGTCCGCGACGCCTGCTATGCCGTCGATTGGGTCACCGATGGGGAACAAGCCGGTCTCGCGGCCTCGACCGAACAGTATTCGGCGGTGCTCCCGGACCTGGGCCTCCCTGGGCAGGACGGCTTGGCGGTGTTGCGGCATCTGCGGCAACGTGCCAACTCGGTAAGGCCGTCGCAACGAAGCTCGAGTGTACGAGCTTTGCGGAGAGCGCAGGTTAGCTGAAAGGCCAGCTTGGCTTCTCCGCAATTGTCACGTTCGGGGAAGTGCAATGAAACCGTCTCGGTGAAGGCTGGACCGAAGGGAACCGCGAAGCGGCCGAATCGTAGGCGGCGCTGACCAGTGCGACAAGTCGCCCGAGGGGCGTCACTATACACCAGAGCAAAGTGGTCAGAAGTAGGCGCCGGCGTTCGACTGCCGGTTGCAAGCGAACTTGCAAATCCTCTGCCTTCCAAGGAGAGCAAATAGAGTTTGAGCTGGAAGCCAGATGGCGAAGCAGTGCCCCAACGGTTTAGTCATAGGCGGACCCGGCCAACTCTCTTCCATTCCAATCGTTCAAAAAGAAGGCCGTCACAGTGACGTCATTTGGATGCCGACATAATCGCTCATCAGGCAACTCTGCAGTTTCGAATGATATGCACGTAACGATTCGCACATTCACTATCCCAGGAAAGCGTAGCCGAGAGCCTCTGCACCAGGCGGCGGTGTACGCCACGATAGGACAGGACGTCGCTCCCCTAATGAGAAGTGATTGGAGTCAGGGAGAGTCCGAGGTATTTAAAGCAGCGCTGAATTGGGCTTTAAGGAATTCTTATATCGTATCGAATCATAGTTCGGACTCATTCTATGAAATCGCTGCCGGCGGCTAGTTGAGCGGCTGCCATGGCACCGCTGCTCCGCAGGGCGGCCCGCGTTCCTTATCCGTGGACAGCGCGAAGGTTTTGTCGTTTTTGTTGCGGCCGGGGGTGTGAGCAGTCGTTTGGGGCAGCTGCGAAGGCCACTTGAGTGCCAGAGAGAGCCTCTTCCCGAGTAGCATCCAGGAGGTTGGAGGAGTGAGTTTGAGTTGCAGACTCGGCATCGGCATTTCGAAGCCGGGCGATTGCGCGCTTCGCTGCGAACAACGGCAGGTAAGTATGAACGCGGGCATCCGCACTTAGCTCTGCGAAAGCGGCGAGGTAGGATTCCCTGGCAGCCTCCGGAGGGAAACCCGTGTCGGCCGCGATTCTCGCGACCACATGGTCTTGGTCCTCTGTTCTCATCGCTCCCCTCTATTATCTTCTTGCGCGCATGACTGCAGCTGTGCCGATTCGTGTGCGTGATGGTCGATTCCCTGTGACGCCTGCGGTAACCCTGTGTCGAGGACCGAGCCGCGCATTGCAGTTCGGAACGGACAACTACTCTAGTTAACTTCGGGAGCAAATGTGGGAGCTTGTGAGAAAAACAGGGAAAAAGTTAGGACTTTTCAGTTGGTGGTTACTTAGTACCGAATACCTTAAGGTCCTTCCGTGCAAGCTGCAGAGGCTGCGAGGCTGAGCGCGAGGTCGCACGAGCCTTTGCGGTGGTTGAGCTACCGCAGGCAGGATTTAACCCGGAGCGTTGACGAGGTCCGCCGTTTTGCTTTTCCCGAGGTGCGGTCATGGCTCGTTGGCGAATCCCGCGCTGAATCCCGTCAGGCCCGCTACCAGAGGGTTCGGCCCGTTCGGCTGGCGGCGTTGAAAGACTCCCGACTGGTTCTCAGCGCACTGGTGCTCGCATTTGGGGAGGTTGGCCCCGTAACCGGTTGCACGCTCGACTCGCTCGGGCCAATCGGGCGGAAGTAGGGGGAGGCCAGTCGCCCCGTGAGGGCGGACATACGGCCACCTGTGGCGTGATTTCTGTGCATGCTCTGCTCCTTGCCGCCCTGTTTCCTTCTTTGCAGAGCAGCCCAATGCCAACGAGTTCTGGCAGGACAAAACTACGAGCGGGGCTGGCCGAATGGCCGGATGGCACCGCTGCCTTACCTTCCAGGCGAGACAGCGGTCGGAGAACGACTGATGACTTGCCTAAATGCGATACAAGGTTCGTCTAGAACAACTGTCCACGTGACTTCCTTCCTTGGGGTTCCAAAGCCAAGCTGGGCCTGGTCGGACCACCGAAGTTGATTCGTAAATACTATATATACTGTATGAAGAGGAATGCATAGGAACGGAGGACTTGATGTCAGTCGAATCACGGAAGAAGGCAACCGCGACGGTCGGACCGGAGGCAAAGGGCGAGAAAGGGACGGACGGCAAGCTGCGCTCCGGCAAGGCAGGAAAGAAGGCGGCCCCGGCCACGAAGGTCGCGGCTGACGTGGCAGCAGTGACTGATGGAGAGGCTTCCAGCTCGAGAAAGGCAAAGAAGCCGAGCAATGGCGCGGCACCACGGACAGACAAACCGCCCAAGAAGCCAAAGGTTATCCGAGACAGCTTCACTATGCCGGAATACGACTATGGAAAGCTGGCTGACCTGAAGCGAAAATGCTTGGCGGGCGGCGTCCAGGTGAAGAAGAGTGAGCTGCTAAGGGCCGGGCTCCTGGCTCTCGAAGCCCTCCCGGAAAAGAGGCTACTCAGCGTTGTTGCGCAAGTCGAGGCAGTCAAGACGGGACGCCCTGCAAAATCCTAAACTAACGCGCCGGTCCTCCTTCACAGAAGGCACGGCCAAAACAAAAGAGCCATCCAATCTGGATGGCTCCAACAACCCCCGCGACAATAATCCGTCCACCTAAGTTTGCCCCTGGGGCCGAACGCTCTCCGGCATCCGTGCCCTCCACTGAGGTACCTCTGGTCGATGTGCATCAAGTTGGCACATGTCCCGCCCCAACGGTCCATATGCAACGCATTGTCAATAATTCTGTAGCTGCGTCTTGATTCGGGCCAAATCATGGGGTCCTTTTATTGCAACAATAAGACAATCGTGCCACTCATTGTTCGCTCGAATCAACACGAACGGTCGTCGAGAATCACTTGCTCGGTTTGTGTCTCATGCGCCTCATTTGCTTTCTTTGGGAAGCTGGGCCCACGATGCCGCCATGACGACTCCGTCGGCGAGAGAAATCCTGCGGTGCCACGCGGGCATTCCCCCGGAGATGCGAACGGTACATCACCCGAATTCCGCGTTCTTTCCCCGAGTACCCCTTTCGGGTGACTAGACTAGAGATTTGGCCGGGCGCTGACCTGCGCCTTGGTTGAGTCCTCTTCGGGGAAGCCGATGGTTTGTTCCCCAACGTGCTCCAAGTGGCACCCGGAAGCCCATGCGCTCACTGTCCTTCCACGGCTAGTATTTTCGGATGTAGCGACATTAAAGCTTTGTTCCTCAGACTATCTTGAGAGCAATGACCCCGAGGTTGGCCATCAGTTACGGGTCGCCATACGCCGGCTCCGAGCGCTCCTGTGGGCCTATCAGGCCTTACTGCCAGAGGGACTCGCCACGCATTGGCGGCAAAAGCTTGGCGACATGGCATCCCAAATTGGCCCCCCACGGAACTGGGATGTCATCATTGACGACTTACTGCGCGCCGGTGTTCCGCCGAGCCATCCGTCTGCGCTGATATTCCTTGAGGCCTTGGAGGGCATCAGGCACGGGGCTCGCGAGGAAAGCCGTATGGCCATCAGTTCTCCGACGCATGGCGAGCTGATTTCCGCTTTCAGCGTCGCAATTGACCATGTCGCTGGCGCCCAACTCGAAGAGTCCAAATCTATTGAGGAACTCGCTCGGACCCGTGTCAAAGCCGCATCCCGTCAGTTGGATAAGCAACTGACCCGTGCCAGGGACGGCAGCCTGGCGGAACTCCATCGGACTCGCATCCAGATTAAGCGGCTGCGCTATTTGCTTGAGTACTTCTCGCCAGTCCTCAAAAAGGCGGACCGTAAGCGCATTGCGAGTCTCGCGCAACTCCAGGGCGCGCTTGGCGAGTTGAACGACATCGTAGTCGGCTCAACGTACATTTCCGAACTGCCCGCACAAGCAGAGTACGCGCCAGCCCATGAGCTGTTCATGCATTGGCTGCAGAAGGAAAAGAAGGTAAGGCGTCGAAAAGCAGTACGCGCTTTGCGGGAACTGTCGCGACAACGCTGAGCTGAACCCTGGCAGTAGCAGTTCCTCGCACGATTGACCAGTTGGCGGCTGAGCAGGAGCAGGCTGGACACACGAAGCAAGGGAGACGGGAAAGCGCCCCTTGCAGGAATTGCGACGAAGTGTGAGGCGCCATGAGGCACCAAAACCTAGATGAGCGAATTGCAGAACTGGCGAAAGAGTTGGACCTGCCAGTGGAAAATGTCAAAGAGGCCTATCTTGAGACCCTGCGTGATTTGACTGCCGGCGCACGCGTCCATGACTACCTGCATGTCTTTGTTGTAAAGCGCGTCATGGCGCTGCTCCGCAGCGCAAGACCCAATGACTAGCAGAGGCGCCCGGATTTGAAGGCTCACCTTGCAATTAAGGCAGGCAGCCAGCGCTCTGATACCGGCCCTGCCTCGGGGAGACACAGCACTGCATGTCATCGCTGCAGACATAAAAACTATCGCCTGACCTCTTCGCTTCACGCTTCGCAGCGGCCGCCAAGCTGGCGATAGCCGCGCTGTCCAAACTGGTGTCCGGACCAACAGGTACCACACCCACCGCAATCGTCACGAAGCCGTAAAAGCGCAGGTTGCCGTGGCGGTCCTCGCTCTGGATGCCACCGGTATCGATATCCTCTGGCGTATACAGCCGAACCGCGCCGGCGTTGAAACGCTCCATAGCCACCCGGATGCGTGCCTCCCAGTCCTCGCTCTGAAAAAGGATGAGAAAGTCATCGCCGCCTACGTGCCCAAGAAAATCTTTGCACTGGTCACAGGCTTCGCTCAGAACCGCAGCCGCAAGCTTCAGCATTTCATCCCCCAGCCAGTAACCGTACCGGTCATTGAATGGTTTGAAGCTGTTGAGGTCGCAATAGCAAGCGTGGAAGCATGCACCGCTCTCGACCAAACGTCTGATGTGGGCGTCGATTGGCATGTTTCCCGGTAAGAATGTCAATGGGTTAGCGTAGCGGGCCGCCTCAATGCGCACTTCCGTGACGGCGCGCACCAGGTCTGCCCCCGTCGCCAGGCCGACGTACTGACCGTGCTCCACAATGACCAGGCCATCGGACAGATAGCCCTGGTCCTGACTGCTCAACAGTTCGGCCAATTGCTCCGCAGTCGCGCTCTTCTCCACCAGCATCGGCGAGGTGTTGGCAAACTCTATGCAGCGCTTCCTGCCGAAGAGCTCCCGGTGATATGGGAGCGCGTAGGCATCAACAAAGGTTCGCCGATTGATGAGCCCGACGGGCTTTCCTTCTTTAACTACGGCGACAGCGTGCAGGCTCGGGTGTTGTGTCAGGATGTTCAGGACATCATTGTTGCGGGTTATCGGCGACACGCTCGGCGCGCTTATCAAAAGCCGGCTCGCGGAAAATACACGAGGGGCCAACTTCAAGGTCTCGGGGAATACCGCTATCGAATTTGCATGAATAGCAGCCAGAGCGTAAGGGCCCGGTGAACCCGTCTTGAAGGGAAGCAGGAGAGCAAGGAGCATCGTGTCCATCTAAATTCTTGGTGGACACGTGAACACTATCGAAGAGAGCGTACCAGCGCGACGCCGACGTCAGCATAGCGCCGAGTTCAAGGCCAAAGCCGTCCAGGACTGCATGCATCCTGGTGTTTCGATTGCGGCAGTAGCGCTGCACCATCGCGTGAACGCGAATCTGCTGCGGCGCTGGGTCGCTGAGCACCAAGCGTTGGAAGCCGCGGGCGAAGCCCGCGCATTGATGACAGTACCCCAAGCCGAGTTCATCCCGCTGCAGATCGGCGATCCCACGCCGACGCCGGCGATACCGGATATACAGATCGAAGTGCGACGCGGTGCAGCGACGATCAACATTCGTTGGCCGGGATCGGCCGCAGCAGAGTGTGGCGAATGGCTTCAGGGGTGGTTGCGTTGATCCGCGTCGAGGCAATCTGGCTAGCCACCGAGCCGCTGGACATGCGAGCGGGAACAGATACGGTCTTGGCTCGGGTGGTGAAGGTATTTGGAGCCGCCCGGCCACATCATGCTTATCTCTTCACGAACAAGCGTGCCACGCGGATCAAGGTGCTGGTGTACGACGGCATTGGCATCTGGTTGGCGACGCGGCGGCTCAATAAGGGTCGCTTCGTCTGGACCGACGGTATGACAGCCATCACGACGCCGCTGTGTCGGGAGCAACTGGATGCGTTGGTGCTGGGCCTGCCTTGGCAGCGCTTGGGCCGCGATGAGGCGATCACCGTGCTTTAGTCGTGGCTTGGCACAGGAGCCGAGCGTCCATTGGGGGCTGTGCCAATGGTTGGAGTGACCGGGAACTGGCAAGATTCGGAACATGAATCCCGCCGAGAACCTGGACGACCTGAGCCCACAGCAATTGCGCGAGTTGGCTGCGACGCTGCGGGCGCAGATCCAGGAGCATGACGCCGTCATTGCGCGGCACGCGCAGGAGTTGCGCTACCGGCAAACCAAGATCGATCAGCTCACTCACGAGCTAGCCATCCACAAGCGTTGGAAGTTCGGCAAACGCAGCGAGCAACTGACATCGGCCCAGGCAAGCTTGCTGGAGGAAGCCCTCGATGCAGACCTTGAGGCAATCGAAGCCGAGTTGGAAGCGCTGATGCCGCCGTCCAAGTCGGAGCCCAGGGACAAGCCGAAACGCCAGGCGCTTCCGCCTCAATTGCCTCGCACCGAGATCCGTCACGAGCCAGAGTCCGAGACCTGCACGTGCGGCTGCGCGCTCAAGCGCATTGGCGAAGACGTCAGTGAGAAGCTGGATTACACCCCTGGCGTGTTCACGGTCGAACGTCATATCCGGGGCAAGTGGGTATGCGGGCAATGTGAGACTCTCACTCAGGCACCGGTTCCTCCCCACGTCATCGACAAGGGCATCCCCACCGCCGGGCTGCTGGCGCATACGCTGGTGTCCAAGTTTGGCGACCATCTTCCTCTGTATCGGCAAGAACGCATCTACGCGCGGGCCGGCCTGGCAATCCCGCAATCGACGCTGGGTGCGTGGGTCGGTATCTGCGGTGTGCGACTGCAACCGCTGGTGGATGCCCTGCAGGCTGAGGTATTGACCCAGAGCGTACTGCACGCCGACGAGACACCAGTGCAGATGCTCTCGCCAGGCGACGGCAAGACGCATCGCGCCTACCTGTGGGCCTACGCACCGAGCCAGCTCTCATCGTTGCGTGCAGTGATCTATCAGTTTGCACCTAGCCGCAGCGGCGAACATGCTCGCGCATTCTTGCAGGACTGGCAGGGCAAGCTGGTATGCGACGACTTCTCTGGCTACAAGGCCAGCTTCGGCGGTGGCATCGTCGAGATTGGGTGCATGGCTCACGCGCGTCGTAAGTACTTTGAGCTGCACGACAAGCACAAGAGCGAGTTGGCTGGCCAGGCGCTACGCTTCATTGCCGGGCTCTACGAGATCGAGCGAGAGGTGCGGGACGCAGAACCAGAACTACGCTTGGAAGCGCGACAGCAGCGGGCCAGACCAATCCTGGACGCACTGCATCTCTGGCTTGAAGAACAAAGGCGGCGGGTGCCAGACGGTTCGGCCATTGCGCGAGCTATCGACTACAGCCTCAAACGCTGGGTGGCACTCGTGCGCTACGTTGAGGATCCAGCCGTGCCTATCGATAACAACCATATCGAAGGGCAAATACGGCCTATCGCTCTTGGAAGATCGAACTGGCTGTTCGCAGGTTCGCTGCGCGCTGGCCAGCGCGCCGCCGCAGTCATGAGTCTGATCCAGTCGGCGAAGCTCAATGGGCATGACCCCTACGCCTACTTGAAAGACGTGCTTACGCGACTGCCAACCCAGAAGACCGCTGACATCGCGGAGCTCCTGCCACATCGCTGGACTGCCTCCGTCCTCCCTGAGTAGCCACGTCAAGACGGGTTCACCGGGCGCTTACGCCAGAGCGCTCTCTTCAAGTCGTACGCTGGGTGTCGACACTGGCTTACCAAGGATATATCCCTGCGCACAAGAGATGCCGATGTCTCGACATACCATCAGGTCTTCTACGGTCTCGAGACCTTCCGCTATCAGCGTCGCATTGCCGGCGTTGGCAAGCCCCTGCATGTACCGAAGGACTTCAAGCCGAAACGCGGATTTCGCTACGCCGTCAACCACGGAGCGGTCTATCTTGACGTAGTCGGGCTGCAAGGCAATCCACAAACTCAGATTGGCATTACCCTGGCCAAAATCATCCAGCGCAAACTGGGCACCCGCCTCTCGAATGGCGCGAAGGGACGATTCCAGGCACGCCAGGGGCTCCGGGCTCGCCTGCTCAGTAAGTTCGATGACTATCCGTTCAGGAGGAAATCGCACCGACCCCAGAAAATCCCGGACATCGTCCTCGTTACTGGCAACTTCCCTGATGGCGGCCGCACTGAAATTGATAAACAGCTTTCCCGGCAGCCTGGCTTGCGCGAAGGCTCTGACGCAGACCCGAGCCGCGAATCGCTCCAGCTGCACCATACACTCCTCGCGTTGCGCCTGCAGGAAGAGCGCCTGAGGACTCTCCAGCACCGACCCCACGGGACCGCGAATCAGGCCCTCGTAACCCAGAATTTCGCCAGACGTAAGGTACCCGATAGGTTGGAACACTGCGCTTAGCAGTTGTTTCTCAATGCATTCTGCAATAGTCGTTACCACGTCAGGAACCTAATAGGTCTATGAACCTTTCATCCACGCGGACACCGGATACAGTCCGCTCGTGCTGTCGGGCTCTTGGCTGCTTCTTCAGATTTATCAGAATGGCTTACTTCGAGGTCGAGGGGAGGTTTGCGGGTCCGAACTTGAATGCCTCGACATCTGTAGCGAGAGCTTCGGCTTGCTGATGGAGCAAGCTCGCGGCGGCGGCAACTTGCTCGACCAACGCGGAATTCTGCTGCGTTGATTCATCCATTGCCCGCACGGGCGCGCCTAGCGTGCCAATCTTGATAGCCTGTTTCTGGCTGGAAGCCTCCATCGCCATCGCAAACTCAGCTGTGCGTTCAATTGCCCTGCGGACATCGCCCATCGACGTTCTGACATCACCTGCCAAGGCTGTTCCATCATTTACGTCAGACACGGTCTTTGAGATGACCCCACCAATCTCCTTGGCGGCTGCCGCGCACCGCTGAGCCAGTGTTCGTACTTCCTCCGCAACGACCGCGAATCCTCGGCCGTGGTTACCAGCCCTGGCGGCTTCCACGGAGGCGTTCAGTGCCAGTATGTTGGTCTGGAACGCAATTGACTCGATGAGTTGCACAATTTCTGTAACTGAGCGGGAATGCTCGTGAAGGTTATTCATCTTCCCTGCAAGACGCTCCGTGACCATGCTTCCGTCCGAAGCCGCCTTCAGTGTCACGGTGGCCAGCGCGCTGCACTCAGTGGCTTCGTCCTGGGCGCGATTGACGTCGGCAAGCAACTCTTGCATTGCCGACGCTGTCCGCTCAAGCAACACGGCCTGCTGCTCGGTACGTAGTGACAGGTCTTGATTGCCCATCGATATCTCTTTGGTCGCGACGGAGACCGATGCCGCCGAATCCTTGATGCCGGCAAGGGTGGCTTTGAGCTCTGACTGCATCTTGGACAGGTTTGCCAGCATGCTAGAGGTATCTCCTTCGCGTACCACAATTGGCAACCTGAGGTCACCAGCGGCGATGCGCTCGGCGACGCGTGTCGCATCCGCCGGTTCTCCACCAAGCTCCCTCCTTACCTGGCGAGCGAGCACATAGGCCATTGCCATCGATGCAAACAGGCTCACAGCAAGTAGTCCGCCCATGATTATCTGGGCCGTCCTTTGTGACGCCGACGCTGACGCCAGCGTAGCTTTCGCCTGTGTCAACTGTTTGTCTTTAAGGTGACGGACAGTCTGCGCAAGCTCATGCAACTCGTCCACAAGGAAATGTCCATCCACAGATACCGTGGGCTCGAACTGGATTGCATCGAGTGGTTGCCGCTGCATCAGCTCGATATAGGCAATAGCCATCTCTCTTGCCTTCTTGTTCTGGCTGTGGGCCTGGGCAACGAGGCTGTTCTTGGCGAGGCGCGGGTCGGCCAGCAGCGCATCGAGCGCTTTCATCCCATTTAGCATCTCCTGCTTCGCGACTTCCCGCTCCTCTCCGCTCGTGGCAGCAGTCAATGAAAGCTGCGCACGAGCAGTTTCGGCGATAGCAGACTGCGCTTGTTCGGCAATTAAGGCGCCGCCCAAATCGTCATCGTAGAGATGGGCTGTGGTATTGCTGACGAGTACCAGACTTCCTATCCCAGTCACACCAACGGCTGCGCCGAATACGTAGACAAAAGTGAGGGCGAGGCATATCCGCGTGATGAGCGGCAGTGAGCTGAAACGCCGAACGACCGGAGGTTGGGTGGGGAGGGACATACTTGGACAACTATTGATGGCAATCCGACCCTTAACGCCAGACCTTGCACAACCTGTAGGTTTTGTCACAAAAGTTTCACGAAACAGCGCCGCCGGGTGTTAGCCACGGCCCTAGCCGGACGGGGTGAACGCTGGCAGGAATGGGGACGGCAGGCTGGCGACACATGCAGACGTTAGAGAGGGGTCAACCTTCATGACGTCCGAGGCCGGTCCTGTCGCGGCAGTCGGAGGGAAAGGTGAAATGAGGAACGGGCGAACGAAACCTCAGCTACGCATCTTCCGTGTGCCAATCGCCGGCCACTAGCCGAATGACAGGCACAGTGCTGGCTGGCGCTTGAGGCCTAGTATCTGTAGGTCATCACCAGATTGATGATGCGGACCAGCACCAGTCCTGCAGCCACGGTTAGGTATGCACACAATACATACATCCACACGCGGTTCAATAGCGTAAGCCTTGGTGGGGGTAGCTGGGTCAGCGACGGCATGGTCCAGCACAGCCGGTCAGGGTCCGTCGGCAAGACCGACGACTCGTCGGGAATATCGCCGTGCCGCTCATATAGGGACACCGCGACGGACACCAGCAGGGCAAACAGGGTCCCGCTCGTCAGGACCGCCATAATCTCTCGCGCTCCCATCGTCGGAAATAGGACGGAGGCTGTTAGGATGATGGATAGCATCACTAGCGTCGCAATAACTGCCCCAGTGAACAGATTCATCCAGCGCCCGTTCACCCAGGGCCCAAGCACTGCTTTGTCATTGCACAGCAGGAGCAAGAACACAGTGGCGCTAGGTAGCAGCACGCCTGCCAACGATTGCACCGCATTGGTCAGCAGACCAAGGGGTACGCCAGGCGTCAGCACGAGGCAGGCGGCGAGCATCGTAAGCCCGAAATAGACGGCATAAAAGCCTTTGGCCTCGGCGGGCTTGCGGTGCAGCGAATGTCGCGCGGCGAATGCATCGCCAAGCGCGTAGGCAGTCGAAAGCGATACCGCGCAAGCGCCGATGATGCTCGCATCCAGCAAGGCAATCGCGAACAGGACCCCGGTCATACGGCCGGCATGCTTCTCGAGGCCAACTGCGGTGCCGAGCGCGTCCGTGTAGTGGCCGAACTGCGCCGTACCCCGAAATGCCTCGGCGCTGAACGCCATCATAGCGATGGCCCCTGCCACGACGATGGCGATGCCTAGCCACAAGTCGGTCTTCTCGTAGCGGATGAATCGTGGCGTAATCCGCTTGTCGATGATGTAGCTCTGCTGAAAGAACAGTTGCCATGGCGCAACGGTCGTCCCAACGATGGCGATGATGAGCAGCATGACCTCGCTTAACGGGGCATGCCCCGGCATTGTAGGAACCAGGACGTCCCGGGCGACCTGACCCAGCGGCGGGTGCACCAGGACAAAAACAGGAATGAGGGTGAGGCTACCGGCAACCAACGCGATGGCGAACCGTTCGAAGCGCCTGAAGTCCCCGGTCGAAGCCGCTAGCATGACCAACAACGCCGAAGCACACACGCCCCAGTGGCGGGGAATGCCGAGATACTCCAGAGCGAGGCTGATACCTATAAACTCAGTCACCAGCGTGAGCGCATTGACCAGGCACAGGTCAATGACACTGAAGCTTCCCCAGAGCTTGCCGAAGCGTTCGAAGATAAGGCGTGCATGCCCCACTCGGGCAACGGCTCCCAGCCTGACCACCATCTCCTGATTGACATACAGCACGGGTATCAACAACAGCAGTGTCCACAACAGGGTCGTGCCGTAGTTTTGCCCGGCCTGCGTATAGGTGCCAAAGGCGCCGGCATCGTTGTCGCCCACCATGACAATCAACCCCGGTCCGACAATGGCGAGTAAGGTGCGAAGCCTGGCCCGCCATCCCAGTCGCAGTCCCGTGTCGTGCTGGGAAATCGTGCCAAGCGCCCCGCGTATGTCGCCTGCGTGTGCGTCATCAAGGACCGTCTCGCGCGGTGAGGCATCCAACCCATGCGGTGGGGCGTCCATCCCGGTAGTGACCTTGGCCATTTCTTGCTCCTCGAGGTTTTGATTTGTGCTCAGTTGCTTGGTGCGGCGCAACTTGACTGGCTGCGCTTACCGGAGCGTGCGGAACACCTTGATGGCGGCTTCGGCGAATTCCCGGTTGGTCCGGGGCCGTTGCCTCGCCACACCCCAAGAAGTCTGGTTACGCTCGAATGAGGCGCTGGGGACGCTCGCATGGCGGCGGGAGGGTGACACCAGCCGGTCAATGAGCTCCGACACCCGACGGGAGAACGAGTGAATCATGCACATGCTCTGCTCCCCGCCACCCTGCAGCAATTCGCGCGGGCAGCACTACGCCAGATGGGGGTTCTGGCGGGACACAACAAAGGAGCGGTTGGCCGAATGGCCGAATGACACCGCTGCCTTACCGGTCAGGCAAGGCAGCGGTCGGGGTAACGACTAATGTCTTGCCTGGAAACGTCGTCGACTACAACTGTCCACGTGGACTTCCTCTCTTCGTTTGCAAGACATGTCCGGTCCGCTCTAAGCGAAACCGGCCCAACACGGATATTTGACGCCCTTGGCCTGTCAAAATTCCCCATGAAAGCGCATCCCAATGAATTTTTCCGGCCTGCGGTCGCGAACGTGCTGGGCATCCGGACGAGCCGAAGCTCGACATCGCTTGTAGGTCTTTGACAATCTACATACCGTATATACGGTATGAGCGATAGTGACAATGAATGGAAGGCTCGAGGCGAAGCGCGACACGAAAAAAGAGCCGCTTCCGCGCCCCTATCGGATTGTGACTACGGTCACAGCCAGAACAGTCGCGCGCCAACACTAGCGCTGACCCGCTCACAAGGCCAGGCGGTGAGCGCTCATCTTCGGCCATCGACTGCAGGCGGAAACACGCGCCAGCACCCGTCATCGTGCCGAAAGAAGAACAACGCGCGCAAACCGGACGGTTGCGTGGTCTCGACGCATACGTAACGTCGCCGACCCGAGAGGGTGCGACTGAATTCAAGTACATGGACCGACGTCGTGGGGCCAGGCGCGAGCCATTTATCGACCTGAAAACGCAGCGACTGCTCATTTGTGCTTTTCATGCCCCCTCCCACACCCTGATTCTTGTTTGCCGCATAACTCAGAAGACCCAACAATTGTCAGAATTTCCCTTGGAGGAACCGCTGCGCTGCAATAAGTTTCATGCCGCACCTGGCATCGCAGCGGAATCTTGAGAAAGCACTTTAAGTCTAGGCCACAAGCTGGTGCATCTACGTATCGTTTCGCGAAATAGCAACAGCGGGAAGGCAGGTTATGGGTGCCTGCATGCGCCTCTTGGGTGTAAATGCTGATGCATTGCAGAATGTCCGATTCGCCACAAAACCGCGTTGGTAGCAATCGAGAAACGGCCGAGCTTTGCAGGAGGTTGACCTCGCGCTTAGCGGCTCTGGAACGACTTCCATGCCGATTCTTCGCTGCCTTCTTTGGTCATCCTCTGCAGCGGTAAGTACGACACTCGTCGTCAGCGATAGGTCGACGTCGCCGCCGCCGGGCGTTCTCAGTTTCGCCAACAATTCGACCTGGTATTCAAGGTCCTTTCGCAGCACCCCACCTGTCAGGCGTATCTTTTCGACGCCGAGGCCGACGAACACACGTGCAATACGCTCGATTTAGAAGTGAGCAACTCTGCTCGGGGCAGGAATGGGTAGTCCTTGCCGAAAACTTCTTTCGGCATGCAGTAGATGCAGCGGACGTTACAGCGGTCTGTCACCGATATGCGTAAGTCTCGCAACGGCCGCAGCCGCGTGTTCTGAACCGGCCATGCGACAGCCGTGACATCTGCGGTTCGGAAGTCGCTTTCTGTCGAGTGGAAGGCAGTGACATTCACCAGAGGAATCACGCACCCCAGGGTGAATGATTTCATCGCGCCGCCTATCCAGCTCGTGTTCAGCTGCAGACAGAAATGGGAAGGGGCCAGCAACGCGCCGGCCCTCCGCCGCCTACGTGTAGCGGCGGCTCTTGAAGCTTACCGTCTGCTTGTAGTCCTCCATCGAACCCACGCGACGGACGTTCGCCCACGTGCCCTTGTAGTAAGGAACAATGTTCCGGTCCGTCCATGTCGTCGTGACGTTATCCTGGATGCCGTTCACATGACCAAACACCATGAATGTCTGGTCATGCTTGATTTCGGCGGCTGGATAAGCCATGGCATAAGTAGACCCGAAGTCGTTGAAGACCTCGACGATGTCTCCCGCAGCAATCCCAAGCTGCTGTGCATCTTCAGGGTTCATCTCGATATAGGCCATCGGGTCTCGCGTGCGGACGAAGTCGTTGTACTGGTCGTGATAGACCGTTTGCCAGACTTCGTTTGTCCGACCGTTGTTAATCCAGAACCGGTACTTCGCTTTCAGGTCGGCTATGACCTTCGGTAGCCCTGGCCACGGCGACTGCTTGAACTGCGCTTTGCCGTCGGGTGTATCGAACTTGCCGTCCATATACATCATTTCTGTGCCGACAAGCTTTCCGCCTTCCCACGCCTTCGCCGGCAACTGCACCCCGTTGTTGGCCATGACGCGCAACCGTTCATAGGTCACCAGGTTGCCAGTATCTCCGCCCTGGCTGTCAATCTTCCCAGCGCCCGGCTGTCCAGCTTTGCGGAAGCCATCGTTGAATGCATCCTCCTCAGTCTTCCAGTCAAAGCCTTCAAACCGGGCGGCCATCTTCGCGTTGCCATCCTTGCGGTACATGTCGCGCAGCGTGTTGGCGATGCGAGCCGCGATAAGGCAGTCGGGTAGAGCCGTTCCGGGCGGGTCCATGAACCGTTCGGAAAGCCGCATACGCCGCTCGCCGTTCATGGAAGTCAGATTCATTTCGCCAGGATGCGCCGCAGGCAACATCAGATGTGCAGCCTCTTCGAGCTTGGTCGGGTAGAGGTTGATGCTGGCGACAAACAGCCCACCTTTGCCAGTCGCATCATAAATAACGTCGACCATCTGCTCGGTGGTCGCGCCACGGGCGCGCTGCATCGCATCCTTGACCATCTGCGACCTTCGCAGGACCACTTCGCGCAACTGCTGAGCGTTGTTGCTCGTCTGGAAGTTATTGCATCCCCACCACGTCATCATCCGGCCCTTACCGTGGATGAGTTCCTGGTCAATGTATATCTTCTTGTCACCGGGGTATGGAGGCCGGGTGTAGCCTTCCTGGTGACCGCCCATCCGGACGACGCCTGTTCCTCGCCGTCCGACATTGTGGGTCGCGAGCACAAGGTCCACGAGCGAGGACTGAATCAGATAATTGTCGTTGCCCCAGATGATGCCCTTTTCATAGGCGTGCATCGTCCTCGGCATTTGGCCTGATGCCTTCGGCTTGTATGACCATTCGGCCGCCGTTCGAATCTTCTCCACGGGTACGCCGGTGATTTTGCTGCAATCCTCCAAGGACAGCTTGTTGGCTTGTACCGCCGCATCGAACCCGCTCGTGTGTGCAGCAATGAACTCGCGGTCAATCCAACCCTGCTGGACGACATGGTTGAAGAGGCCATTGAACAAGGCGATGTCCGTACCCGGCTGAATGTCCAGGTGCAGCACGTTGTCCTTTCCTGCCACCTGCTCGGCAACGGCAATGGTCGGGGTCCGTCTCGGGTCGACGAAAACGATTCTGGTCTTCTGAGGCGATTCTCCCGGGAAGAACTTCCTCTTCTTGTCCGCAGTCGTGCCATTGAGACTTGGTACCCAGTGATTCAGGAAGTAGTTCGTCTGAGTTTCGTACGAGTTGGCGCCGATGGCCCAAATGACGTCGGCGAGCTCGGCGTCCTCGTAGGAGTTGTTCAGTTCCCCAATCCCCATCTCACGAGTAGCGTGACATTCGGAGTTGTATGCCGGCCGGTTGTGGATGCGGACCATCGGGGTCTGCAGTGCCGTGAACATCAGCTTGCCGGTGCCCCATGTGTTTTCGAATCCACCACCGGCTCCGCCATGGTCAAAGGCAGAGAAGACGATGCCGCTCGGGCCATCCTTGTCGAGCACCTTCTTCATCAGGCCGGCATAAAGCGCCAACGCCTGGTCCCAGGTGGTATCGACCCATTGGTCGCTGAGATAGACGCGCGGATTCTTCAGGCGCTCCTTAGTGAGCCCGTCGGGGGTGTACATATATGTCGCCATCTTGCCGCCACGGGTCGAACTGAGTCCGCTGTTCACGACGCAACTCTTGTCCGGAACAATCATGATGGTGTGGCGAGAGCCGTCGCGGTCGGTGACGACATTTTCCATGGCGGGCGTCATGACGATGGATAGCGGCGGCAGCTGCTTGCGGAAATCAAGGCTGAGCGCATTCTGGTTCGGTGCCCGACCGCCTTCCTGGTCCTCTGGCCACTTGTACACGTGATACCCGCACCCGACGATGCAGAAGTGGCAGGTCATGTTTGTCCGCTTGGCCGTGACCGGCGGTAGCACGATGCGGTCCTTCTCGGTAGCCATTTTCAGCTCCTCGAGGTTAAAGGATGTTGGCCTGGCGGCCGTATATCAGGCCCTCCACGCCGACAGCCGATACCGTCCCGGTCTTGTCGTCATAAAGCAGTCTCACCCGGGGCAGGTTTTCAGTGGCCTGGCCGACAACCATTTGTCCGGCCTTTTCCGCATCAAAGATGCTGAAGTGGCAAGGGCACTTGAATGTCTTGGTGGCAGGTTCATATGCCACAGGACAACCCATGTGCGTGCACATCGCGCTGTAAGCGACGATGTCACCTTCCGGGCCGACACCACCTGGGACGCGATTGCCGAGCTTGACAGCAATGCAGGGCGACGCGGCGTCCGGATAGGTGAAGGAGACTGGGGTGTTGAGCGTCATCCGTCCGAGTTGAGCCAGATTCTTTCTCGGATACGGGAGCTTGGTCTTGCTTGTGTCGACCGGTGTGGCGGCTTCCGCTGCGGTCGGCACAAATGCACACGCAGCGGAGGCGGCAACGGAGGTGCCTCCCAACTTCAGGAACGTCCGGCGGTCGATTTTGAGTTCGGGCATGTTCCCTCCTTGCTTGAATCTTGCTTGCCTAGTCGCTAGCATCGATTTCGTGGCAAGACGTGTGCCACCCGGCTCGATGGCGGTCAGCTGGCTTGTGCGCAAGGAAATATGGATGCGGAGGCGCTGAGCGCCGTTACCGTCCGGTAACGGTTCGGGAGGGGGAGTGAGCCGTTATGTCACCAATTCCTAACACCGGTCGACGGCGACTTCTCCGTTCCGCGCTGAGCTTGCCGCTCCTCTCGGCCTTTGGGTTCGCCTCCGGCGAGGAACGCCCATCGATTACGTTCGGCACCACGGCCGTCTTCCTGGATAACGAAATCAGTCTGCTGGCACGTTGGGCCAACGAACTCGGAAGCGTTTGCGGTGCCAATGTGAGGTTTGTGCAGCGCAATAACTACCGTGAAATCCACGATTTGCTGGCTACGAATCGTCTGGATGTCGCGTGGGTCTGTGGCTATCCGTACGTCACGCACCCGCAGACCATGCGGCTGCTGGCGATACCAGACTACCAGGGGCAGCCGCTTTATCGCTCCTATCTGATTGTTCCCAAGGGCGACACCCAAACCACGCACATCTCGCAGCTCCGGAACCGGGTGTTTGCGTTCAGTGACCCGCAGTCGAACTCAGGCTTCCTGGTACCTACCACCGAGTTGATTCGGGCGGGCCTGCGGCCACGCGCCTTCTTCAGGAAGTCCTTCTTTACGTACGCGCACCGGAAGGTCGTCGATGCGGTGAGTTCTGGACTTGCGGATGCCGGCGAGATAGATGGCTACGTCTATGACACCATCGAAAGGCGATACCCGGACCGTACTCGAGACGTGAAGGTAGCGTGGCGCTCGCCGCAGTACGGCTTCCCGCCGATTGTGGCGCGCACCGACCTCGACGAAGACATGTTTCGCCGCATTCAGCGGGCGCTTGTCGACATGAAGGAGCGAGCGGAAGGGCGCGAAATTCTTCAGCAATTGAACCTCGACGGCTTCGTCGAAGGTGCCGACAGCGTGTTCGACGGCATTCGCGCGCTCGTCCGAATTTTGGACGCCGGGCCACGGTAGGCGCCCACAGATGCTTTCTAACCTCAGTTACCGCTACAAGATTCCACTTGCGCTGAGTGCGGTCATCCTCCTGACCGAACTCCTCGTGACGGCTGCGCTTGTTAGTCTCGCACTATCCGACGCGCGGAAGGACCTGGAAAACGGAGCCCAGAATCTTTGTCGGGTACTGACACTCTCGGTACGTGACCCGATGGTCAAGGATGACGTATGGCGAGCTTTCGAAGTCATCCGCACACCGGTTGCAGTGAGGGAGCCGACGAACCCGCTAAAGGAAATCGCGCTTTTTGACGCTCAAGGGCACGTGTATGCATCGACTGCTCCCCGGAAGGCACCCATTCAGACAGACGTCGCCCGACTACCTGCCGAATACGGCGACGTTCTTTCACACTTGCGTACCGTCGGCGACCGCTTCTACTTCAATTTTCCGGGGCTATTAGCAACCCATGACGTGACGGCGGGCATGCCAGTGAATTCGGATGACGGGGGGCGTCTGGGATATGTTGTGCTGGTCTACGACGCCGATATCCTCTATGGCCGCATTCGCTCAACGCTAGTCAAACTAGGGGTGGCTACCGTTCCGGCCTTGCTGCTCCTCATACCGTTGGGTTGGTTGTGGGGTGACCGGATGGCGAAACCTCTTCTGCGGCTCGCTTCGG